>JBMLPD010000001.1:0-1899 GCA_049242285.1 Rubrivivax sp.
ACGCCGCGGCCAGCTCGCGCCGCATCTGCTGTATCTCCCGGGTCTCGCCCGGCGGTACCTTGGTGCGCAGGTAGTGCTCGACTTCCTTCGGGCAAGAGATCAGCAGCCTGGCCCCGGCAGGAACGCCTGCAAAGTCCTTGTCCAGCAGCACCGTGTGCGGTGGCTTGGCGTTCATCTTCTGCTTCCAGGTCTTGGGTTTGCTTGGCATGATCGTCTCCAACGAAACCATCATCGGACAGGTGTGTGGCCGGCTCAGTAATCCCCGTACAAACCCCAGGTCGACCCCATGGCGCTGCCTGACGGACATGCCACCCGCAGGCTGCACCTTTCACCCGTCACCCCACATGGAAAATCCACCTGATCTTGAAGCCCGTGAACACGATCTCACGATGCATGTGTTCACCGTGTCCGCAGGCATGGTGGGTGTGTGCCTCACGGCCATCGGCTTGCTGCGCCTGATTGCAGCTCAATCCAATGTCCAGACCATCGGCGACGATCTGCTCGCCGTGGATGCGCTGCTGTTCGTGGTTTGCGCCTTCCTGGCGTTCTGGTCTTTCAAGGCCAAGGAACCGCGAATCCGCAGGCGCCTTCGCCTGGTGGTGGACACGCTGTTCCTTGCCGCCCTGGCGGGCATGGGCGCCATTTGTGCAGTCATCGCCTATGCCATCTTCTAAGGCCATCCGGGTCATCGCTGCGATGGAGGCCTTCAAAGGCGTGGTCGTGCTTGCGGCGGCGTCTGGTCTGCTGGCCCTGCTTCACCACGATCTTCACCGGCTGGCTGGCGTGCTCATCGCCCACGCCCACCTGAATCCCGCTTCGAAGTACCCCAAGATCTTCCTGGACGCGGCGGCCGGGGTGACGGACCTTCGGTTGTGGCAGCTGGCTGCCGGCGCCACCGCCTACTCGGTGCTGCGGCTGGTCGAAGCCTACGGCTTGTTCAAGCAGCGCGCGTGGGCCGAGGTTCTGGCGGCCACCAGCGGGGCCGTGTATGTGCCCTTTGAGCTGATGGAACTCTTCAACAGGCCGAGCCTGCTGGCAGCACTTCTGCTGGCCCTCAATCTCGCGGTGGTGGCCGTGATGGTGCGCGCCCTCAAGTCGCGGCGCAGCCGGTGCTGAAGGCGCGTGCCTGCGCGGGCTGCTTGAACCACCTCTGGCGTCACCAGAAACCAACTTCTCTTCCGGGTCGTAGCCATGAATACCAAGCACTATGAGGGGGGCTGCATCTGCGGCGCCATCCGGTTTCGGGCCACTTCAGAGCCGGGCAAGCCGCACACATGTTCATGCGAAAGCTGCCGCCGGCACTCGGGCGCGCTCACGCTCACCTGGGTGGAGTTCCCCGCGCAGAGCGTGGAGTGGGTCGGCCCGGGCGGCAAACCCTCCACGTGGCGTACGTCTTCGTACTCCAGCCGGGCCTTCTGCAGCACTTGCGGCAGCACCATTGGAGCCATTGACGACGAGCCCACCGTCGCCATCGTCACGGGTGCTTTCGACAAACCGCACCTGAAGGCCTTCGCACCCAGGTACCACTCCTACGTCTCCCGCCGGCCACGGTGGTGGCATGTGCTGTCCGACCACGAGTCACCGTGAAGCATGAACGCGGATCGCCGTTCCTCAAGCTGGACTGATCGGCAGTCGCTTCACGAACAGGCGCCGGGCGCCGACCGCCTGGCCCAGGAGTTCCGCGGGGAGTGGTGCCCAACCCCGAACCGCTGGCTCAAGCGGCTTGGTGTCCCCATTGGAGCCGTGGCGGCAGGGCTGCGCGTGGCCCGGGCCTTGAGCCGAGGCGAGAATGCCAGCGGCGCCGAGAAGGATGGCGTTCACCCAACGCCAAGGAGTCAAGATGGCCGTCTATGTGATCGCAGACATTGAGGTGCTGGACCCCGTCTTGTTCGAGGAGTA
>JBMLPD010000002.1:0-6392 GCA_049242285.1 Rubrivivax sp.
TGTACGAGACGTCCGCGCCACGCAGGTTGGTGATCCAGGCGATGTCATCCACCGTGGAGACGACATGGTGCGTGGCGCCGTGGCGCGCCATGGCCTCGCGCACCTGGGCGAGCTTGGCCGCGCGGGGCAGCGGGGCGTGCGGGGCCAGGTGCTCGTACACCGGCTGCGGCGGCAGGCCCGGCCGCTCTGTCCAGATGGCGTCCACGGGATCGAGGTCGGTGCGCAGCAGCACGCCGGCGCGGTCCAGCGCGGTCTTGAGTGCCTGCGCAGCGGCCAGCCCCAGCACCTGGCCGTCGACGGCCACCGTGCGTCCAGCCGGCACCTGCGCGGCCAGCCAGTCGATGTGCAGCGACGATGCCCCGGTTGGAATCATCACCAGCTCGATACCGCTGCCGGCCAGCTCGGCTTCGGCCTGCGCCCAGTAGCGGCTGTCGGCAAACAGCGCAGCGCGGTCCACCGTCACCACCAGAGTGCCCATGGAACCGGTGAAGCCTGACAGCCACTGCCGCGCCTGCCAGCGCTCGGGCAGGTACTCGCTCAGGTGCGGATCAGCGCTGGGTACAAGCAGGGCATGCACGTCCAGGCGTTGGAGTTCTTCGCGCAGTTGGGTGGTGCGCAGGCGGTGGGGGTTGGTGCGGGTGTCCATGAGGTGGATCTCCAGAGCGTGATACCGGGACCGGGGTCGGCTTCCCGCATTCAGTGGGTGCGAGATGGTATCTCCCGTCTTGTGCCCGGCAGACACTCTCACAAGGGCCAGGACACGGTCAGCCGCCATGGGCCGTCGGCGCGGCTCGCCGCGAGGCGAGGAGCCTGCTCGTGTGGCGTGCTCCAGGTGCGCGCCATCCACTCCGACAACAGAAGGGAGCCGGTCACGTCCAGCCAGTCGTGGCGCCGGGCCTGCACCCGTGTCCAGCCCACGGCTACCGCTCCGGCATACAGCGGCCAGGCGGCTTGCATGCCGTGGCGGCGGTTGACGTGGGCCGCGGCGGCAAAGGCACGGGCCGCGTGACCGGAGGGAAAGGACAGGTCGTTGCTGCCGTCGGGGCGGGTTCTGTTGGTGCCCTGTTTCAGCGCCTCGGCCAGCACAACGGAGCTGCTCCAGGTAAAGGCCAGTTGCTTCAGGCCTTCGCGGTCGCCCTGCCAGAAGTGCGCCCCTGCCGTGGCCAGGGGCAAGGCGAAGCTCAACACCGTGCCGGCATTGGTGACCTGCGGATCACCCGCGGCCTGAACGGTGCCCACCGCAAAGCCCAGGCACAGGGCCAGCCACCCCGCCTGAGGAAAGCCGCTTGACCTGCGGCGAGGGGCTGGTGTGCAAGGCCCCTGTTTGCCAGTTAAGGCAGGGACCAGCGAAGGGGCCGTAAATGGTTTGTGTGCTGGAGAGGTCATGTTGGAAGCCCTGTGAACACCTTGAGATTCGAAACGATGACATTCGAATTTCACGATATCCAGGCCGCAGGACCCGCGTCGTACCGGCCTTGTCCCTGCTGCCGCTACAGGTCTGTGCGCAGCTTCCAGACCTCGGGGAAGAGCACCACGTCCAGCATCTTGCGCAGGTAGCCCACGCCGCTGGTGCCGCCCGTGCCGCGCTTGAAGCCGATGACGCGCTCGACCGTGGTGAGGTGGCGAAAGCGCCACAGGCGGAAGGCGTCCTCCAGGTCGGTGAGTTCCTCGCCCAGCTGGTAGAGGTCCCAGTGGCGGGAGGGGTCTCGGTAGACGACGAGCCAGGCGGCCACCACGGCGTCGCTGGCGGGGTAGGGCTCGCGCCAGTCGCGCTGGACGTGGCTGGCCGGCACGGGCAGGCCGCGGCGGGCCAGCAGGCGCAGGCTCTCGTCGTACAGCGAGGGGGCCTCGTAGGCGGCCTGCACGTGGGCCAGCAGGTCGGGCCGGTGGGCGTGAGGCTTGAGCAGGGACGCCTTCTTGTTGCCCAGGGCGAACTCGATGCACCGGTACTGCCAGCTCTGGAAGCCGCTGGAGTTGGCCAGGTAGCCCCGGATGGCGCTGTATTCGGGCGGCGTCATGGTGGCCAGGACGTCCCAGGCGTGCACCAGTTGCTCCATGATGCGGCTCACGCGCGCCAGCATCTTGAAGGCGGCGGGCAGTTCGTCCTGCGAGACGGCGCGAATGGCGGCTCTCAACTCGTGCAGCATCAGCTTCATCCACAGCTCGCTGGTCTGGTGCTGCACGATGAACAGCATCTCGTTGTGGTCGGGCGAGTGCGGATGCTGGGCGTTGAGCACCTGGTCCAGGTGCAGGTAGTCGCCGTAGCTCATGTCGGCCGAGAAGTCGGTCTTGGCGCCGTGGGTGTCGGCGGCTGTTGCGGGCGTGGTGGGTGTTGCGGGCCGGCCCTCTTCAGGTGCCTCTTCACCGTAGCCGAAAGGGCATCCCATCAGGTCACCTGCTGTCGTTGTTGAAAGCGCGCCTCGCGCCAGACCCCGCTGTCCAGCACCTGACGCAGATGCTCCACGGCGTCCCAGACTTCGGCAAAGCCGATGTACAGGGGCGTGAAGCCGAAGCGCAGGACGTCCGGTGCGCGGAAGTCGCCTATCACGCCGCGCTCGATGAGCGCTTGCACGATGGCGTAGGCGCCGCCGTCGCGCGCCAGGCAGACCTGCGAGCCGCGCAGCGCGTCTTCGGTGGGTGAGACCAGGTGCAGGCCGTGGCCGCCGCAGCGGGCCTGCACCAGATCGGCGAACAGCCGCGTGAGCGCCAGCGACTTGCGGCGCACCGCGGTCATGCCGCCCAGAGGCTGCGCAGCGAGCAGGGTGTCCACCCCGCATTCCAGTGCCGCCAGCGAGACCACAGGCGGCGTGCCGCACAGGTAGCGCGCGATGCCCGCTGCCGGCCGGTAGTCTGGCGTGAACTCGAAGGGCGCGGCGTGGCCGATCCAGCCGGCCAGCGGTTGCCAGGCGCGGTCCACATGGCGGGGGTGCACCCACACGAAGGCCGGTGCGCCGGGCCCGCCGTTGAGGTACTTGTAGCCACAGCCCACGGCGAAGTCCGCCTGCGCGGCTTGCAGGTCCACCGGTACGGCGCCTGCGGAGTGGGCCAGGTCCCACACGGTCAGTGCGCCGGCCGCGTGGGTCAGCGCCGTCAGCCCGGCCATGTCGTGCATCTGGCCCGTGCGGTAGTTGACGTGGGTGAGCATCAGCACGGCCACGTCCTGCCCGCGGCTGCCGGACAGGCGGGCCGGGATCTCGTCGGCCTCCAGCAGCTCCAGGGCGCAGCCGAGTGGGTGTGCGAGGGACTGCGCGATGTACAGGTCGGTGGGGAAGTTGCTGCGTTCGGACACGATCACCCGGCGCTGCGGGGCCCCGTCGCGCGCCAGGCCCAGGGCCGCGCTGATCGCCTTGAACAGGTTGACCGAGGTGGAGTCCGCCACCACCAGCTCACCCGCGCCGGCACCCACCAGCCGAGCGATCTTGTCGCCCACGCGCTGTGACAGGTTCATCCAGCCGGCCGCGTTCCAACTGCGGATCAGGCCCTGGCCCCACTCCTGCTGCACCACTTGCGCCACCCGGGCCGGTGCGGCGGCCGGCATCACGCCCAGCGAGTTGCCGTCCAGGTAGATGAGATCGGACGGGATGGTGAACTGCGCTCGCAGGCCGGCCAGCGGGTCGTCGCGGTCCAGGGCTTCGCAGTCGGTGCGCGTCAGGGGGGTCATGGGCGGGTGGTGGTCGTCGGGGGCGCCGGGCGTTGCGTCATCTCAGCGCGCGCAGGATGGCGCGCACGGGCGAAGCGTCTGCAGTGGTGAGTTTCAGGGGCAGGGCAATGAGTTCGTAATCACCCTCGGGCACGTCCTGCAGCACCAGATTTTCCAGCACGCGAAGGTCGCGCTGTCGAATCGCCTGGTGCGCCGCCAGTGCCTTGCTGTCGGCCGGGTCGATGCTGGCGGTGTCGATGCCGATGAGCTTCACGCCGCGGTCGGCCAGTTGCTCGATCGCCTCCGGGGCGATGCCGGCCAGACCCGGGTCCCATCGGTCGCCGGGGTGCTGGCGGTAGGTGCGCACCAGCACCCGCGGTGGCAGGGCTGCGCTGCCCGGGCGGTTCAGGGCCGTTGCCACCTGTGCCCAGGTGACCACAGGGCCGGCCCCCAGGGCGTGCACCACGCGGCAGGGCCCGAGGTAGGGTTGCAGATCCACCTCGCCGATGGCGGCACCGTCGGCCGCGTAGTGCAGCGGGGCGTCCGCATGGGCCCCCACGTGCGGGCTCAGCGTGAGCGTGCTGACGTTGACGGGGCAGTCGGCAGACAGGGTCCAGCGCCAGTGCTGGGCGTAGGGCGTGTCGCCGGGAAAGACGGGCGAGCCGACGTGCACGGGCGGGGAGATGTCCCAGAGTTCGAGGGGCGTGGCAGAGAGGATGCTCATCAGGGTCAACCCGGCCTTCGCAAGGCCCTTGAGAAAATAGTTTAGTTGTAAAGTAAATCCGCGTCGCCCACGTTTCTTCCGTCACCGACCGAGGACCTGCATGACCGCTCCTGTCGACACCTTCGCGCGTGACCGGTTGCCGCCGCCTGAGGCGCTGCCCGCGTTCGTGTTCGATCTGCCGGAACTGCAGTTGCCCGCACGGCTGAACTGCGTGACCGAGCTGCTGGACCGCTGGGTGGCCTCCGGGCAGGGGCATCGGCGTTGCCTCATCGGCGCCGACGGCAGCAGCTGGACCTATGCGCAGCTGCAGGCTCAGGTGAACCGCATCGCCCATGTCCTGGTGCAGGACCTGGGCCTCATCCCCGGCCAGCGCGTGCTGCTGCGCGGGGCCAACAGCCCGATGCTGGCGGCCTGCTTTCTGGCCGTGTTCAAGGCCGGGGGCATTGCAGTGGGCACCATGCCGCTGCTGCGCGCGCAGGAATTGTCGGTCATCATCGACAAGGCGCAGATCGGCGTGGCCTTGTGCGATGCGCGCCTGAGCGCCGATCTGGAAGGGGCGCAGGCCCGCTCGCCCGTGCTCAAGACCGTGCTGCATTTCAACGGTGGGGCAGACGCCTCGCTGGAGGCTGCGATGGCGGGCAAGCCCGCCGCATTCGAAACGCATGACAGTGCGGCAGATGACATCTGTCTGATGGCCTTCACATCGGGCACCACCGGTCAGCCCAAGGCGGCCATGCACTTCCACCGCGACGTGATGGCGGCCAGCGCCTGCTGGCCGCCGCACGTGCTGCGCGCCACGGCCGATGACATCTTCATCGGCAGCCCGCCGCTGGCCTTCACCTTCGGGCTGGGTGGCCTGCTGGTCTTTCCCATGGCCATCGGTGCGGCCACGGTGTTGCTGGAAAAGGCCAGCCCGGATGTGTTGCCGGCCGCCATCGCCCAGTACCGCGCCACCGTACTCTTCACCGCGCCCACCTCCTACCGGGCCATGGCTGCCGTGGTGGGGCAGCACGACCTGTCCAGCCTGCGCAAGTGCGTCAGCGCCGGCGAGGCCTTGCCGGCGGCCACGCGGGCGCTCTGGAAGCAGGCCACGGGCATCGAGATCATCGACGGCATCGGCTCCACCGAGATGTTCCACATCTTCATCTCGGCCGATGAGGCCCACGCCAAGCCCGGCGCCACCGGCCTGCCCGTGCCGGGCTACCGAGCGAAGGTGGTGGATGACGCGTTCCACGAGGTCCCGCGCGGCACCGTCGGGCGCCTGGCCGTGCAGGGCCCCACCGGCTGCAAGTATCTGGATGACCCGCGCCAGGCGAACTACGTGCAGCAGGGCTGGAACCTCACGGGTGACGCCTACCTCGTGGACGAGGACGGGCAGTTCGTCTACCAGGCGCGCACCGACGACATGATCATCTCCGGCGGCTACAACATCGCCGGCCCGGAGGTGGAGAGCGCCCTGCTGCTGCATCCGGCGGTGGCCGAGTGCGGGGTCATTGGCGTGGCCGATGCCGACCGCGGCCAGATCGTCAAGGCCTTCGTGGTGCTGAAGGCGGGCCATGCTGCCGACGAGCCCATGGCCAAGGCACTGCAGGATTTTGTCAAGCAGACCATCGCCCCCTACAAGTACCCCCGCGCGGTGGAATTCCGCGACAGCCTGCCGCGCACCGAGACCGGCAAGCTGCAACGCTTCAAGCTGAGGACCAGCCCATGACGGCCCACGTGCTTCAACCGGCCGGATGGGCCGCTCCCAAGGGCTACGCCAACGGCGTGGCGGCCTCGGGCCTGCAGGTTTTCGTGGCCGGGCAGATTGGCTGGAACGCCCAGTGCGCCTTTGAGAGTGACGACCTGGTGGACCAGGTGCGTCTGGCCCTGGCCAACGTCAAGGCGGTGCTGGCCGAGGCGGGCGCACAACCGCAGCACATCACGCGCATGACCTGGTACCTGGTGGACAAACGCGAGTACCTGCGGCGTGCACGGGAGATCGGCGCGGCTTTCCGGGAGGTGATCGGCCACTACGGCATCGCCATG
>JBMLPD010000003.1:0-1412 GCA_049242285.1 Rubrivivax sp.
TGTCGAAGTCGGGCATGGACACCCGCTCGGGGTTCAGGAAGCGCTCGAACAGCAGCTTGTAGCGCAGCGGGTCCAGGTCGGTGATGCCCAGCGAATAGGCCACCAGCGAGCCCGCACCCGAGCCCCGGCCCGGGCCCACGGGGCAGCCGTTGGCGCGCGCCCAGCCGATGAAGTCACCCACGATGAGGAAGTAGCCCGGGAAGCCCATCTTGACGATGACCCCGATCTCGAACTCCAGGCGCAGCTCGTACTCGGCACGGCGCGCTTCGCGCTCGGCAGGATCGGGGAAGAGCTGGCCCAGGCGCCACTCCAGGCCGCGCACCGACAGATCGCGGAAGTGATCCTCGATGGGCGTGGGCGTGCCGTCGGCGCGCAGCGGCGTGGGGAAGTCCGGCAGGCGGGGCTTGCCCAGCGTCAGGCGCAGGTTGCAGCGACGTGCGATGTGCAGGGTGTTCTCCAGCGCCGAGGGCAGGTCGGCGAACAGCGCCTGCATGTCGGCGGCGGGGCGGAACCACTGCTCGCGCGCGAAGCGCTTGACGCGCCGCGGGTTGGCCAGGGTCTCGCCCTCGGCGATGCACACGCGTGCCTCGTGCGCCTCGAAATCCTCCGGCTCCAGGAACTGCACCGGGTGCGTGGCCACCACCGGCAGGCCCAGCTCGGCCGCCAGCGGCACGCTGGCTTGCACCAGGGCCTCCTGGCCCGGCAGACCGGCGCGCTGCAGTTCGATGAAGAACCGCCCGGGGAACAGCTCCGACAGGCGCAGCGCCACCGCCCTGGCGCGCTCGGCGTCCTGCGCCAGCAACGCCTGACCCAGCGCCCCGTTCTCGGCGCCGGACAGGCACAGCAGCCCGCCCGACAGGGTCTGCAGCCATTCCCACTTCACCCAGGCCTGGGCCTTGTGCACGTGGGTGGTCCAGGCCCGCGCCAGCAGCTCGCTGAGGTTGAGGTAGCCCTGGAAATCCTGCGCCAGCACCAGCAGCCGGCTGGCCTGGCGCTCGGCACCTTCGGGCTGCATCCACAGGTCGGCACCGATCAGGGGCTTGACGCCCTGGTCCCTGCAGGCCTTGTACAGCTTGACGGCGCCGAACAGGTTGGCCAGGTCGGTGATGGCCACGGCGGGCTGGCCGTCACGCCGCGCCGCCGCCACGGCGGCGTCAATGCGCAAGGTGCCATCGACCACGGAAAACTCGGTGTGCGTGCGCAGGTGGACGAAGCTCATCGGCTCATTGTAGGAACCGGGCAGGGGCCGTTCCGGGCCCGGCCTCAGCCCGGGCTGCAACGGGCCCGGCGCCTAGAATTCCGCCCGCCATGGACCCCATCCTGAACGTCAGCGCCTACCGCTTCGTGCCCGTGCAGGACACCGCAGCGCTGCAGGCCAGCGTGCTGGCGCGCGCGCAAGCCGCAGGCCTGAA
>JBMLPD010000004.1:0-2086 GCA_049242285.1 Rubrivivax sp.
CCATGGTCATCGCGCAGAGCATCCTGGTGGTGCCGCTGATCGCCGCGCTGGCGCGCCGCCTGGTGCTGTCGGCGCTGGCCGAGGGCGGCGACCAGTTGCGCTCTCTGGGCGCCGGCCCGGTGACCACCGCCGGCTTGCTGCTGGTGCATGAGCGCCTGGGCGTGATGACGGCGTTGCTCACCGGCTTCGGCCGCGCCATTGCCGAGGTGGGCGCCGTCATGATCGTGGGCGGCAACATCGACGGGTTCACCCGCGTGATGACCACCTCCATCGCCCTGGAAACCAGCAAGGGCGACCTGGCCCTGGCCCTGTCCCTGGGTCTGGTGCTGCTGGCCGTGGTGGGGGCGATCAATGCGCTGATCGGCCTGGTGCAGTGGCGGGCCAGTGCAGGCAGCGGCCAGGGCCGGGAGGCCCCGCTGTGAGCGCGCCACCGTCCGCACAGCCGCCAGAGCAAGACCTGCTGCTGAGCCTGAACGCAGCCAGCGTGAGCTTTGGTGCCACCCGTGCCCTGCAGTCCATAGACCTGCGCCTGGCGCGCGGCGAACGCCTGACCCTGGTGGGGGCCAATGGTTCGGGCAAGACCACGCTGCTGCGCCTGCTGCACGGCCTGCAGCCGCCTGACGCACCCGCTTCCCGGCTGGGCGCGGGCGCACCCGCACGCACCGAGCACCTGCTGCTGCCCGAGAACCGAGCGCCCGTCAGCGCCATGGTCTTTCAGCGGCCCTTCCTGCTGCATCTCTCGGTGCGCTGGAACGTGCTGCTGGGCCTGTGGCTGCGCGGAATGCCCGCCCCGCAGCGCGAAGCACGGTGCCGCCAGGCGCTGCAGCGCGTGGGCCTGGCCACCCGGGCCGACCGGCCGGCGCGCACGCTCTCGGGCGGCCAGCAGCAACGCCTGGCGCTGGCGCGGGCCTGGGCGCTGCAGCCCGACATCCTGTTCCTGGACGAGCCCACCGCCAGCCTGGACCCCAGCGCCAAGCAGGAGGTGGAAGCGCTGGTGCGTGAATTCGCCGACGACGGGGTCACCTTGGTGATGAGCACCCACAACCTGGGCCAGGCCAAGCGCCTGGCCACCCGGGTGGCCTACCTGGCAGGCGGACGCTTGGTGGCCGACCGGCCCGCAGAACATTTTTTCGACAGCCCCGACCTCCCGGTCGAGGCCCAACAGTTCCTCAAAGGAGAACTTCCATGGCGCACTTGAAAGCCTGGGCGTTGGCTGCTGCCGCCGCCCTGTCCCTCACCGGGCCTGTCCAGGCCCAGGCACCCTCGCCCGCCACGGCCATCGTGATGGCCAGCACCACCAGCACCGAGCAATCGGGCCTGTTCGGCCACCTGCTGCCGGCCTTCAAGCAGGCCACCGGCATTGACGTGCGCGTGGTGGCGGTGGGCACGGGTCAGGCGCTGGACACCGGGCGCCGGGGCGATGCCGATGTCGTCTTCGTGCACGACACCGCGGCCGAGGAGAGATTCGTGGCCGAGGGCTTCGCCACCCAGCGTCGCAACGTCATGTACAACGACTTCGTGATGGTCGGCCCCAAGGCCGACCCGGCAGGGGTCAAGGGTCGCGACATCGCCGCAGCCCTCAAGAAGCTGGCCACGAGCCCCCACCCCTTTGTCTCGCGCGGTGACAAGAGCGGCACCCATGCCGCCGAATTGCGCCTGTGGAAGGCCGCGGGGGTGGACGTGGCCGCAGCCAAGCCGACCGGTTACAGGGAGTGCGGGTGCGGCATGGGCCCGGCGCTGAACATCGCCTCCAGCACCAACGCCTACGTGCTGACCGACCGCGGCACCTGGCTGTCGTTCAAGAACCGGGGCGAGCTCGTGATCCTGGTGGAAGGCGACAAGACCTTGTTCAACCAATACGGGGTGATGGTGGTCAACCCAGCCAAGCACCCGCATGTCAAGGCCGCGGCGGCCCAGCGCTTTGCTGACTGGGTGGTTTCACCCGCCGGGCAGGCCAGCATCGCCGGCTACAGGATCGGCGGCGAGCAGCTGTTTTTCCCGAACGCCGCTCGGTGACCCCTTGTCAACTCAATCCGACTAGGGTTTTCACGGGGTGCGTCTCCGCGAAGGTATGCAGATGATTGCC
>JBMLPD010000005.1:0-2149 GCA_049242285.1 Rubrivivax sp.
TCCACGATCTTGCGGTTGAAGCGCTCCCCCGGGATCAACAACGGGATGCCCGGCGGGTAAGGGGTGAGCAGTGAGGTGGTGATGCGCCCTTCCAGTGCATCGATGGGCACGCGGTCGGTTTGCCGGTGGGCGATGCGCGCGAAGGCATCACTCGGCTTCATGGCCGGGTGCAGGTCCGACAGGTACATCTCGGTGACCAGCCGGGCAATGTCACCCCGTGCGTAGGTTTCGTGGATGCTCTGGCACAGATCCTTCAGCCCTGTACGCTCGTAGCGGGGGTGGGCGGCGCAGAACTCCGGCAGCACGCGCCACATGGGCTGGTTGCGGTCGTAGTCGTCCTTGAACTGCTGCAGCGCCGTGACCATGGTGTTCCAGCGGCCCTTGGTGATGCCGATGGTGAACATGATGAAGAAGGAATACAGACCCGTCTTCTCCACCACCACGCCATGCTCGGCCAGGTACTTGGTGACCACGGCGGCCGGCACGCCCGTCCGGGCGAACTTGCCCGACACGTCCAGCCCCGGGGTGATGATGGTGCTCTTGACCGGATCCAGCAGATTGAAGCCGGGCGCCAGGCCGCCGAAGCCGTGCCACTTGTCGCCGGCCTTGAGGATCCAGTCGTCGGCCCGGCCCACGCCTTCGGCGGCCAGCTTGTCCGGCCCCCAGACCTTGAACCACCAGTCCCGGCCGTACTCCTTGTCCACCTTGCGCATGGCACGGCGGAAATCCATGGATTCGGCGATGCTCTCTTCCACCAGCGCGGTACCCCCCGGGGGGTCCATCATGGCCGCCGCCACGTCGCAGCTGGCGATGATGGCGTACTGCGGGCTGGTGGAGGTGTGCATCAGGTAAGCCTCGTTGAAGAGGTGCCTGTCGAGCTTGCGGTTCTGTGCGTCCTGCACCAGCACCTGAGAGGCCTGGCTCAGCCCCGCCAGCAGCTTGTGCGTGCTCTGGGTGGCGAAGACGAGCTGGTCCTTCGGGCGCGGGCGCTTCTTGCCCATGGCGTGGAAGGTGCCGTAGAACGGGTGGAAGGCCGCATGCGGCAGCCAGGCTTCGTCGAAGTGCAGCGTGTCGATGTAGCCGTCCAGGGCATGCTTGATGGCCTCGGTGTTGTAGAGCACGCCGTCGTAGGTGCTTTGCGTCAGCGTCAGGATGCGCGGCTTGACCTTCTTGGTGTCCACCCCCGCCAGCAGCGGGTTGGCGGCGATGCGCTTGCGGATGGCCGCAGGCGAGAACTCCGCCTGCGGGATCGGCCCGATGATGCCGAAGTGGTTGCGCGTGGGCGGCAGGAACACCGGCACCGCTCCCGTCATGATGATGGAGTGCAGGATGCTCTTGTGGCAGTTGCGGTCCACCACCACCACGTCGCCCGGCGCCACCGTGTGGTGCCACACCATCTTGTTGCTGGTGCTGGTGCCGTTGGTGACGAAGAAGCAGTGGTCGGCGTTGAAGATGCGCGCGGCGTTCTTCTCGCTGGCGGCCACCGGCCCGGTGTGGTCCAGCAGCTGACCCAGTTCATCGACGGCATTGCACACGTCGGCGCGCAGCATGTTCTCGCCGAAGAACTGGTGGAACATCTGGCCCACGGGGCTCTTCAGGAAGGCCACGCCGCCGCTGTGGCCGGGGCAGTGCCAGGAGTAGGAGCCGTCCTGGGCGTAGTCCATCAGTGCCTTGAAGAAGGGCGGCGCCAGGGAATCGAGGTAGCTCTTGGCTTCCCGGATGATGTGACGCGCCACGAACTCCGGCGTGTCCTCGAACATGTGGATGAAGCCGTGCAGCTCGCGCAGGATGTCGTTGGGGATGTGCTGCGAGGTGCGCGTCTCGCCGTACAGGTAGATCGGGATGTCGGCGTTGCGAAAGCGGATCTCGCCGATGAACTTGCGCAGGTTCAGCACAGCGGGGTCCAGCTCAGGGCCCGGCGTGAACTCCTCATCGTCGATGGACAGGATGAAGGCGCTGGCGCGGCTTTGCTGCTGTGCGAACTGGCTGAGGTCTCCGTAACTGGTGACGCCCAGCACTTCGAAACCTTCCTTCTCGATGGCTTGCGCCAGGGCACGGATACCCAGGCCGGAGGTGTTCTCGGAGCGGAAGTCTTCGTCGATGATGACGACGGGAAAGCGGAAGCGGATCATCTGGGCAGCCCTCGTCC
>JBMLPD010000006.1:0-2389 GCA_049242285.1 Rubrivivax sp.
TTCCTGCCCATCCTCACCTTCCAGATCTGGGCCATGCTGATCGTCGGCGGCTCGGGCAACCACCGGGGCGCCGTGCTCGGCGCCTTCGTGGTGTGGGGTTTCTGGGCCGCCGCCGGTGCCCTGCTGCGCGGCTTCATCCCGCCATCGGAGCAGGCACGGGCTGCGGCGCTCCAGGTGGTGCTGATCGGGGTGCTGATCGCCGCGATGCTGCTGTGGCGGCCCCGCGGGCTGATGGGCGAACAGATCAGCCCCGAACGCTTCCGTTGAGACTTTCCGCATGACGCTCTTCGCCTCCACCATCGCCCTGTCGGCCTTCCTGCTGTTCCTGGTGCAGCCCATCATCGCCAAGCAGATCCTGCCGTGGTTCGGCGGCTCGGCCGCGGTGTGGACCACCTGCATGGTGTTCTTCCAGTTCACGCTGCTGGCGGGCTATTTCTACGCCGACACCATGGTGCGCAAGGTGGCACCTCGGCGCCAGGCCGTGATCCACACCGCGCTGCTGCTGCTGAGCCTGGCCGTGCTGCCCATCGTGCCCAGCGAGGCGCTCAAGCCGGTGGACGGATCGGACCCCACGCTGCGCATCCTGGGGCTGCTGGCGCTGACCATCGGCCTGCCTTACCTGATGCTGTCCACCACCGGCCCGCTGGTGCAGGCCTGGTTCTCGCGGCGCTACGCCGGCGAGCGCGTGTACCGGCTGTATGCGCTGAGCAACGTGGCCTCCATGAGCGCGCTGGTGGCCTATCCGCCGCTGATCGAGCCGCTGACCAGCGCGCGCGTGCAGTCCTGGGGCTGGAGTGCGGCGTACGCCGTGTTCGCCGTGCTGGCGGTGCTGTCGGCCTGGGCCGGGGCGCGTGCCGCGGCAAGGCCTTGCAGCCAGGCCGAGGCCGGCGGGACATCACCGGCGGCGGTGGCACAGCCGGCCGCCCAGGACAACGCGGCAACCCCAGCCGAAGCCGCCCCCACCTGGGCGCGCCAGGGGCTGTGGCTGCTGCTGTCGGCGCTGGGCTCGGTGATGTTGCTGTCCAGCACCACCCACATCACGCAGAACGTCGCCTCCATCCCCTTCCTGTGGGTGCTGCCGCTGTCGCTGTACCTGCTGACCTTCATCCTGTGTTTTGACGGCCAGGGCTGGTACCGCGCCGCGTGGATGCGCCCGGCCACGGCCTTGTTGTGCACGGCCATGCTGGCGGCCCTGACCTGGCGGTTGAAGTGGCCCGAGGAAATGCCCTGGATCGGCTTCGAGGAGGCCCTGATGCCCATCACGCAGGCCGTGCCGCTGTACGCCCTGGGTCTGTTTGCCGTGTGCATGTTCTGCCACGGTGAACTGGTGGCGCGCAAGCCGGCACCGGCGCACCTCACGCGCTTTTACCTGATGGTGTCGCTGGGCGGTGCGGTGGGCGGCCTGCTGGTGGGCCTGGTGGCCCCGGTGGTGTTCGACTGGACCTGGGAGCTGCCGCTGGCCCTGGTGCTGGCAGGCCTGCTGGTGCTGGGCCTGTCGTCAGGCTGGACGGCCCGGGGCTTTGCCGTGCTGTGCCTGGCGGCCTCGGTGTGGGCCGCCCTGGGCTACCGCGACGACATCCGCTCGGCCGCCATCGAGATCTCGCGCAACTTCTACGGCACGCTGCGGGTGCAATCCTCGGGTGCCGTGGGGCAGCCCAACACCTCCTGGCGCCTGATGCACGGCGTGATCATCCACGGCGAGCAGTACCGCGCCGAAGATCGCCGGCGCGAGGCCACCACCTACTACGCCCCCACGTCGGGCATTGGCCGCGCCATCACCACCTTGCGCGACGCCGCGCCAGGGCAGCCCCAACGCGTGGGCCTCATCGGCCTGGGCGTGGGCACGCTGGCCACCTACGGACGCGCGGGAGACCACTACCGCATCTACGAACTCAACCCGGCCGTGCTGGACCTGGCCCGGCGCCGCTTCAGCTACCTGTCCGACAGCCCGGCCGAGATCGTCACCCCGCTGGGTGACGCGCGTCTGGTGCTGGAGCGCGAGGCCCCGCAGAAGCTGGATGTGCTGGCGGTGGACGCCTTTTCCAGCGACTCCATTCCCGTGCACCTGATCACGCGCGAGGCCATGAGTGCCTACCGGCGCCACGTGCACGACGGTGGCGCCATCGTCTTCCACATCAGCAACCGCTACCTGGAACTCAGCGGCGTGGTGCGGCAGTTGGCCGACCACATCGGCTGGACGGCGATGCGCGTGGTGGACGAGCCGCCGAAGGACACCGACGGCTACCACTCCGACTGGATCGTGGTCACGCGCAACCCGGCGCTGATCCAGGCCCTGCGGGAACAGGCCCAGGCCCGCGAAGCTCCGGCCGACGCCCGTCTGAAGCCCTGGACCGACGACTACAACAACCTGTTCCAGGTGTTGAAGTAG
>JBMLPD010000006.1:2489-3874 GCA_049242285.1 Rubrivivax sp.
CCCCAGGGCGACATCACTTCCGTGCAGCCCGTGTTGAGGGCGCCTTCACGCAGCACACCGGCGGGGCAGGCGAAGCTGTAGGGGAAGACCAGGCGCCGCGCCGTGGTGGTGGACAGCGTGGCCGACAGCGCCGCGATCACGTCCGGCGGCAGGGCCGCATCGGCGATCAGCTCGCCCACCCCGCTGACGTCGATGCGCGGCTGGTGGAAGGCCTGCTCCAGGCTCATGCCATGGTCGGCCACGAAGGAGGCCAGCTGCATCACCGCGCCGATGATCTTGCGCCCGCCCGAGGCGCCCAGCGCGTAGCGCCGGCCGTCGGCGGTTTCACCCACCACGGGGCAGTAGTTGGCCAGGCAGCGTTTGGAAGGCCCCAAGGAGTTGGGCTTGCCGGGTTCGGGGTCGAACCACATGATGCCGTTGTTGAGCAGCACGCCCGTAGAAGGCGACACCACGCGCGAGCCGAACAGCGACAGCAGCGTCTGCGTCACGGCGCAGAAGTTGCCGTGACGGTCCACCACGCTGAAGTGCGTGGTGCAGGGCGGCGCCTTCGGCGACTCGTGGTCGCCCATGTCGTTGAAGCGTGAGCGGAAGGCGGCGTCCAGGGCCTGGGCCATCGCGACGTAGGCCGCAGCGTCCGGCCCGCCCGGGCTGGGTTGCCAGGCACCTTCCAGCTGACGCAGCGCCTGGGCCAGCGACGGGCCGCCGGTCAGGCCCGGGGGGGCGAACACCTGCCCGCCGCGGTAGGCGATGTTCAGCGGCTCCGCGAACTCGGCCCGGTAGTCCGCCAGATCGTCTGCGTGCAGGCAGCCGCCCTTGGCCTGGATGTCATGCGCCAGATCGCGCGCCACCTGGCCCTCGTAGAACTCGCGCGGGCCGCCATCGGCCAGGCGCTGCAGCGTGGCGGCCAGGGCGCGCTGGTCCAGGCGGCGTGCCGTGGTGGCCGCCCAGGTGCCGATGATGGGCCAGCAGCCTTCATCCAGAAACATCGCCGCGGCGTGCGGGTCACTCGACAGCGGCTGGGCCGTGGACGCCGTGACCAGGGCCGAGTACCAGTCCACGATCATGCCCTCGTGCGCCAGCGCCACGGCCGGGGCCACCAGTTCGGCCCAGGGCCGGCGGCCATACGCGCCGTGCGCCAGGCCCATGCCGTCCACCACGCCCGGAATGGCCACGGCGGTGGCGCCCTGCACATTGCGGTCGTCCACCACCAGGGGCCAGGGGAAGAGGTCGGACGTGCGGCCGTCGCCCGTGAGCGGATAGTCGGCCGGGTCCAGCCGGCGCGGCGAGCGCATGCCGAAGTTCACCACCCGGGCGCGGCCCTCGTCGGCGCGCCACAGCACCATGCTGCCGCCGGCGGCCACGCCGCTCATCCAGGGTTCCACCAC
>JBMLPD010000007.1:0-2591 GCA_049242285.1 Rubrivivax sp.
CGCCGCACAAGGCCTTCCACCGCAACATCGGCGCGTTGGCCGGCGTGAAGGTCTCGCCCGAGGGCCGCGTGGTGTCGGAAGCCGAGTGGAACGCCAAGGTCGACGAGTGGTTGCCCAGCGGCAACGACCGAGCCTTCGTGGCCAGCCTGATGGGCCGCGTGGTGGAGCCGGGCAAGTTCGCCAACTGGATCGCGCCGCCGGTCATGGGCATCAACCGCCAGCCGGTGGACTTCGAGTACGTGCGCTTCAACTGAGCCGGAGCAACCGAGCCTGAACGCGACCACGTTGTGACAGGATGGGGCCCCTCGCGGGCCCCTTCTTCCAAGGCATTCAAGGAGACCAGCACATGGACATGGCTGAAGGCGCCGTCATCCGCCAGCACCTGATCGACCCGGAAATCTGCATCCGCTGCAACACCTGCGAGGCCACCTGCCCTGTGGGCGCGATCACCCATGACTCGCGCAACTACGTGGTGGACGCCGACAAGTGCAACCTTTGCATGGCCTGCGTGCCGCCATGCCCCACGGGCTCCATCGACAACTGGCGCAACATGCCCAAGGTGGTGGCCTACAGCGTGGCCGATCAGCTGACCTGGGACGAACTCCCGCCCGAGTGGAGTCCCGAGCAACTGGCCGAGGCCGGTGTGGCTGCCGATGCCGCCCCCACCGCAGAGCCGGCGCAGCCCGTGTCGCCCGCCGCCGCCGATGGCCAGACCGCCTTCAACACTGCGCAGTACGGCGCGACCCTGCCGCCCTGGTCGGCCGCCCACCCCTACACCCACCTGTACGGCCCCAAGGCCGCGCACAAGACCCTCACCGCCACCTGCACCGGCAACGTGCGCGTGACCGAGGTGGGCAAGGAGTACGACACCCACCACATCGTGCTGGACTTCGGCAGCATGCCGTTCCCGGTGCTGGAAGGCCAATCCATTGCCATCGTGCCGCCGGGTGTGGATGTCAACGGCCGGGCCCACCACCCTCGCCAGTACTCCATTGCCAGCCCGCGCAATGGCGAGCGCCCGGGCTACAACAACCTGTCGCTGACCATCAAGCGCGTGCTGGAAGACCACCAGGGCAAGCCCGTGCGCGGCGTGGCCAGCAACTACATGTGCGACCTGCAGGTGGGCGACAAGGTCGAGGTCATCGGGCCCTTCGGTGCGAGCTTCCTCATGCCCAACCACCCTCGCTCCAACATCGTGATGATCTGCACCGGCACCGGCTCGGCGCCCATGCGCGCGATGACGGAATGGCGCCGGCGCTTGCGGCGCGCCGCCGCCGGGCCGTCCCAAGGCGGCGCAGCCCCTGCGGGCGGTGGCGCAGGCGCCGCCGGAGCCTGGGGTCACGGGTCCAGCAAGTTCGAGGGCGGCAAGCTCATGCTCTTCTTCGGCGCCCGCACCAAGGAGGAGCTGCCTTACTTCGGCCCGCTGCAGAACCTGCCCAAGGACTTCATCGACACCCACTTCGCCTTCTCGCGCGCACCGGGTCAGCCCAAGACCTACGTGCAGGACCTGCTGCGCCAGCGCGCCGCCGACCTGGCGCCCCTGCTGGCCGATGCCAACACCTTCTTCTACGTCTGCGGCCTGAAGGCCATGGAAGAAGGCGTGGTGCTGGCCCTGCGCGACGTGGCCACGCAGGCCGGTCTGGACTGGGACACGGTGGGCGCCGCGCTCAAGCGCGAAGGGCGCCTGCATCTGGAAACCTATTGAGTCTGTCTGGAAGGTGACCGTCACAACCCATCAGCCCATGACCCGCAGGACCGTTCGGGCTGAGCTTGTCGAAGCCCTTCGACAGGCTCAGGGCGAACGGGGAGCTTGACTGGCATATGAGGAATGCGTGAAGTGAACCCGTACGAGACTTTGTCCCCCACTACCCGCGCCCCCGGCGTGGCGCAGATCACCATGTCGCGCCCTGCCGTCTTCAACGCCTTCGACGAGGCGATGATTGCCGAGCTGGATACCGCCTTTGCCGAATCGATCGCCGACGACAGCGTGCGCGTGATCGTGCTGGCCGGCGAGGGCCGGCACTTCAGCGCCGGCGCAGACCTGCAGTGGATGCAGCGCGCCAGCCAGGCCTCGCAGGAGTGGAACCTGCAGGACGCGCGGCGCTTCGCCGCCATGCTGTGGCGCATCGCCTCCAGCCCCAAGCCGGTGGTGGCGCGCATACAGGGCGCGGCCCTGGGCGGTGGCGTGGGCCTGGCCTGCACCTGCGATGTGGCCGTGGCTGCCGACAACGCCAGCTTCTCGGTCAGTGAGGCCAAGTTCGGCATCCTCCCGGCCGTGATCGGCCCCTACGTCACCAACGCCGTGGGCAAGCGCCAGGCCCTTCGTCTGGCGCTGACGACTGCCCGCATCGGTGCGGCCGAGGCCCTGGCCATGGGCCTGGTGCAGCAGGTGACGACCCTCGACGGTCTGGACGCCGCTGTCGACGCTGTTGTGAAAGACCTCCTGGCCGGCGGCCCGCAGGCCCAGCGCGAGATCAAGACGCTGTTTGCCCAGCTGGAGGTGGGCCCCGTCACCGAGCAGGTGCGCGAACTCACCGCGCAGACCATCAGCCGCGTGCGCGGCACCGACGAGGCGCGTGAAGGCTTCGATG
>JBMLPD010000008.1:0-7577 GCA_049242285.1 Rubrivivax sp.
ACCGGTGCGGAACCAGCCGTGGGTGAAGGCCTCGGCGTTGGCCTTGGGGTTGTTCGCGTAGCCGGCGGTCACATTCGGCCCGCGGATCACGATCTCGCCCGTGGCGCCGCGCGGCAGCAGGGTGCCGTCATCGGCCATGATGGCCACCTCCGGGCCGGCGGCCACGCCCACGCTGCCAGGCTTGCGCACGGCCGGCGGCAGGGGGTTGCTGGCCATCTGGTGGGTGGCTTCGGTCATGCCGTAGCTCTCGATCAGCGGCGCCCCGAACACCTCTTCCATCTCACGGATGACCTGCGGCGGGATGGAACTGGACGAGCTGCGGATGAAGCGCAGCGGGTGACGGGCGATCACGTCGGCACTCTTGGAGGCGCGCGACAGGATGGTCTGGTGCATGGTGGGCACGGCCGTGTACCAGGTGGGCCGGGCCTCGTCCATCCAGGCAAAGAACTTCAGCGCGTTGAATCCCGGGGTGCAGAACACCATGGAGCCCGCCGACAGCGGTGTCAGCACCCCGGCAATCAGGCCGTGAATGTGGAACAGCGGCATGATGTTCAGGCCCCGGTCGGCGCCCGTGAAGGCCAGCGTGCGGGCGATGTGCTGGGCCGAGGCGCACAGGTTGGCCTGGGACAGCGGCACGATCTTCGGGCGCGAGGTGGTGCCCGAGGTGTGCAGCACCATGGACACATCGCCCGGCTCGGCCAGGCCCGGATGCGCCGCGGCCGTGCTGGGGGGTTGGGCGCACTGCAAGGTGAAGCTGCCGGCACCGGCGGAAAGGTCAGGCACCAACTCGATCACGGGCACGCCCATGCGCTGTGCCACTTCCACCGCTGGCGAGGTGCTGCCTTGCTCCACCACGAGGGCGCGAGCGTTCAGGTCGGCCAGGTAGAACTCGAACTCGTCGGCGCGGTAGGCCGGGTTCAGCGGGGCGGTGGCCACGCCGCAGGCCGCGGCCACGAAGCAGGCGGCCATCTCCGGCCCGTTGGGCAGCACGATGGCCAGGCGATCGTTGCGGCCGATGCCCATGCCGTTGAGCGTGGACAGCGTGCGGTCCACCAGCGCGCGCAATTCGGCATGGCTCAGATCCTGGCGACCGGGGGCGCCCAGGGCGGGTGCAGGGGCGAGGCCGCGCTCCAGCAGGCGGCGAAGCAGGGTTTCCATGAGGCAGGCTGGTCAGCCGGGACGGCCTGCGCCCGGGCTTGTTCTTGGACAAAACGGCGGTTGTAAGGGATAAACCCTGAGACCGTCGTAAGTATTGACCCGCGTACCCTGTTCCGCCATCCAGAAAGAGGTTCCGGATGGTGGTCAGGGTCGGGATGGAGGGGTCGCAAGCGGCGCAGCGAAGGGCCGGATGGATCGGTACACGTCGCTGCGCTGGGGCTTGGACAGCACGAGCTGCCAGAGCTGCCCCTGGCGGGAGCGGAAAAAGCCCGCACAGGTCAGCAGGTAGTAGCGCCACATGCGCCGGAAACGTTCGCCGTAGCGTCCTTTCAGTTCGGGCCAGGCAGCCTCGAAACGCGCATGCCAGTGCATCAGCGTGCGGTCGTAGTCGGCGCCGAAGTTGTGCCAGTCCTCGATCACGAATCGCCGCTCGGCGGCGCGCGCCAGTTCGCTGGCCGCAGGCAGGTGTCCGCCGGGGAAGATGTGGCGCTCGATCCACGGATCGGTGCGCCCGGTCGGCCGGTCGGTGCCGATGGTGTGCAGCAGAAACAGCCCGTCATCGGCCAAAAGGCGGTGGACCGTGTCCAGGTAGGTGGCGTGGTTCCTCGGGCCCACGTGCTCGAACATCCCCACCGAGGCGATGCGGTCGAAACGTCCCTGCAAGGCCCGGTAATCCATGAGTTCCACCTTCACCGGCAGCTTCGCGCACAGCTGCTGCACGTAGCGCGCCTGTTCGGTGGACACGGTGATCCCGGTGACCTGGGCCCCATGGTGCAGGGCCGCATGGCGGGCCAGCCCGCCCCAGCCGCAGCCGATGTCCAGCAGCGTCATGCCTGGAGTCAACTGCAACTTGCGGCAGATCATCTCCAGCTTGTCTTCCTGCGCCTGCTCCAGCGTTCGGGCACTGGCCCAGTAGCCGCAGGAATAGACCATGCGGGAGTCCAGCATGCGTTCGAACAGGTCGTTGCCCAGGTCGTAATGGCGCTTGGCCACGCCGTAGGCTTTCTCAGGCGCCTGCGGGTTGCGCCAGGCCGCGGCCATCAAGGCCCAGGCCAGCTCCAGCCGGGCCAGGCCGCCGGGCGGCTGGTCGGCCCGCAGGCGCAGCAGCCGGGTGAAGAACTCGTCAAGCTGTTCGCAGTCCCAGTCACCGTCCATGTAGGCTTCGCCCAGGCCCAGGCTCCAGTGCCGAAGCACGCGGCCGTACAGGCGCGGGCGGTGCAGTTGCAGGTCCCACGGGCGGTGGCCGTCGATGCGGATGTCGGCACGCTCCAGCCATGCGGCCAGGGCCGCCGGGGCGGGGTGTCGGACCAGGCCGCTGGTGCGGGCGGCTGCGGTGAGGGTCTGCATGGGCCTGCCGGGGCCGGTGCGCGCCGTGGGGGCAGCGCCCAAAGCCCGTGGTTGCGCGCCGGTGGGGCGCTCCACCCGTGACTCTGGGCCCGCGCGGGAGCGCGCGGCCAGAGCAGGCTCAACTTGGGCAGCGGTTGCGCTGCGCTTTGCTCAGCGTGCCGCCTTGCCACGCGCTCCACAGGCCCGAGGCTTCCACCACCCGCAGGCTGTCCCCGCCGGGGCTTTGATGCCACACGGCCCGCGCGTGCGCGCCGGGCGCCCAGGCGTGCAGCACGGCGCCCTGCATGCGGCCCTGCAAGGCCTGGAGGTCTGCTGCCGGGCCCGCCTGGCCCTGCAGCAGCTGGAACTGCTGCCGCAGGTGCCATTGCAGGCCGCCCGGGCCGCACCACAGGCCGGCGGCCGGGGCCGGCACCACCCACAGGTGCACCTGGCTGGTCTTCTCCCGGCCGATGGTCTTGGTGGGAGCCTCCACGGTGACCGTGCGGTCGGGCGTCCACTCGCCCATGTCCCAATCGTGCGAGACCAGACGGGTGCCGGGCTTCAGGGCGAGGAGGGCAGGGCGCAGCTGCAGGTTGACGGCCGGCAGCAGGTACATGGTGATGACGCTGGCCGCGCCGAGGTCGGTCTTGAACAGGTCCTGTTCGCGGAACTCGGCGCGGGCGGTCACGCCGGCCTGCGCAGCGTTGCGACGGCTGCGCTCCACCAGGGCCGGGTCGATCTCCACGCCCAGCCCCCGGGCACCGAAGCGGCGCGCGGCCGTGATGACGATGCGCCCGTCGCCCGACCCGAGGTCGATCACGAAGTCCTGGGGCCTCACGCCCGCGACCTCCAGCATGGCCACGGTCACGTTGTCGGGCGTGGTGATGAAGGGTACGTCCTCCATGACCTGGGCGCTCGCGCCAGCCCAGCACAGGCACAGTGCCGTCCCGCGGCCCATCCACCGACGGCGCCCCGCGCCCGCCGGTGGACGAACCCCCGGCCGGGCAGGCTGGAGGGCGGTCATGCCAGCCGGCCCTACTGGCCCGCGATGCCCAGCAACTCCACCTCGAAATGCAAGGTGGCGTTGGGGGGAATGGGCCCGCCCGGCGTGCCGCGTTCGCCGTAGGCGATGGCGGGCGGGCAGATCAGCTGCGCCTTGCCGCCCACCTTCATCATCTGCACCCCCTCGGTCCAGCAGCGGATCACGCGGTTGAGCGGAAACTGCGCGGGCTGGCCCCGGCGGTGGGAGCTGTCGAACTCCTTGCCGTCAGAAAAGGTGCCGCGGTAGTGCACGCGCACGGTGTCGGCGGCCTGCGGGCTGGCGCCCGTGCCTTCCTTGAGCGAGGTGTAGCGCAGGCCGCTGGAACTGGTGACGCTGGCGGCACCAGCCGGCGCGGCCTGGGTGGAGGCGGTCTGCGCCCAGGCGGCTGGGCAGCCCAGGGCGGTCGCGGCCGACAAGGCCAGGGCGCTGCGCAGGACAGCGCCCACGCGCCCAGTGCTGAGCCGTTCGGGCCGTTGTGCAGGGGCGGTCATTTCCGGGAATCCTTCAAGGCGGTGATGCGGTTGAAGACGGGCTGGCCGGGGCGGTGGTCCACCCGATCGGCCACGAAGTAGCCGTGGCGTTCGAACTGGAAGCGGTCCTCCGCCCGGGCCTGGGCCAGCGAGGGCTCGACGAAGGCCTGCACCACGCGGCGGCTGTGCGGGTTGAGCACGCTGCGGAAGTCGCGGCCCTCGGCGTCGGGCTGGTCTTCGGTGAACAGGCGCTCGAAGACGCGCACTTCAGCGGCCACGGCGTCGTCCGCCGACAGCCAGGTGATCGTGCCCTTGACCTTGACGGCGTCTGCCCCTGGCGTGCCGCTCTTGGTGTCGGGCACGACGCGGGCGCGCACCGCCGACATGCGACCATCGGTGCCGGTCTCGAAGCCGGTGCACTCCACCACCAGGCCGTACTTCAGCCGCACCCTGTTGCCAGGGCTCACGCCGCCATCGGCCTGGGGCTGCGGCGGGTACAGGCGGAAGAAGCCCTTGGGCGGCACAGACTCGAAGTCCTCGCGCTCGATCCACACCTGGGCGCCGAGGGTGAACTGGCGCAGGCCCAGTTCCGGGTGCTGCGGGTGGGCCGGGGCCACGCAGGGCTCACGGTGCCCGGCGCCGAACACCTCGTCCCAGTTCTCCAGCACCAGCTTCACCGGATCCAGCACGGCCATGGCGCGCGGCGCGCGGCCTTCCAGGTCTTCGCGCAGCGCGATGTCCAGCACGGCGTAGTCCAGCCAGATGTTGGTCTTGCTGGCCCCTGTGGCGTCGGCCATGGCGCGGATGCTCTCGGGCGTGTAGCCGCGCCGGCGCATGCCGAAGAGCGTGGGCATGCGCGGATCGTCCCAGCCCATGACATGACCCTCGTCCACCAGCGCCTTGAGCTTGCGCTTGCTGGTGACCACGCCGGTGAGGTTCAGCTTGCCGAACTCGTACTGCCTGGGCAGCGGGCGCGCCAGCAGGCCCAGGTCGGCCAGGCGCTCGAGCAGCCAGTCGTAGAAGGGTCGCTGGTCTTCGAACTCGAGCGTGCAGATGCTGTGGGTGATGCGCTCCAGCGCGTCCTCGATGGGGTGCGCATAGGTGTACATCGGGTAGATGCACCAGCGGTCGCCTGTGTGGTGATGGGTGGCGTGCTTGATGCGGTACAGCGCCGGGTCGCGCAGGTTGATGTTGGGCGAGGCCATGTCGATCTTCGCGCGCAGCACGGCCGCGCCGTCGGGCAGCTTGCCGCTGCGCATGTCGCGCAGCCTTGCCAGGTTTTCCGCCGGTGTCCGCTGACGGTACGGGCTGTCGGTGCCGGGGGTGGTGAAGTCGCCTCGGTTGGCGCGCATCTGTTCGGCGCTTTGCTCGTCCACGTAGGCCAGGCCCGCCTGCACCAGGGCCTCGGCGGCGCGGTACATGAAGTCGAAGTAGTCGCTGGCCTGGTAGAGGTGGCCGGTGCCGCCGCTGACCCAGTCGAAGCCCAGCCAGTGCACGGCTTCCTTGATGGCGTCGACATATTCCTGCTCTTCCTTCTCGGGGTTGGTGTCGTCGAAGCGCAGGTGGCACACGCCGCCGTAGTCGCGCGCCAGGCCGAAGTTCAGGCAGATGCTCTTGGCGTGGCCCACGTGCAGGTAGCCGTTGGGCTCGGGCGGAAAGCGGGTGCGGATGCGCGCGGGGTCGGGCGCGCCGGCGGCATGGTGCGCAGCGTCACCCGGGCTGCCGCCGTAGGGGCGTTGCGCGTAGGTGCCGGCCGCGAGATCGCGCTCGATGATGCCGCGCAGGAAGTTGCTCGGTTTCACGGGCTCTGTCAGCCCGCTGGCCTTGGGGGCCGCAGTTGCGTGGGACATGGGTCGGATTCTAGGCAGTGGGGATCGGGCCCAGCCTCGGCGGGCCCGGCGCTCAGGCGCCGCCGCTCAGGCGCTTGCGCAGATCTTCGATGCGGGCGCGGTTCACGCCCAGATCGCTGGTGCCCAGCCGCGAAGCCGACCGGACCTGAACCTTGCCTGCTGTCGGGTCGAACCAGAACTCGGCGTCATCCACGAACTTCAGCCATTTCGTCGTGTACTGCACGCAGAGGTGGTCGGGGCCGGCCCTGACCACCTGCGCGCCCGGGGTCGCCTCGATCAGGCGGCGCAGACGCGCCATGGTGGCCGGGCCGTCGGCCAGCGCGGGCAGGGGTTCGATGGAGGTGTGGGCGAAAGCGGGGCCCCACATCGCGGATTGGCTGTGCACGTTGTTGGGCGTTGGGTATGGCGGCGGCAGCCGGCCGCCCTGCACGCCCAGCAGTGTGGGGGGCTTGCCGCGCAACAGGCCCGCCTGCCCGGCGGTCAGCAGCAGGCCGGCAGCCACCAGCAGCAGGGTCAGGAGGGTCAGCAGCACGGTACGGATCCGCCTTGTTGTCTGGCGAGGTGTGGCGCTGGCGGCCGACGCGTTGGCGGGTGTCATCGCAGATCGGCCGCGTGCATGGTGGTGAGCATGGTCGGCCCCGGTGCGGGCCTCAGCGCCGCCGGCCGCCGCCCAGCAGCGAGCCCAGCACGCCGCGCACGATCTCCCGGCCCACGGCCGAGCCCACGCTGCGCATGGCGCTGCGCGCAGCGGCCTCGGCCAGGCCCTCCTTGCGGCCGCCGCGCGGGCCCGTGCTGCCGAACAGCATGTCGGACAAGCCACCCAGCAGGCCGCCGCCGGCCGCCGTGTCTGCCGGCGTGCCCGAACCGGGCAGGCTGGCTGCGGAACCTGCGCCCGAGGCCTGCGGTGCGGCCGCCGCCCGCCCCTTGAGCTTCTCGAAGGCCGACTCCCGGTCCACGGTGGCCTCGTACACGCCCGCCACCAGCGAGCCCTGGCGCAGCGCTTCGCGCTGCTGCGGCGTCACCGGTCCGATCTGGCTGCCGGGCGGCATGACGAACACGCGTTCGGTGACCGCCGGGCGGCCTTTCTCATCCAGAAAACTCACCAGCGCCTCGCCCACGCCCAGTTCGGTGATGGCCGTGGCGATGTCCAGCTTCGGGTTGGCGCGCATGGTGCTGGCGGCCGACTGCACCGCCTTCTGGTCGCGCGGGGTGAAGGCGCGCAGGGCGTGCTGCACCCGGTTGCCCAGCTGGCCCAGCACGCTGTCGGGGATGTCCAGCGGGTTCTGCGTGACGAAGTACACCCCCACGCCCTTGGAGCGCACCAGGCGCACCACCAGTTCGATGCGCTCGACCAGCACCTTGGGCGCCTCGTTGAACAGCAGGTGCGCCTCGTCGAAGAAGAACACCAGCTTGGGCTTGTCCAGGTCGCCCACCTCGGGCAGGGTCTCGAACAGCTCCGACAGCATCCACAGCAGGAAGGTGGCGTACAGCCGCGGCGCCGTCATCAGCTTGTCGGCCGCCAGGACGTTCACCACCCCGCGGCCTTCCACCGTCTGCATGAAGTCGGCGATGTCCAGCATGGGCTCGCCGAAGAAGCGGTCGCCGCCCTGCTGTTCGATCTGCAGCAGCCCGCGCTGGATCGCGCCCACACTCGCGGCGCTGATGTTGCCGTACTCGGTGGTGAAGTCCTTCGCGTTCTCACCCACGTGCTGCAGCATGGCGCGCAGGTCT
>JBMLPD010000009.1:0-1024 GCA_049242285.1 Rubrivivax sp.
CGGGGTTCCTTGACTGTGGGTTGAAAGGGTGAAGCGGGTTGAGCGAGGGCCGCGGCTCAGAGCGTCCAGCCGCCGTCCACCACGATGTGGGTGCCGGTGGTGAAGCGCGACTCGTCGCTGGCCAGGTACAGCGCGGCCGCGGCGATCTCGTCGGCCGTGCCCAGGCGGCCCATGGGCTGGCGTGCCACGAACAGGGCCTCGGCCTCCTGGAGCGTCTTGCCCGTGGAGGCGGCCAGCGCACTGACGCGGTCGCGCAGCGAGGGCGACTCCACCGTTCCCGGGCAGATGGCGTTGCAGCGCACGCCGGTCTTGATGAAGTCCATGGCCACGGCCTTGGTCAGACCGATGACCGCGGCCTTGCTGGTGCCGTAGACGAAGCGGTTGGCGGCGGACTTGATGCTGCTGGCGCCTGAGGAGATGTTGATGATGGAGCCGTTGCCGCGCTCCAGCATCTTGGGCAGGAAGGCCCTGGTCGTGCGGAACATCGAGCGCACGTTCAGGTTCATCGCGAAATCCCACTCGTCCTCGGTGCAGGTGAGCACGGTGTTGTGGTGCACGAAGCCGGCAGCGTTGAAGAGGATATCGACCTCAGGGTGGCGCAGCCCGGCCTCGGCAATGGCCGCCGGGTCCAGCGCGTCGAGTTTCTCAACGGTGAAGCCGGGGCGGCCCTGCAGGTCGGCCATCAGGCCGGTGTTCAGGTCGGTGGCGATGACGTGGGCGCCTTCGCGCGCGAAGGCTTCGGCGGTGGCGCGGCCGATGCCCTGACCGGCGGCGGTCACGAAGGCGGTCTTGCCTGCGAGTCGGGAGCTCATGGTTGGGGTGATCCTTGTGGTGAGAGGAAGAATCTTTCAGGCCTCGGCGACAAGCTGCACCTTGGTGCTGCGCGTCTTGTCCAGCGCCAGCTCGAAGGCTTCTTGCGAGCGTGCCAGCGGCAATTGCGCGCTGATGAGCGGGCGCACGTCCACGCGACGGGTGCGGATGGCCTGCACCGCCCAGTCGAACTCCAGGTGCGCGCGGAAGGCCC
>JBMLPD010000010.1:0-2614 GCA_049242285.1 Rubrivivax sp.
GCCAAGTGGGAAAAGGCCATCCGCGAGGCGAAGATCGAGGCGCAGTGAGCTGAAAGCGGGGGCAGCCCGAGCGGCGCCCCTTCAGCGGCTTGCCGCGCTCTTCAGTGACCGAAGCCGGCTGCGGGAGTCGGTGCCGGGGCCACAGCGGGGCTCCACCACCAGCTCAGGGGCACGGCCATCAGCCGTTCCGAGAACGCCACCCGCTCGCGCCCGCCGTACAGGACGATGCCCCGCTGGAAGGCCTGGGGCTCCGAGTCCTGCAGGTGCCTGAGGCCCTTGAAGTCGCTGGCGTCCACACTGGCGCTGGCCTTGACCTCGATGCCCGTGAGGCGGCCGGCGCGGTCTTCCAGCAGGAAATCGACCTCCACGCCCGTCTGGGTGCGGTAATGCCACAGCGTCAGACCTCGGCTTGAGAAGGCCAGGTGCTGCTGCAGTTGCGCGGCCACGTAGGTCTCCACCAGGCCACCCGGCAGGCCCAGGGCCGCCCCTGCAGCCACCCGGCTCTCGTCCAGGTGGGTCAAAAGACACAGCAGGCCGGTGTCAGGCACGAACACCTTGGGAGACTTCACGAGGCGCTTGCCCGGGTTGCGGGCCCAGGCCGGCACCAGGTTCACCAGGAACAGGGTCTGCAACAGGGCGAAGTAACGGCGCAGGGTCGTCTGCGGCAGGCGGGTGGAGCGCGAGAGCTCGGCCAGGTTCAGCTGGCCGCCGCTGCGCGCTGCCAGCAGTTCCAGCAGGTGCGGCAGTTCAGAAAGTTGATCCAGCTGGGCGAGATCGCGAACATCGCGCTGCAGCACCGTCTCCACATAGGCATCGAGCCACGCGGCACGACGACGGTGGGTGCTGCGCGCCACCACTTCGGGGAATCCGCCCTTCAGCAGGGTGTCGGCCAGGATCGCCCGGTCGCAGGGCTGGGGCTCGACGAGTTCTGTCGCGCCATCGAACAGCGCTTCGGCCCGGTTCAAGCCGACCTGCCCCTGCAGTTCCGCGGACGACAAGGGCCACAAGGTCAGCACTTCCATGCGTCCGGCCAGGGTATCCGCCAGGCCCGGCAGGAGCAGCACGTTGGCAGAGCCGGTCAGCAGAAAGCGCCCGGGCTGGCGGTCACGGTCCACCGCAGCCTTGAGGTCCAGAAACAACTCCGGCGCCCGTTGCACCTCGTCCAGGGCCACCGGCCCCTGCAAGCCCGCCACAAAGCCGGCTGGATCATCCCGCACGGCAGCCAGCACCACACGGTCGTCCAGGGTCAGGTAGCGGCGGCCTTGTGCTGCGGCCAGCGCCTGCACCAAGGTGCTCTTGCCCGTTTGCCGCGCACCGTTGAGCAACACCACCGGGGTGTCGGCCAGCGCCTCTGTCAGCACAGGCTCAAGGTATCGTTTCAGCATGTAGTCGGCGTATTTTCGTCCATTGAACGGACGATTTTACGCCGTCACGTTTACGCCGTCACGCTCACGCCGCCCGCAGCACCGCCAAGCCCTTGAGGTACTCGCCTTCGGGGAAGACCAAGGTGGTGGGGTGATCAGGGGCCCCTTCCAGGCGCTGCAGGATGGCGCCGTCCACGCCGGCATCGGCCGCGGCGCCGGCCACGATCTTGTGGAAGAGCTCCGCCCCCACCCCGCCAGAGCAGGAGAAGGTCAGCAGCAGGCCGCCCGGGCCAGCAGCTTGAGCGCCAGGCGGTTGATGTCCTTGTAGGCGCGCGCGGCGCGTTCGGCGTGCGAGGCGGTGGGCGCGAACTTCGGCGGGTCCAGCACGATGGCGTCGAAGGTGGCGCCGGCCTGCAACTGCTGGCGCAGGAAGGCGTTGACGTCCGCGTCCAGGGCTTCATGCCGGGCGGCGTCAAAGCCGTTGAGCGCCACGTTGGCGCGGGCCTTGTCCAGGGCCGGTGCTGAAGAGTCCACGCTCACCACCTGCTGCGCGCCGCCGGCCAGCGCCGCCACGGAAAAGCCGCCGGTGTAGCAGTAGCCGTTCAGCACCCGCTGCAGGCCGAAGTGGCGCACCCACCGCGCGAACTGCGCGCGGTTGTCGCGCTGGTCCAGGTAGAAGCCGGTCTTGTGGCCCTGGGCCACGTCCAGGTGCAGGCGCCAGTCATGCTCGCGGATGCTGAGTTCGGTGGGGCCTTCGCCGCGCAGCCAGCCCGCGCGCGGCTCCAGGCCTTCCAGCGCGCGCACGCCGGAGTCTGAGCGTTCGTACAGGCGGGTGCAGCCCGTGGCCGCGAGCAGGAGGTCGGCCAGCGCATCGCGCCAGCGCTCCATGCCCGCGGACAGGAACTGCGCTGACAGCACATCGCCATAACGGTCGACGATCAACCCGGGCAGCCCGTCGGCCTCGCCATGCACCAGGCGCACGCCGTCGCTCTCGATGGGCAGGCGCGCGCGCAGGGCCAGCGCGCGGGCGATGCGGCGCTTGAAGAAGGCGTGGTCCACGCGCTCGGCCTCGTCGAAGGTCCAGGCGCGCACGCGGATCATGGAGCTCGGGCTGAAGGCACCCCAGCACAGGAACTTCCCTTCGGCGGATTCCACGCGCACGGTCTCGCCCGGGTCGGCCCGGCCGCGCTCGACGCTGCCCTGGAACACCCAGGGGTGGTGGCGCAGCAAGGAGCGCTCCTTGCCTTCGC
>JBMLPD010000011.1:0-3022 GCA_049242285.1 Rubrivivax sp.
TGCTGATCGCTGTAGATGCGCGAGGAACGGAAGTTGTGGCGCAGGCCCAGGGTGTGGCCCACCTCGTGCATGGTGACGTCCTTCAGGTAGTCCAGCACGAACTGGCGGACCTCGGCGCTGTCCGGTTCCAGATCGCCGCGGGCCTCCAGCACGTCCAGGGCGTAGCTCAGTTGCTCGGCGGCATGGTCGCCGTGCAGGCAGGCCTCACCGTGCATGTGGCCGGCCGGTGCGGCGCTGGGCAGCAGCCCCTCGCGCACGGCATCCGCCGCCTGCAGCAGGCTGCCCCAGTCGGCCGTGAAGCCCCGTCCCAGCACCTGGGCGCGGGTGGCGCGCAGATTGCGCGACGACAGGCTTTCGAAGGCGATGTCGGCGTCCAGGATCTCGCCCGTGCGCGGGTCCACGTGACTCGGGCCGATGGCACCGAAGCTGGGCTGCGCATTGGTCATCCAGCGCACCGAGGCCACGCCCAGGTCCAGGGTGTCGAAGTCGGCGTCATCGGGCTGCTGCCTGACCACGATGGCATTCTTGAAACCGATCTTCTCGAAGGCCTTGTTCCACTCCAGGATGCCCTCGGTGATGACTACGCGGTAGTCCATGGGGACCGTCTTGTCCAGCCAGAACGTGATGGGCTTGACCGGTTCGGACAGGGGTGCTGCCGGATCCTTCTTCTCCAGGCGCCAGCGGTTGACATGGCGCTGCTTGGGCGTGCGCGCCAGGTCGCTGCTGAAGTCCTGCACGGTGGTGGTGAAGTAGCCGACCCTCGCGTCGGACCGGCGCGGCGCCATGGGGGCCTCGGGCAGTTTGCCCAGCGAGTAGTGCAGGCCGAAGAACATGCTGCGCGCATCCGGCAGTCCCTGCGGCGTGGTCGGCGCGGGAGCCCCTGGGGCGGCGGCGCCCGGCGCGGTGGACCCCGGCGTCGGGAAGTTGATGCTGGGGGTGGCGTAGTGGCTGGTGACCTCGAAGACGAGCAGGTCGGCCTTGCCCCGTACACGGTCGATGCCGGAGTGGCGGGCATCGAAGTTGTAGCCCTGCCGGTAGGCACGGCCCAGGCTCATGCCCAGGCCCAGCATGTCGTTGACGAACAGGCCGTTGGCCTCCACGAGCACGGTCTTGCGCTCAGGGTGCGGCTGGCTGGCCACCGCGGCGCTGGACAGCAGGCTCGGTGAGAAGGCCGCACTCACCGCCCTGGCCTCGGGGGTACCGGTGCGTGCGACGAACTCGCTATTGACAGCCAGCAGACGCACCTGGTTGTGCACCTTCTGGAATTCCACGATCTGATGGCGCCCATAGCCGCTCCAGCGCCCTGACATCAGCCCCCCGTACAAGCCCTTCTCGCCGATGCCACGCGCCACCTTGGGAGAGAGAAACAGGGGCCTGTTGAAGTCTTCCGGCTTGAGTTCCAGCCAGAACTTGTCGTCCTTCTGCCAGACGGTGAACAGGCCGTCGATCTTCTTCGCGTCCTTGATGACCGTGGCAAAAGGCTGGGGCGCACCCGGTGCGGCGGGGGGCGCAGCCGCTGATGTGGGGCGCGCACCCGGCGCCGCGCCGGCAGCAGACGCAGAAGCAGATGCAGGCGCCGCCGACCTGGGCGCCGGCGCTGACGCCGCAGCCGCCGGCGTGGCCGCTCGCCCCGGCTCGGCCTTCGCCGCAGAGGCAGCGCCGTCGGCGCCGCCCTGGGGGGCCGAGGCGCAACCCATGATCATGAGAACAGCCGCCATCAGGGCGGCCGGCTTGCACTTCGCACACGCGAGTCTCGGGGTCATCGGTTCACACCAGAAAGATTTCCAGAGTGCAAGTGTGAACCAGAAACCACCCCCTTGAGGCCGCCCTCAGGGATTCCCCCAGGGGCCCGGTCGACAGCGCGCTCAGATCGACTTGAATCGCACGCGCTTGGGCCGGGCGCCCTCTTCTCCCAGGCGCTTTTTCTTGTCGGCTTCGTACTCCTGGTAGTTGCCATTGAAGAAGAACCACTGGCTGTCGCCTTCGGCGGCCAGGATGTGGGTGCAGATGCGGTCCAGGAACCAACGGTCGTGGCTGATGACCATGGCGCTGCCGGCAAACTCGAGCAAGGCCTCTTCCAGCGCGCGCAAGGTTTCCACGTCCAGGTCGTTGGAGGGCTCGTCCAGCATCAGCACGTTGCCGCCCTGGGCCAGGGTCTTGGCCAGGTGCAGGCGGCCGCGCTCACCACCGGAGAGGTTGCCAACGAGTTTTTGCTGGTCGTTGCCCTTGAAGTTGAAACGGCCGATGTAGGCGCGGCTGGGCATCACGAAGGGGCCCACCACGATGTTGTCCAGGCCACCCGAGACGTCTTCCCATACCGTCTTGTCGTTGGCCAGGTTCTCCCGGCTCTGGTCCACGAACGCCAGCTTGGCCGTCTTGCCGATGATGACCTCGCCACTGTCGGGCTGCTCCACGCCCTGGATCATGCGGAACAGCGTGGACTTGCCCGCACCGTTGGGGCCGATGATGCCCACGATGGCACCCGCCGGCACCTTGAAGCTCAGGTTGTCGATCAGGCAGCGGCCGCCGAAGCTCTTGCTCACACCCTTGAACTCGATCACCTCGTTGCCCAGGCGCTCGGCCACGGGAATGAAGATCTCGTTGGTCTCGTTGCGGCGCTGGTAGTCGGTGTCGCTCAGTTCCTCGAAGCGGGCCAGGCGGGCCTTGCTCTTGGTCTGGCGGCCCTTGGCGTTGGAGCGCACCCACTTGAGTTCCTCCTTCATCGCCTTCATGCGGGCGTCTTCCTTCTTCTGCTCACCTTCCAGGCGCTTCTCCTTCTGGTCCAGCCAGTCAGAGTAGTTGCCCTTCCAGGGGATGCCGGCGCCGCGGTCCAGCTCAAGAATCCACTCGGCTGCGTTGTCCAGGAAGTAGCGGTCGTGGGTGATGGCCACCACCGTGCCCGGGAAGCGTTGCAGGAAGTGCTCCAGCCACTCCACGCTCTCGGCGTCCAGGTGGTTGGTGGGCTCATCCAGCAGCAGCATGTCGGGCCGGGACAGCAGCAGGCGGCACAGCGCCACGCGGC
>JBMLPD010000012.1:0-2769 GCA_049242285.1 Rubrivivax sp.
GGTGATGGCCGGGTCGCGCCGGGTCCAGTCGGCACGCAGCAGCACCACCCGCTTGGCGGCGAAGTCGGCGCGCACCTGTGCATCGGCCAGCGTGGTGCGCTTGTTGAATTGACAGGTCACGCACCAGGCCGCGGTGAAGTCCACGAACACGGGGCGGCCTCCGGCCAGCGCCGCCTCCACGCGCCGAGGCGACCAGGGCTGCCAGTCGCCGGTGCCGATGTCTTCCAGGTCAACGCTCGGAGCCCCCGAGCCCGCCGCGGCCGCTGCCGTGCCGACCGGCGGCACCTGCCAGGACGGCCAGGCCCAGGCCAGGGTGGCGGCCACCAGCAGGGCCGACACCGACAGCCACAGCACGCGTGGGGCCGGCTGCGGCGCCGGCAGCCCCCAGGCCCAGGCCGCCAGGGCCAGCGCGAGCAGCACGCCCAGCAACCCGGCCACGGCATCCATGCCGGCCTGCTGTCCCAGCACCCACACCAGCCACACCACGGTGGCGAACATCGGGAACGCCATCAAGGTCTTGAAGGTCGCCATCCAGAGCCCGGGTCGGGGCAGGGCGCGTGCCAGCGCCGGCCATGCGCTGGCCAGCAGATAAGGAAGCGCCATGCCCAGGCCGAGTGCGGCAAAGACGGCCAGGGCCTGGGCGGTGGGCAGGGTGACGGCCAGGCCCAGCGAGGCCCCCATGAAGGGCGCGGTGCAAGGCGATGCCACGGCCACGGCCAGCACGCCCGTCAAGGCCGAGTCCACCACGGGGTGGCGCGCGCGCGCCGCAGCCCAGGAGCTTGGCAGCATGTTGCCGAACTCGAACACGCCGGCCAGGTTCAGCCCGATCAGGCTGAACAGGATGGCCAGGCCCGCGACGAAGCTGGGGGACTGCAACTGGAAGCCCCAGCCCAGTTGCTCGCCGCCTGCGCGCAAGGCCAGCAGCAGCCCAGCCAGCGCCAGGAAGCTCACCACGACGCCGCCCGTGTAGGCCAGCCCGCCCGCCAACAAGGCGCGCCGGTCCTGCGCATGCGCCGTGAAGCCGAAGACCTTGAGCGACAGCACCGGGAAGACGCAGGGCATCAGGTTCAGCAGGGCGCCCCCGGCCAGGGCCAGCAGCAGCGCCCAGGCCAGGGAAGGCGCGCTGTTGCCCGCGTTGCCGGCCGCACCGGCGCCCGCGGCTGAAGTGGCATCGCCATGCGCCGGCCCGGGCGTGCCTGCACCCGGCGCCGGCCAGGTGCCGCTGACCGGCAAGGACAACTGCACGCCTGCAGGCTCGCCCTCGCGCGCCAGCACGGCGGGCAGCAGGGCGGGGCTCTCGCTGCGTTGCGCTGACAGCGCCACCGTGGCCACCCAGGCCCCGTCCTGCCAGGTGGCGGTGGGCGCGGCAGCGTTGTCGATCACCCCGCCGGTCTCGGGAAAGAAGTGCAGCTTCTGGCCTTGCCAGGCCGCAGGCAGGCCCTGGACGCGGACCTGCAGGCTGCCCTGCGGGCCGTCGGCCCCCACCTGGGCCACCGCCTGGACGCCTGCCGGCGTTTTCGGGCTCGCGGCGCGTGCAGCCTCGAACAGCGCTGCATGCGCCACCGTGGCCGCCTGGGTCGGGATCTCCAGCTCGAAGTTCCCCGACTCCGGGATGCAGACGTCCTTGCACACCAGCCACTGTGCCTCCAGGCGCACCGGCAGCGAAGCGCCCTGAAATCCGGCCGGCACCGTCACGGGCACCGGCAGCAGCAACGTGCCCTCGTAGCCGAAGTTCATCAGCGGGCCCACGGGCAACTTCTTCGGCGTGGGCCAGGCGATGTCGCCGGGAGCAAACCCGTTCGGCAGTGCCCAGGTGAGGGTGGTGGGCAGGCCGGAGTCGCCGGGGTTCTTCCAATAGGTGTGCCAGTGGGGTTGGTGCTCGATGCGCAGGCCCAGCCACAAGGGCTTGCCTGTGGCCACTCCCTCGGGCGCATGGGCCACCAGTTCGGCGCGGACCTGCTCGGTGCGCACGGTGGCCGTCGCCGTAGGGGCGGTCTGGGCGGTCTGGGCGCCCAGGCCCAGCAGCAGCGCGGCGCCCAGCGCCCTCTTCGCCCGCAGACCGAGGGTCTGGCGCGCGCGCGGGGCAGGTTCGGATCCAGTGGTCATCATGTGGGATACCGTAGCGCGAGACAGGGCCAAAGCAAGCCACCACGGGTTTCCACGTACACTCCCGCGGTTTGCCTCCGAAGCCACATCCGCGTACCAAGCCATGTCCGACCGGACGATCCGATCAGACCCCTGGCCCGACGAAGGAGATGCGGCGGGGTACAGGGACTTCAAGCCCCTGACCCAAGAGGAAGCGCAGGCCTTGCGTGCGAACCAGCCGGCCGTCTCGGTGTGGCGGGTGGTGGGGATGCAGGCGGTGGTGGGCGCTGGGGTGGCCGCTTTGGTGGGGGTCATCTGGGGTGAACGATCGGCGGGATGGTCGGCACTGTACGGTGCGGCGGTCGCGGTGGTGCCGGGGGCCTTGATGGCGCGCGGCATGACCAGCCGGTTCACGAGCATGTCGCCCGGCCACAGTGCCGTCGGCTTCATGTTGTGGGAGATGCTGAAGATTGCGGTCTCGGTGGTCATGCTGGTGCTGGCCCCGCAGGTCCTGCAGCCCGTGAGCTGGCCGGTGTTGCTGGTCACGCTGATGGTCTGCATGAAGGTGTATGGGTTCGCGCTGTTGTGGCGCGGGCGTTGAAGAAGACGAGAACCTGGACGAGTCTTTCTGATGGCAGCAGCACAAGGTCAAGGCCCCACCGCCGGCGAGTACATCGTCCACCA
>JBMLPD010000013.1:0-4836 GCA_049242285.1 Rubrivivax sp.
CCCGCCTGGTGGCACAGCAGCACCACGTAGGCGCCGATCATCATGAACTCGCCATGCGCCATGTTGATGACGTTCATGAGCCCGAAGACGATGGCCAGGCCCAGGGCCACCAGCATCAGGATCAGCGTGTAGTTCGCCGCATCCAGCACCACCTGAAGCACGCTGCCCGCCATGGCGCCCTCAGATGCCCAGGTAGCGTTCCACGAGCCCGGGCTGCGCCCGGACCGCGGCGCTGGGATGGGATTCGCGGATCACCCCTGCTTCCATGAAGGCCACGCGGCTGCACAGGCGCAGCACCACGTCCACGTTCTGTTCCACCAGCAGCAGGCCCATGCCGGTGGCCTCGCACAGCGCCCCCAGCGCCTGCACGATCTCGTCCACCACCGAAGGCTGCACGCCTTCCAGCGGCTCGTCCAGCATCAGCAGCGCCGGGCGCGACACGATGGCCCGCCCGATGGCCAGCTGTTGCTGCTGCCCGCCCGACAGCGCGCCGGCGCGCTCCTGCAGCCGGCCGGCGAGGAAAGGGAAAGCACGCAGCGCCACGGACAGGTCGCGCGGGCCAGCCCGCAACCCTTGCAGGCCCAGCAGACCCGTGAGCAGGTTCTGCTCGACCGTGAAGTCTGCGAAGAGCTCGCGGCCCTGCGGCACGCAGGCCAGCCCCAGCCGAGCCACGTCAAAGGTGGGCATGCGCCGCAGGTCCTGTCCGGCAAAGAACATCGCCCCCTGGGCCACGCGGGTCAGCCCCATCACGGTGCGCAGCAGCGTGGTCTTGCCTGCGCCGTTGCGCCCGAGCAGGCCGACGCGCTCGCCCGGCAGCACCTGCAGGTCCACGCCGTGCAGTTCAGTGCCCTCGCCGTAGCCAGCCACCACGCCGGCCAGGGCCAGACCCTGTGCGTTGCGGGGTGGCTCAGGCATGGGCACCCAGGTAGGCCTCGCGCACCTGCGGCAGGCGTCGTACCTCGTCGAACAGACCATCGGCCACCACGCGGCCGGCCAGCATCACCACCACGCGCGCGCCCAGGGCCTGCACGAAGCGCATGTCGTGCTCCACCACCACCACCGCGGTGCCTGATTGCTCGGCCAGACGCCGCACCAGAGCTGCTGTGGCCAGGGTCTCGGCACCGGTCATGCCGGCGGTGGGCTCGTCCAGCAGCAGCAGGCGCGGGGCCTGCGCCAGCAGCATGCCGATCTCCAGCCACTGGCGCGCGCCGTGCGGCAACCGCCCCGCGGGCATCTGGGCGCGGTCCGCCAGCTGGATCTGCTGCAGCAGGATGGGCAGGTCAGGCGGGCTGGTCGGAGAGGAGTTCGAAGGGGGCAGCCCGAAGCGGGCCACCTCCAGGTTTTCCTGCACGGTCAGGTCCTCGAACACGCTGGGGACCTGGAACTTGCGGGCGACGCCCAGCCGCGCCACGTGGTGCGGGGCCAGGCCGACCAGGGGCCGTCCGTTGAAAGCCACCTCGCCACTGCTGGGGGGCAACTGGGCGGTGATGACGTTGAACAGCGTGGTCTTGCCGCAGCCATTGGGGCCGATGACGCAGACCTGCTCGCCAGGAGCCACCTCCAGGCTCACCCCGTCCAGCGCCCGCACCCCGCCGAACTCGCGGGTCACGGCCCGCACGCTCAGCAAGGCATCACCTTCGAGCGGGCTCGGGCAGGAAGGGCCTGGACCAGGCCCGCACGCTCACTTCTTGCAACCGGCCTGCGGCGCCAGGGTGCCCATGGACTCCACCACCGACAGGCCTGCGCCCTCGGTCTTGGCCAGGTACATGTTGAAGCTGGCGTGGTGGTCGGCCTTGCCGATGGTCATCTTGCCCGTGGGGATGTCCATGGACAGGCCTTCAAGCCCACCCACCAGGGCCTCGCGGTCGATCTTGCCGGCCTTCTTGAGCGCCGCCTCCACCGCCTTGATGGCGTTGTAGTGCGTCATCACGTAGTGCGAGATCGGCGCCTTGTCACCCGCGCTCTTGCGCACGCGGGCCACGAAGTCGGCCACCTTCGGGTCTTTCAGCGAGGCGGCAAAGGGCACGGTCACCCACATGTTCTGGCCCTTGCCCTCGCCGAAGGCGCCGAGGTAGGTCTCGGCAAAGCCGAGGAAGCCCACCGTCACGTCCTTCATCAGGCCGAAGTCCTCGGCCTGCTTGATGAAGGTGATGCCATCGGCCCCGGGCAGCGCCTTGAGCACGACCTTGGCGCCGCTGTCCTTGATGCGGCGGATGATGGGCGTGAACTCCTTGGTGCCGAAGGGCACGAACTCCTTGCCCGCCACCTTGCCGCCCATCTTCTTGATCAGGGCCTCGGCCTGCTCGAACATCTTCTGCGGCCACACGTAATCGGCACCGAAGAGGTAGAAGGAGTCGCCAGCGCGCTTCTTCAGCTCGGGCAGCAACTTCTCCAGCTCCTGGTTGGGCACGGTATTGAAGCTGAAGAGATACCGGTCGCACCCGCCGCCTTCGTAGTTGGTGGCATACAGCAACGGCGTCTTGCCCTTCTTCACCGCCGGCATCATGGCGTCGCGGTTGCTGGAGGTGATGGGGCCGATGAGGGCCAGCACCTGGTCCTTCTGGATCAGCTGCGTGGTGCGCTCCACGGCCGTCTTGGGGTCGGTCTTGTCGTCCTGGTACAGCACTTCCACCTTGCTGCCCAGAATGCCGCCGGCGGCGTTGATCTCGGCCACGGCGAGATCGATGCCGATCTTGGCCTGGTTGCCGAAGAGCTCCAGCCCGCCGGAGAACGGCAGCACCGCGCCGATACGGATGGGCCCCTTCTGCGCGAAACCGGGCAGGCTGAAAGTGGAAGCGGCAGCGGCGGCAAGGCCCGCGCCGAGAACATGGCGACGTTGGGTCATGGCATGGGACTCCTGAGGCTCATGAAGGGGTTCGGCGACCCACCCACCAGGCCGCCAAAGACGCCCCGCCCGGCGGAACCGCCGCAGCGAGTGCTCGATTGATTATGGGCGTCCGCCCGGGCCACGAACAGCCCGATCCCCCGCCTGGCGCACCCGAGAAAACCCGAAGCGACCAGAGGAGTCACCTGAAGCCCGCGACAGGGGCCGGGCCGCTGCCGATTGACGGATTCGCCAGAGCCATGGGAAGCTCTGGCCATGCAAGAGATTGACCGGACCCACGATGCCCTGCTCGTCATCGACGTGCAGAACGATTTCTGTCCTGGAGGGGGCTTGGCCGTCGCGGCAGGTGATGCCGTGGTCCCCGTGATCAACGGCTGGATGCCACGGTTCGATGAAGTGCTGCTCACGCAGGACTGGCACCCGCCACAGCATCGGTCCTTCGCCAGCGCGCACCCGGGCCGCACCCCCTTCGAGACCGTGCAGATGCCCTACGGCGCGCAGACCCTGTGGCCTGACCACTGTGTGCAGGGCACACCGGGCGCCGACTTCCACCGGGGGTTGAACACCACGCCGGCGCGCCTGGTCATCCGCAAGGGCTTCCGCCCGGCCATCGACTCCTACTCGGCCTTTTTCGAGAACGACCGCCAGACCCCCACGGGTCTGACCGGCTATCTGCGTGAGCGGGGACTGAAACGGCTGTTCCTGTGCGGACTGGCCACCGACTATTGCGTGGCCTACTCGGCCCTGGACGCCCGCGCCCAGGGCTTCGAGGTGACCGTGCTGCTGGACGCCTGCCGCGCCATCGATCTGGCCGGCTCGCTGGCTGCGGCGCTGGAGCAGATGCGCTCGGCGGGTGTGGCCGTGATCGCCTCCTGAGGCCACAGGGCTGCGCGCCCGAAGCCCTCAGCCAGCGGTGGTGGCCTTCAGGCGCAGGCTGCGCCGCCACAGCGTGAGCACGATGGTCAGGTTCAGCAGGTTCCAGGCCAGGCCGTTGACGAAGGCGGCGGTGTAAGAGCCGGTCCAGTCGAACACCTGGCCCGACATCCAGCCGCCCAGGGCCATGCCCAGCATGGTGAACATCAGCACCGTGCCCACCCGGGCGCCGGCCTCGGCCGGCGGGAAGTACTCCCGCACGATGATGGCGTAGCTGGGCACGATGCCGCCCTGGAACAGGCCGAACATCGCCGAGATGATGAACAGCGAGGTCATCGAGTCGAAGGGGATGAACAGCAGCAGCGCCACGCCCTGCAACACCGAACCCAGCAGCAAGGTGCGCAGGCCGCCGATGCGGTCGCAGATCAGGCCGGAGATCAGCCGGCTGACCACGCCGAAGGCCAGCATCAGCGACAGCATCTGCGCGCCGCGCGCCGCGCCATAGCCGAGGTCGCCGCAATAGGCCACGATGTGCACCTGCGGCATGGACATCGCCACGCAGCAGGCGAGTCCGGCCACGCACAGCAGGGCCTGGGCCTGGCCCAGGGACAGGCCAAAGGGCCGGCCCGAGCGCTGGGCCAGGGCAGAGCTGGCAGCACCCGCCGACGCCGGGCCTGACGCGGCCGGAGCCGCCACCGCAGCCGGTGGTCGGGGCCGCAAGGCCAGGGCCAGCAGGGGCAGCGTCACCGCACACACCACCGCCAGCACACCGTAGGCGGTACGCCAGCCCGAGGTTTCCACCAGGTGCTGCACGATCGGGGGCCACACCGCCCCGGCCAGATAGTTGCCGCTGGCACAGATGCCCACGGCGATGCCGCGCCTGCGCACAAACCACAAGGAGGTGTCGGCCACCAGCGGCGCAAAGGTGGCCGAACAGCCGAACAGGCCCAGGCCGATGCCGTGCGCCAGCGCGAACAGCCAGATGTTGGGTGCCAGGGCCGCCGCCCCGAACCCCAGGCCCAGACCCGCCGCACCGATGAACAGCGGCACGGTCACCCCAAAGCGGTCGGCCAGGCGGCCCATCAGGATGCCGCCGAAGCCAAAGCCGATCATCAGCA
>JBMLPD010000014.1:0-1416 GCA_049242285.1 Rubrivivax sp.
CCTTGGACCAGACCGCGCGCACCCTGGCGCTGGGCGGCGGCGTGGGGCTGGACTTCTCCGCGCTGGCACGCGCTGAAGTGTTGCCGGCGCTGCACGCCTTCGAACAGGTCGCGCAAACCCACACGAACCGCTCACGCCCCGGGGCCTTGATGGGGGTGCTGCACGCGGACCATCCGGACCTGGAGGCTTTCATCGGCGCGAAGGCCGGCGGCGGGCTCACGCACTTCAACCTCTCGGTCGGGCTGAGCGACGCCTTCATGCAGCGCGTGCAGGCCAACGAGCCCGAGGCCGGCGCGCGCTGGCAGCACCTGGTGCACGCCGCCTGGCACCGCGGCGAGCCCGGGGTGCTGTTCCTGGACACGATGAACCGCGACGACAGCCTGGCCTGGCGAGAAACCCTGCGCGCCACCAACCCCTGCGGCGAGCAGCCCCTGCCGGCCCATGGCAGCTGCTGCCTGGGCTCCATCGACCTGTCGCGCCTGGTGCAGCAGCCGTTCAGCCCTGACGCGCGGTTCGACGACGCGGTTCTGGCTGCCCTGGCCAGCGCCGCCGTGCGCATGCTGGACAACGTGATCGACCTGACACCCTGGCCGCTGGCAGCGCAGCGGCACGAAGCGCTGCAGACCCGCCGCATCGGCCTGGGTTTCACGGGACTGGCCGACGCGCTCATCATGCTGGGGCTGCGCTATGACCGCGCCGAAGGCCGCGCCCAGGCCGCGCGCATCGCCCGCGTGCTGCGCGACAGCGCCGTGCGGGCGTCCGTGAACCTGGCCCGGGAGCGCGGACCCTTCCCCTGCTTCGATGCCGCCAGGCACCTGGCACCCCCAGGCTTTGGCTCACGCCTGCCCGCGGGCCTGCAGCAGGCCATCGCGCAGCACGGGCTGCGCAACTCCCACCTGCTGTCGGTGGCGCCGGCCGGCAGCATCAGCCTGGCCATGGCCGACCATGTGGCCAGCGGCATCGAGCCGGTGTGGGCCTGGCAGATGCGCCGGCCGGTGCACCGGCGCGACGGCCGCACCGTGGAGCTGGACTTCGACCACCATGCCTGGCGGCTGTACCGGGCCCTGCAGCCCACCGGCCCGCTTCCCCCGGCCTTCATCACCGTTCACCAGATGACGCCGCTCAAGCAACTGAAGATGGTGCAGGCGGTGGTACCCTTCATCGATGCCGCCGTCTCCAAGACCGTGCATCTGGGGGTGCAGTCCACCGCCGCAGACGTGGACCGACTGCTGCGCCACGCCTGGCAGCACGGTCTCAAGGGCCTGACCGTCTACCGACCGAACGCTGTGATCGCTCCCCTGCTGCCTGCCCCCTGCGCGGCCGAACGCCACCCGGCCGCAACGATTCGCGCCCGGCCCCGCGGCGGCCTGCCTCAAGAGCCCAACTGCACCCCACCATGAGCCCCACCCCGCCAGC
>JBMLPD010000015.1:0-1155 GCA_049242285.1 Rubrivivax sp.
GCGCGCAGGCTGGCGAACTCGCGGTCCACGAAGTCCTCGAACTCCTGGCCGCTCATCAGCGCCGGCGTCCAGGCATTCTTCTCCAGAGCCTCGCTCCAGACCTTGGTCTTGGTGGCCTTCACCACCAGATCCGTCAAGGCCTTGCGCTGCGCCGCCGTGATGCCGGGTGCACCGTAGACCCCGCGCCAGTTGCCAATTTCCACGTTGATGCCGAGTTCCTTCAGCGTGGGCACGTTGATGCCCTTGAGCCGGGTAGGCGAGGTCACGGAGATGGCGCGCATCTTGCCGCTCTCGATGTGCGGCGCAAACTCGCTGTAGCCACTGCCCCCCACGGTGACATTGCCGCCCAGGATGGCGGCAATGGCCTCACCGCCGCCACGGAAGGCCACGTAGTTGATCTTGGAGGCGTCCACGCCCACGTCGCGCGCGATCATGGCGGCGGCGATGTGTTCCGTGGACCCTCGCGAGCCCCCCGCCCACTTCACGCTGCCCGGGTCCTTCTTCAGCTGCTCCACCACGTCCTTCATCGTCTTCAACGGTGAGGCCGCCGGCACGACGAAGACGTTGTATTCGCTGGTCAGTCGGGCAATCGGCGTCACCTGGCTGAGGCTGACGGGAGGCTTGCCGGTGATGATGCCGCCCAGCATGACAGCGCCCATCACCATCAGGGCGTTCGGGTCGGCCTTGCTGGCATTCACGAACTGGGCCAGACCGATGGCACCGGCCGCCCCGCCCTTGTTCTCGTAGGCCACAGACCCTGCGCCGGCGGCCTGCAGGGCCAGGCCCAGCGCCCGGCCCGTGGTGTCCCAGCCCCCACCGGGATTGGCCGGAATCATCATCTTGACGTTGGTGGCAGCCTGCGCGGTCAGCGGCCAGGCACCGGCCACCGCGGATCCGGCCAGCAACTTCAGGAAATCGTCTCTGCGCATGGTGGTCTCCAGGATGTGAATGGAGGGATGGCCCCTCGGGCGATCGACATGGTGGCGAGCGCACCTGTCAAACGGCTGTCCTGGAACATGGGGTTATCCCTAGGCGGGGCTGTGTCAGGCGGGCGGCGTCAGGCGGGCGGTGACCCTGAAAACGGCAGTTGACCGCTTGTATTCTTGCCGCACACCGCGTGGACTCGGTCCTGGCGTTGTTTTCGCAGCCTCACCT
>JBMLPD010000016.1:0-1267 GCA_049242285.1 Rubrivivax sp.
TCGCAGAAGCTGCACTTCTTCCAGTAGCAGCCGTGCGCCACGGTGAGCTTGTTCCAGCGCCCGTCAGACCACAGCCGGTGCATGGGGTTGAGCATGTCCAGCAGCGACAGGTAGTGCTGCAGCGGCAGGCCGTCCCAGGTGGGGGTGCCCACCTGCTCGAAAGGGATGTCGGCCTCTGCAAAGTTCAGGTACTGCACTGCACCCTCGTCGTCGCGGACGAAGGTGCGCACCAGGCGGCTGCGCGAGCGCGTGCCGTGCCAGTGCTCCAGCAGGGCCAGCAGCGGGCGCTCGCCGGCGTCCAGCGTCACCGCATCGACGAAGTCGAACAGCCGCGGCTCGGCCAGCTCGCGCAGCTCGGTGTTGACGTAGCCGCCGCCCAGGGCGATGCGGATGCCCGGGTGCGCGGCCTTCACGGCCTGCGCGATGCGCAAGGCGCCGTAGACCGCGCCGGGGAAGGGCACCGACAGCAGCAGCACGCTGGGCTGGTGCTGTGCCAGGGCCTGCAGTGTCAGGCGCTCCAGGGTGCGGTCCACCAGGTTCATCGGCGCGGCCAGGGCCTGCGCCAGGGACTCGAAGGTCGGCTGGCTCATGGCCAGGCTTTCGGCGTAGCGCACGAACTCGAAGCGCGCGTCCACGGCGTCGCGCACCACGTCGGCCAGGTCGTTCAGGTACAGCGTGGCCAGGTGGCGGGCACGGTCTTGCTGGCCCAGGGCACCGAAGGCCCAGGCCAGGGGGTCGCCGCCTTCGGGGTCGTCGGGGTCCACGTAGGCGTCCAGCGAGGCGAAGCGCGGGCCTTCGGGCAGGAACTGTCGGCCGGCGATGCGGTGGGCCAGCGTGGCGTCATGCCCTTGCAAGAAGACGATGGTGGGGGTGATGGTGGCGGCGTAGCGATCGAACTGGGCGTCGAAGGCTTCGATGCTGGGCGAGCGGCGCTCGGCTGGCAGCGCCTGTGCTGCCTTGCGCATGTCCTGCAGACCTGCAGCGCTCAGCAGCTCCAGCACCAGGGCCAGCGCCAGGTCGGCCTGCGCCGCCTGCACGCCGCGCGAGCGCAGGAAACCCGTGAGGTAGGCGGTGGACGGGTAGGGCGTGTTCAGCTGTGTCATCGGCGGGATGACGCACAGCACGCGGGGCGGTGTGGCGGTGTTCATGGGGCGGCGCGCTGGATTCTGTCAGGCGCCTTCGCGCAGGCCGGGAGACTTTTCCGGTGATCTCTTTATCAGGGCGTGAGGTCACCCGCAGGCTGATGTTCAAGGGCGGGTAACGGCCA
>JBMLPD010000017.1:0-1451 GCA_049242285.1 Rubrivivax sp.
TCAGGTCCCACAGGTTTCAAGCAGATCGGCTCTGCCACTCCTGTGTCCAACGTTCGGTTGCGGCCATCAGCATCGGCACTGCCTCGTGCGCACCGTTCAGGGCGTCAGCCAGGATGGCAGGGTCTTCCACATACTCATGGACCATCTGGTTTCGCAGCCTGCGGACGGCTAACCATGGTGTCGCCTCCTCGATCCAGCCCAAGCGGGCGGCGCGGTTGAGGTTGTCGATCAATGGGCCGCTGTGGCCATCCAGTACCTTGAGCAGTGCGGGCAGCAACTTGTCGCCCAGCGTGTCCTGCAAACGGCCGAAACGCGCAACGAATGCATCCATGCGCTCGGCCAATGCAGAGTTCGGCGTCAGCTCCGCAAGCACTTGCGGGTTCAAGGGGCCCGTTGTGAACAGCAGCCCATCCGTTTGTCGCAGGTAACTCGCCTCCTTCCGGACGATCCTCACCAGGAAGTCGAGCCGCTGCCGCTCGTCCGCCCCGAACCTGCCAGGCGAGGACTGCGTCGTCACAGCGTTGCCCCGTGGAGTCTTGCGCTTTCGTGCACCGGCAGTCGCTTCAAGTTCGGCGCGCCAATCAGCACATCGATGCGCTGCTCGCCCAGCTGCGATTCCAGACGAGCCCCGATGAGGGCCGCCAGGCGGGCCGGCTGATCAACAGGCTCGGAACTCTCCACCAGCAGGTCGATGTCCCCGCCTCTGGCGAACTCGTCCAGTCGCGACCCGAAGACGATTGCACGAGCGCGCCCCCCGGTCAATTCACTGACGACTTCACGGATGGCCTGGCGCTCTGTCTCGGTCAGCCTCATGATGCAAAAAGTCCAGTGGCTCCCAGGGTTTCGCTGAATGGCGTGTTGCGAATGGAGCGGTTAAACCTGAAAACGGCAGTTGACCGCTTGTCATCTTGCCGCACACCGCGTGGACTCGGTCCTGGCGTTGTTTTCGCAGCCTCACCTTTGGGGTGACAGCGCCATGCACTTGCCAGCACCGCCTTTGATGCGCCATGCGGTGTTGCGCCTCCTTGCAGGCACGAGCCTGTCGCGTCGTCGCGCCTTGCCTGACGCCCCAACAGCAGCGCTGGCAAAAGCATCCAACTGCCGTTTTCAGGTTGAACCTACGTCGTATTGTGTATCCCACTCGGAGCGCCCCGATTGCTGCCGACCCCCACCCCCCGCCCCCATCTGGCCCACTGGCCGGCCCGCCTGCCGCTGGAGTTGCAGGTGCCGGCGACCTCCCTGTGGGTGAACCTGGGGGTGCCGGCGCGGCGCTACCCGCACAAGAACGCCAATCTGAGCATAGGAAATTCAAACACCCTCTTCAAGCCCGACAGGCCCTGGGTAAACCCGACACCACCGCTTGGTTCGGGCCTTGCGCACCCATCCACAGCCTGACAAGGCACCTCGAGCCTGGCCCCGACACGGCGCGGGCTGCTTCGCACGCCCACGCG
>JBMLPD010000018.1:0-3376 GCA_049242285.1 Rubrivivax sp.
TAGTGGGCTTTCCACAACCCGTCTTGCGTCTGCCAATGGGTTCTTCGTCTAAGATGATGCGGTTCACTTTCTAGGAAAGTGCCAAACCGTTTTCAAAGACTTCGTTTCGCGAGGCTCGACGACATGCTCACCACCGACAAGACCATCGACCACGGCACCCTGCGCCGCCTGGTCGCAGCCGGCGCGAACGTGGGTGCCGAGGTGGTCGGCTCGGGCCGCAGCTGGGGCATCGTCATCAACTATGGTCGCAGCAGCCAGACGCTGGCGGCCACCCGGGGCCGGCCGAAGACTTTCCGGCAGTTCGAGACGCTGACCGGCTACCTGAAGGCGCTGGGCATCGTCGAGTACCGGGTCAACGCGGCAGCGTTCGAGCCAGGGGGAACCCGGAAGGAGGCCCCCGACCGGCGCAGTGTGACGGCATCCGTGCGCATGAAACGCGCCCACGAGGCGGCCGCCCACGACGCCTGGTTCCGCGAGCAGGTGCAGGCCTCGATCGATGACCCGCGGCCGAGCCTGAGCAACGACCAGGCGCGCACCCACATGGCAGCGCGCCGGCAGGCCCTGCTCAAGAAGGCGGGCACCAAGCCGGCAGGCAAGGCCGCGGCCAGGTCCTCGCGTTGAGCCGCGGCGAGCTCGAACTGCGATGGCGGCCCATGGCGCTCGCGGACCGCGAGGCCATCCTGGAGTACATCGCCCAGGACAACAGCAAGGCTGCGATCGAGTTCTTGCGGGTACTGCACGCTACGCAGCAGTGGCCAGCCCAGAAGAAGGCGAAGTGAGCCCATGGCAGACCTCACCGCGTGTTTCGCCCCATGGATGCCCGCACAACGAGTGGGTCATCTGGCCCCGCCGTTGACCTCGTCCACCTGCCCGTTCAGCGTCCAGTAGTCGTACAGCACGCCAAGCAGCAGGAGCCCACCGGTCAGCAGCCAAAGCAGTCCGGTGAGCCACTTGCCGAGATAGAAGCGGTGGATGCCGAAGATGCCCAGGAAGGTCAGCAACACCCAGCTGACGTTGTAGCTCTTGCGGCCGGCCACGTAGCGGCGGTCCGCGTCGCGATCCATGCCGGGGATCAGGAACAGGTCGATGATCCAGCCGACGAAAAGAAGGCCCAGCGTGAAGAACCACAGCGTGCCGGTGAGTTGACGCCCGTAGTAGAAGCGGTGCGCGCCCATGAAACCGAAGATCCACAACAGGTAGCCGATGGTCTTGCTGTGGGTGTCGGGATTGGCGGTCATGGTGTGTCCTGTCGTCAGTGAGGGGCTGGACGGGCCCGAGTGTCACCTACCTGGCAGGGCTTCCGGTTCACACTGCCGGCCAGAAACGGTCACTGCCTACGCCAGCCCGAGCAGTCGGTCTTGTGGAAGAGCAGACCACCGCACGAAGGTCTCTCACGCACACGGCCAACAGGTCAGCGACTCGTGTTGTTCCTCGCCTCTGGAGGCGAGGTTGTTGACTTACGCTTCTTTCGCGCCGCGGTTCGGCTGACGACCCGGTCGCGCAGCGACGCAAAGTACGCGCCTTCGGCCACAGATGTGTCGGGGAGGATGGCGAGCAGCAGAACCTGCGGCGTCAATGTCCGCGAGCGCTGTGATGGCAGACATTGCCGGGTCTGGCGTCAATGGCCGTACCGGGTCGGCAGTGCGGGTTCGCGGCGTTGACAAGCTGCAACCGCCGCGAATCCTCCCGTCGGCTTTCCCCTCTGTCCTCGACGGGGAGGTGCCTTTGCGCAGGCTCAGGCGCATCCAACCGAGCCGCCGGACACGACCCAGCGGCCGCACGCTGCGGCACTCTCCATGACAATGCCGCCCTTGACCCGCTCGCCTCCACGCCTGATCACGCTGACGCTGCTCACCGCGCTGTCAGCACTGACGCTGAACATGGTCCTGCCGTCGCTGCCCTCCATGGCACGCGACTTGGCTGCGCGCGAATCGGTGACGGCGCTGGTGGTGTCGGGCTATATGGTGGCTTCGGCGCTGTTCCAGCTGGGTCTGGGGCCCATCTCCGACCACTTTGGCCGCCGGCCGGTCATGCTGGGTGCCTTGCTGCTGTTCTTCGGCGCGTCGCTGGGCTGCATGCTGGCGCCCAACGTGGCCGTGCTGCTGGCCTGCCGGGTGCTGCAGGCCGTGATCGTCGCCGGGACGGTGGTGTCCAGCGCGGCCATCCGCGACCGGCATTCGGCCGTGGAGTCGGCCGCCAAGCTGAGCCTCATCGGCTCGGCGATGGCCGTGGCGCCGATGCTGGGGCCCATGGTGGGGGGCGTGCTGGACGTGAGCCTTGGCTGGCGCGCGGTATTCGCGCTGTATGCCTTGCTTGGCGGCGCGCTGCTGCTGCTGACCTGGGTTGATATGGGCGAAACGCGCGCCCCGGGGCTGCCTGCGCCCCGCCTGGCGGACTGGGTGGCCTTGTTGCGTTCCAGCCGCTACTGGGCTTACGTCCTGTGCACGGCATTCGCGGTGGGCGCCTTCTACGTGTTCGTCACTGGTGTGCCCTACGTCGGCAAGGCGGCCTGGGGTCTGTCGCCCGCCGAGGTGGGCCTGGGCGTGGGGTCCATCACCGGTGGCTATCTCGTCGGGGCAGCCATCAGCGCGCGGCAGGCACGCCGGCTGGGGGTGGGCGTGCTGCTGGTGGCGGGCCGGGTGGTGGCCTTGGTGGGCATGGTGCTGGGCCTGGGGGTGTTCGCGGCGGGTGCCTCGCACCCGCTGGCGCTGTTCGGTCTCACGCTCTTCATCGGCCTGGGCAACGGTCTGACGCTGCCCAGTGCCAACGCCGGCACCTTGTCGGTTCGCCCGGCATTGGCCGGCACGGCCGCGGGGCTTGGCGGCGCGCTGGTGATGGCTTTGGGAGCCGTGCTCAGCACGCTCACCGCATTGGTGGTGGAGGTTTCGCCCACGCCTTTGGCCTTGCTCACCCTGCTCACGGGCTGTGTGCTGCTGTCGCTGGCAGCGGCGCTGGCAGCCCTGCGACTGGAGCGCGCCGCGACGCACGGATCTGCGCCGCGCCATGCCGCAGGCGCGATGGCCACTGGCGTGTCCGAGGCGTCACGCGACGCCTGAGCACCGCTGACCGGCTCAGCGAGCCTTCTGTGCCCAAGGCACTGACACCGTACACGGCACCTCGCGGTGCCAGGGAGCACCGGTGCGCCTCCGCTGCCTGAATACCGGGTCCTGGCATGCTCGCAGATGTGCCTCCCTGCGCCTGGTGGCCAAGGCGCGCTCCTCGCGCAGCGCGATGTTCAGTTCAACCCCATACACATGGTGATGGTGCCGGCGGCGCCACAGGCGGCACGCAGCTGCTGGCCTGTGGTGGTCAGCGCAATGGTGTCCAGCACCAGGCCTCGCACCACGGTCACGGTCTTGCCACCGCGGCCTTGCTT
>JBMLPD010000019.1:0-1256 GCA_049242285.1 Rubrivivax sp.
CGATGTCGCGCAGCGTCATGTCCAGCACCAGGCCCAGGCGCGAAGGCAGGCTCTTGAGGAACCAGATGTGGGCGCAGGGGGCGGCCAGATCGATGTGGCCCATGCGGTCGCGGCGCACCTTGGTCTGGGTGACTTCCACACCGCACTTCTCGCAGATCACGCCACGGTGCTTCAGGCGCTTGTACTTGCCGCACAGGCACTCGTAGTCCTTGATCGGACCGAAGATCTTGGCGCAGAACAGGCCGTCACGCTCGGGCTTGAACGTGCGGTAGTTGATGGTCTCGGGCTTCTTCACCTCGCCGAACGACCACGAGCGGATCTTCTCCGGGCTCGCAAGGCCGATCTTGATGGCATCGAAATGCTCATCGGGAGTGAATTGCTTGAAGAGATCGAGCAAGCCTTTCATGGACTTTCTCCTTTTCGATTGAGTGCGTAACTGCAGAGAGAAGTGACGGGATCAAAGTTGCGTCAGGCAAGGCGCGAAGGCGGGCCGCACAGCAGTGCTGTGCAACCGACCGAGCAACGCGGCATGACGCGGCTTTGGCACGTCAATTCCTTTCCAGTTCGATGTCGATGCCCAGTGAGCGGATTTCCTTGACCAGCACGTTGAACGACTCCGGCATGCCGGCGTCGATGGCGTGCTCGCCCTTGACGATGTTCTCGTAGACCTTGGTACGGCCGTTGACGTCGTCGGACTTGACGGTGAGCATCTCCTGCAGCACGTAGCTGGCGCCATAGGCCTCCAGGGCCCAGACCTCCATCTCGCCAAAACGCTGGCCGCCGAACTGCGCCTTGCCGCCCAGCGGCTGCTGGGTGACCAGGCTGTACGGTCCGGTGGAGCGGGCATGCATCTTGTCGTCCACCAGATGGTGCAGCTTCAGCACGTGCATGTAACCCACCGTGACAGGGCGCTCGAACGCATCACCCGTGCGGCCGTCATGCAGCGTGGCCTGGGTGCGGGTGGCGGTCAGGCCCTTGGCCTGCGCGATCTCATCCGGGTAGGCCAGCTTCAGCATCGCGCGGATCTCGTCCTCCGAAGCGCCGTCGAACACCGGTGTGGCGAACGGAACGCCCTTGGCCAGGTTCTGCGACATCTCCAGGATGTCGTCGTCGCTGAGGTGCTCCAGACGTTCGGTCTTGCCACCGGACTGGTTGTACAGCGCGTCCAGAAACTGTCGCAGCTGTGCCACCTTGCTCTGCGCCTGCAGCATGGCGCCGATGCGCTGGCCGATGCCCTTGCCCGCCCAGCCCAGGTG
>JBMLPD010000020.1:0-3674 GCA_049242285.1 Rubrivivax sp.
CACCGGCTGAGCAGGTCCGGCTGCATGGTCTTCACCGGCTGAGCAGGTCCGCCGGTATGGTCTTCACTGGCTGAGCAGGTCCGGCTGCATGGTCTTCACCGGCTGAGCAGGTCCGGCTGCATGGTCTTCACCGGCTGAGCAGGTCCGCCGGCATGGTCTTCAGCGGCTTAACCGGTCCGACTGCATGGTCTTCACCGGCTGAGCAGGTCCGGCTGCATGGTCTTCACCGGCTGGGCAGGTCCGCCGGCATGGTCTTCAATGGCTTGACGGGTCCGGCGGCACGCTCTTCAACGGCCGGGCAGGTCCGGGCGGACGGTGTTCTTGAGGGGGGACCGGTCGGTGCGACCGGGTGTCCGGACCGCTGTGGCCGAACACCAGGGCGCCTGGTGTCCCGCGGGGTGTCTGGCGACCGCTTCAGGCTACAGCGCGGCCTCGATCACGGCGCGCAGGGCTTCGGGCGCGTCGCCGGGCTCGAAGCGCTGCAGCACCTGGCCGTCGCGGCCGATCAGGAACTTGGCGAAGTTCCAGGCGATGGCGCCATCGGCGGCCTTGCCCGGCGCCTGGGCGCGCAACCATTGCCACAGCGGGTGGGCCCGGGGGCCGTTGACCTGCACCTTGGCCATCATCGGAAAGCTGACGCCGTAGTTCTTCTGGCAGAACGCGGCGATGTCGTCGTTGCTGCCGGGGTCCTGGGCGCCGAATTCATTGCTGGGGAAACCGATGACCGTCAACCCTCGGCCCTGCAGATCCTTCCACAGGGCCTCCAGCCCGGCAAACTGCGGGGTGTAGCCGCAGGCACTGGCCGTGTTGACCACCAGCAGCAAGCGGCCACGAAAGTCTGACAAGGGCTGCGCGCGCCCGTCGATGGTGTCAGCGGAGAAGTCGTACGCCAGGGGTTTGCTCATGGGGGCCTCGGTGGGACTGGAACCGCCGACAGGCGGAGGATCCATCAAGTTGACGGCCCGAATGCTATCGGGCAGCGGTTCCACATGCAGCCGCGGGGGCTTCACGGGTGGCTCCGCTGCATCGTCAGCGCCTGGCGATGAGCAGGGAGCCCTTTTCCAGGGGGTTCAGGTCGATGCGCCGGGCGCTCGCAAAGCCGGCCGCATCGAACCACTCCCGGTACTCCGCCTCGCTGTAGGTGCGCGTGCCGGTTTCGAAGAGCAAGGTGAGTCGGAATGCGGCGTGAAAGGCGTTCAAGGGCGTGCCGGCCAGGTAGTCATGCACCACCAGCAGGCCACCGGGGCGCAGGCAGCGAGCGATTTCGGCGATGACGCGGCGGTTGTCCTGCGGCTGCTGGTTGTGCCCCACCGACAGGTACAGCACGACGTCATAGCCCTCACCCCAGGCCAGATCCAGCACGTTGCCTGCCCGCGTGCTGATGCGATCGGACAGGCCGGCCGCGGCGATGGTTGAGGGCGTGTCGGTCAGCGCGCTGGGCAGGTCCACGATGACGGCCTGCAACTGCGGGTGATGGCTGCAGAACCGCATGGCGTGCAGGCCGTGCGAGCCGCCCAGGTCCAGCAGGCGCAGGTGGCCGGGCTCGACGGGGGTGTGCGCCACGAGGTCCGGCCCCAGGTCCTGTGCGAAGGCGTGCATGTAGCGCGAGAACAGCGGGCCGAGCTGGGGCTCCAGCGCCATGCGCTGCCACAGGGTCTGCGCTGGCTGGCCGGTCTGCACGGCGCGGTCCAGATCGCCCATCATGGACCAGGCTTCATGGGTCCACAGGGCGCCGGACGTGTAGTCGATGCTGCCAGCGCTCGTCAGCCATCGCTGGGTGCTCTCGGTGTTGGCGTAACCGCCTTCGCTGTCGCGAAGGTAGCCCAAGGCCACCAGGAAGTCGGCCAGGGTGCGCACACCTTCGCGGCTGGATCGGGTTTGCCGGGCCAGCGCGGCGGCGTCCAGCGCGCCCCGGGACAGCGCTTCAAACACCCCGAGCCGCGCCGCCGCCACGATGGCCGCCGACTTCATCATCGGCATGTAGATGTCCAGCATGGGCAGTTCGGCCGACCCCGTGGGCTGGCAGACATCGGGCTTGGGCGTGAAGTTCAAGAGCAGGTCCCGCGGAAGTGGCCGAGGCATTCTCGCCGGCCTCGGGCACCCGACCAGGGCCGGGCATACTGAAGCTCACGCCCCCCCCTGGAGGACATCGCATGACACGCACACAAGACCCCGCCTGGCTGGAGGCCCAGTACAACAACCGGGCACGGGTTCCCGGCCATGCGCAGATCCTGGCCCGATGGGCGAGGGATTCTCAGACGGCGCGTGCCACGCAGCACGGCCGGCTGGACGTGGCTTACGGCAACTCCGACGCCGAACGCCTGGACGTCTTCAGCCCGTCCCCTCGCCCGCGCGCGCCTGAGGCCCCGGGACCAGGCGCGCCGCTGCTGGTGTTCGTTCACGGCGGCTGGTGGCGTTCCCTGGACAAGTCCGACCACTCCTTCATCGCCCCTGCTCTGACTGCTGCGGGTGCTGTGGTGGCCGTGCCGAACTACGCCCTGTGCCCCCGCGTGAGCATGGAAGAGATCGCCTTGCAGATGGCACGCAGCCTGGCCTGGTGCTGGCGGCATGCCGAGGAACTGGGCGCGGACCCCAACCGCATCAGCGTAGCGGGCCATTCCGCCGGCGGGCACCTGGCGGCCATGCTGCTGAGCGCACAGTGGCAGCGCATGGGCGACGACCTCCCGGCCGATCTGGTGAAGGCGGCCCTGTCCATCTCGGGCGTGTTCGACCTGGACCCCATACGGCGCACGCCCTTCCTGCAGGCCGACCTGCGCCTGACGCCAGGCTCGGTTCGGCGTCTGAGTCCTGCCGGGTTTCCCGCCCCGACGACGGGTACGCTGCGGGCCGTGGCCGGTGCGCTGGAAAGCCCGGAATTCCTGCGACACAGCCGGCTGATCCGCCGGCGCTGGGGCGAGAAAGCCGTTCCCGTGTGCGAGGCCATCCCGGACGCCGACCACTTCACCGTGCTCGACGGCCTGCTCAAACCGGGAAGCCGTCTGCACACCCTGGCCCTGCAGACGATGGGGGTTGATGCAGCGGGATGAGCCGGCGGCCGCCACGGGCGGCGACGGAATTGACGCCTATCAACTTCCGGCCCGGGATTGCCTGACTCAATCGCATGGATTGAAGCTTTCGATTGGCCCGGGCTTTCCGGCTTTGGTAACGTGTCGGCTGTTGGTTGTCCAAGACAGCAACAGACATCAAACCCTCCCTTCGCAGAACCCCAACTCACAGGAGCCAATCCCATGGGACTCAAAGGATCCAAGACCGAGCAGAACCTGAAGGACGCCTTCGCCGGCGAATCCCAGGCCAACCGCCGTTACCTGTACTTCGCAAACAAGGCTGACGTGGAAGGCCAGAACGACGTGGCAGCGCTGTTCCGCTCCACCGCTGAAGGCGAAACCGGCCACGCCCACGGCCACCTCGAGTTCCTCGAGAACGGCTCGGGTGACCCGGCCACCGGCATGCCCATCGGCTCCAGCCGTCAGAACCTGGCCGCTGCAGTGGCTGGCGAAACGCACGAGTACACCGACATGTACCCGGGCATGGCCAAGACCGCTCGCGACGAAGGCTTCGACGAGATCGCCGACTGGTTCGAGACCCTGGCCAAGGCCGAGCGCTCGCACGCCAACCGCTACCAGAAGGCCCTGGACGCGCTGGTCGACTGACCT
>JBMLPD010000021.1:0-1466 GCA_049242285.1 Rubrivivax sp.
GCCGGCACGGCCACCGGCATGTCCAACAAGATCTGCGCCAGGCCCTTGCCCAGCGGGTCCATGCGGCGCGAGGCGGGGCCGCCGCCGTCCAGGGCCTCGTGCAGCAGGAAGTTCATGGCGTGGATGCCGGGCAGGTGAAAACGCTCCACCGGGCCGTGCACCAGGTGGGCCAGGTGCGCGTGCACGGCCTGCGGTGTCAGGCGCGCCCACAGCAGCGGCAGCCACTCGGGGCGGCGGGCGATGACGCCGATGTTGGCGGTGTTGCCCTTGTCGCCGCTGCGCGCCCAGGCCAGGCGCACCAGGGGCACGTCCACCAGGGGCTCGTCGGCGTCCACCCAGGGGCCGGGATCGGGGGTCGGGTGTGCCGGGGCCGGCCCGCACTGCATCACCCCCTGCACCGGCCACTCGATCGGCAGCGCACGGCCCTCCATCACCACCTGCACCGGCACCGCCGCCTTGTCGACGAAGAAGGCCAGGGGCTTGATCAGGGGCGAGGGCGAGGGCCGGCCGCCGCCCGGGCTGGTGGTGCCGGGGGACCAGGAGGTGCCCGCGGGCGCGATCTCGCGCGCGAAGATGTCGAGGGCCGGCTTCATCGCGTGGTCGGCCACCACGCGCAGCATCACCTCGCGCGCCGCGCCGGTGCGCGCATGGGGACCGTACAGCGTCTCGGCGCCCAGCAGCTCCACGGCGGTGGCCTTGAAGTCGGGCAGGCCCTGGGCCTGGAGGATGCGGCGCACGCGCTCCAGGATGGCTTCGCCCGTGCGCCGCGCCTTGGCGGCGGCGTCCATGCCCACGATCACCAGCGTGCCGGCGCAGCGGTAGCCGTCCAGCGCCGTGGCCGAGACTTTGTACTGGGCCGTGGGCGCCGCGCCGCGCGCGCCGGTGACTTCCACGCGGTCGGGCCCCTTTTGCTCGATGCGCACGTGGCGGAAATCGCAGCACACGTCGGGCAGTTGGTAGGCGCCGGGGTCGCCGATCTCGTACAGCAACTGCTCGGCCACGGCCGCGCGCAGCACGCGCCCGCCCGTGCCCTCGGGCTTGGTGACGACGACGCGGCCGTCGGCATGGCACTCGATGACGGGGTAGCCAATGTCGGGCCAGTCAGGGATGTCCTGCCAGTCGGTGTGCAGGCCGCCCGTGGCCTGGCAGCCGCACTCGATGAGGTGCCCGGCCAGGCTGCCGGCGGCCAGCAGGTCGTGGTCTTGCGCCGTCCAGCCGAATTCATGCATCAAGGGGCCGAGGGTGACCGCGCTGTCCACGCCGCGGCCGGTGATGACGATGTCCGCCCCTTCAGCCAGGGCGCGCGCCACGGGCAGCGCGCCCAGGTAGGCGTTGGCGCTGAGCACGCGCTCGGGCAGCGGCTGGCCCGTGGCCAGATCGCACGTGCCGGCCGTGCGCAGCGCCGGCAGCAGCGCGCTCACGTCGTCGCCCAGCACCACGGCGATGCGCGGCTTCAGGCCCAGGCT
>JBMLPD010000022.1:0-2123 GCA_049242285.1 Rubrivivax sp.
AAGTCGGCCGCCTTGTAGCAGGCGATGCCGCCGGACAAGCCGAGCACGAGATGCCTGCCCTGGAGGTCGAATCGTTCGGTCACTGGTGTTCGCTCCTGTGGTCTGTGGTCGCGGCCAGTCTTCAGGCGCGACAGCCCCGGACCCCAAGGCGCCCGGAACCGAGACTGTAGCCCTGCCTGCCCTTTCGGCATGGATGCGGGTGCATCTTCAGACCGGCAGCTGGACCCGGGGCTTGATAAGGCACTTCGGCAGCCGAGCCTGACACAACGGGCAATCCAGGCCGGCATTCGCCCAAGGTGCGCTCTTCCGCCTGACACGCCGGCAAGGAACACTGATGGCACGGCGATCCCCGTCGCCCCTTGCTGCAGGAGCCGCTTGATGAACACCCCACACACCCCCTGCATCGCACCGTTCGCCCCCAGCAAGGCGAACGGCCTTGCCACCCTGTACCTTGGCGTCGAAGACGTCGCGCGCATCGTGCACCTCAAGGGGCTGCCGGCCTGCATCGCCGGCGTGGCCGCAGGCATCGAAGCCGACTTCCGGCGCTGGCACACCTTCGACAAGCGCGCCCGCATCCCCAGCCACAGCCCCCAGGGCGTCATCGAACTGATGCCCATCGCCTGCGACCGGCAGTACAGCTTCAAGTACGTCAACGGTCACCCGCTCAACCCCAGGGCCGGGCTGCCCACGGTCATGGCGTTTGGGGTGCTGGCCGACGTGGCCACCGGCAGGCCGCTGCTGCTGTCGGAGCTGACCATCACCACGGCCATCCGCACGGCCGCCATGTCGGCGTTGGCGGCCAGGCATCTGGCCCGACGCGACAGTCGGGTGATGGCCTTGATCGGCAACGGCGCACAAAGCGAGTTCCAGGCGCTGGCCATGCGCGACCTGGTGGGCGTGCGGGAATTGCGCCTGTTCGACACCGACCCCCTGGCCACCGCCAAGCTGGTGGCGAACCTGGCCGGCAGCGGGCTGGTTCTGCACGCCTGCGCGAGCACGGACGAGGCGGTGCAGGGCGCCGACATCGTCAGCACCCTGACGGCGGAACAGACGCACGCACGCATCATCAAGCCTGCGATGGTGCAGCCAGGCATGCACTTCAACGCGGTGGGCGGCGACAACCCGGGCAAGACCGAGTTGCATCCCGGGGTGCTGGAGGCGGCGACGGTCTTCTGTGAATTCGAGCCGCAAAGCCGCATCGAGGGCGACCTGCAGCAAATGCCCGCGGACTTCCCCGTCACGGAGTTCTGGCAAGTGCTGGATGGACGCCACCCCGGGCGCAGCAGGGCTGAGGAGGTCACCGTCTTCGATTCGGTGGGCTTCGCGCTGGAGGACTACTCGGCCCTGCGCTTCGTGCGCGCTGCAGCGGCCGAACTGGGCATAGGCACCGAGATCGAACTGGCGCTTGGCGGCGGCGATCCGAAGGACCTCTTCGGCGCCGTGCAGGCCCGCGCCATCGGCCCTTCGCTGGCCCGTCCCGGAAGTGAGGGCGGCCTGCCGTGGCGCCAGGCCGCGTGAGGCCCGTGGCGGGCCCCCTGGTCGGCCTGATCGGTCAGCGCATCGTGGCCAGCAGCATGCTGGTCTCGGTGGCCGCGATGCCCTTGATGAGCCGGATGCGCTCCAGCACCTGAGCGAGTTCGGCCAGGGAATCGGCGCGCAACTCAGCCAACAGGTCCCAGCGGCCGTTCGTGTCGTGCAACGCTGCCACGCCGGGCTCGCCCAGCAGGTGGGCCACCACGATGAGCGTCTGGTTGCCCTCCACGCGCACCCCCATCCACGCCCTGATCTGGTTGGGTTCGGCATCAGGCCGCAGCCGGACCGTGTAGCCCACGATGATGCGGTCGTCCTCGAGCTTGCGCAGCCGGTTGGTCACCGTGCCCCGGGACACGCCCAACCGGGCGGCCAGGGTGGCCGCGCTCATACGGGCGTCCTGCCGCAACAGCGCGATGAGTCGGCGGTCAGTGTCGTCCATGCGCGGATTGTCCCTGTTCGCCTGGGCACCGACGGCCCCGCTTGCCCCGCGAGTGCCGCGGAGGGCGCACACAGGGGGTTCTGCGGCGGCACGCGCTCAGGCTCCGTGGCACTTCTTGTACTTCAGGCCGCTGCCGCAGAAGCAGGGGTCG
>JBMLPD010000023.1:0-2362 GCA_049242285.1 Rubrivivax sp.
TTCGCCCGCGTGATGCCGCAGCAAAAGCTCAAGCTGGTGCAGGCGCTCAAGGCCGGGGGCGAGGTGGTGGCCATGACGGGCGACGGGGTGAACGACGCCCCGGCGCTGAAGGCCGCGCACATCGGCATCGCCATGGGCCGGCGCGGCACCGATGTCGCGCGCGAGGCCGCCAGCCTGGTGCTGATGGAAGACGACTTCGGTGCCATCGTCAAGGGCCTGCGCATGGGCCGGCGCATCCTGGACAACGTGCGCAAGGGCATGGTGTTCGTGCTGGCGGTGCACGTGCCCATTGCCGGGCTGGCGCTGCTGCCGCTGCTGCTGGGCTGGCCGCCGCTGCTCACGCCCGTGCACATCGCCTTCCTGGAACTGGTGATCGACCCCGTGTGCGCCATCGTCTTCGAGGCCGAGGGCGACGAGGACGACGTGATGGCCCGCCCCCCGCGCGACCCAGCCGCGCCCATCGTCTCGGCGGCACTGGTGCACCTGGGCCTGGGGCAGGGCCTGGTGACGCTGCTGGCGGTGGGGGCCCTGTATGGGGCGCTGTGGACAAGGACAGACGATGCGGGTCAGGTCCGCGCCACAGTGTTCGCCGCGCTGGTCACCGCCGTGGGCGCGCTGGTGCTGGCCAACCGCTCTTTCAGCCTGGGCCCCTGGGCGTCACTTCGCCGGCCCAACCGGGCGCTGTGGGCGGTGTTCGGCAGCGCTGCGCTGCTGCTGCTCGGGGCGCTGGGCGTGCCGGCCTTGCAGAACGTGTTCGCCTTCACACCACCGAGCCTGCTTCAAGCCTCGCTGGCCCTGGGCCTCGGGGTCGCGCTGTGGCCGGTGTTGGGGCTGCTGGCCCGGCGCCGGGGCCTCGGACGGGGCCAAAGCTGAATCAGGGCCGGCCCGGTGCCGACATCATGGCCTGCAGGGTTGGCAGCGCATCCGCCTCGTGCAAGGGCTTGTCGTCACGGATGCGCAGCATGCGCGGGAAGCGCACCGCAATCCCGCACTTGTGCCGCGGGCTCGCGTTCAGCCCCTCGAAGCCCAGCTCGAACACCAGGCTGGGCACCACGCTGCGCACGGGGCCGAATTTCTCCAGCGTGGTGGCGCGGATGACCTTGTCCACGCGCGCGAACTCGGCGTCGCTCAGGCCCGAATAGGCCTTGGCGAAGGCCACCAGTTGCAAGGCGCCGGGCTGCGCCGGTTCACGCAGGCCGATGGCCTGCACCACGGCCGCGGCCTCCTCGGCGCTGGCCGGGGGCCGGCTCCACACCGCGAAGGTGTAGTCGGTGTAGACGCTGGCGCGGCGGCCGTGGCCGGCCTGGGCGTAGATGAGCACGGCGTCCACGGTCAGCGGGTCCACCTTCCACTTCCACCAGGTGCCCTCGGCCTTGGTGCGGCCGCTGCCGTAGCGGGCCTGGCGATGCTTGAGCATGAAGCCTTCCACGCCGCGCTCGCGCGCGGTGTCGCGCAGCGCGGCCAACCCGGCCCAGTCGGCAGCCTGCACCTCGGGCGACAGGCCGATGCGTTCACCCCCCGTGGAACCCAGCAGCGTCTGCAGCCGTTCGCGCCGCACCTGCTGCGGCAGGCCGCGCAGGTCGGCCCCCTCGTCCTCCAGCAGGTCGTAGGCCAGGAAGCGCACCGGCGCCTGCGCCAGGGCCTTGCGCGTGAGCTGCTTGCGGCCGATGCGCTGCTGCAGCAGGTGGAAGGAGGCCGGCCGGTCCTGCCCTTCGGGCCAGACCAGCACCTCGCCATCCAGCACCGTGCCCTCAGGCAAGCCCTGCGCCTGGGCCACCACCTCCGGGAAGCGCTCGGTCACCAGTTCCTCGCCGCGCGACCAGACCCACACCTGCCCATCCCGGCGCACCACCTGGGCACGGATGCCGTCGTACTTCCACTCCACCAGCCAGTCGGCCACGGGGCCCATCGCCGCGTCCTGCGGCGCCTGGGGCAGCGCGTGCGCCAGGAAGAAGGGGTAGGGATGCCCGGCGTCCAGCGTCGCCGCCCCGTCGGTGGCCACCAGCGCCTGCAGGCGCTGCGCGCTGGGCACCTGCCGCGCATCGGTGTAGCCCATCATGCGCTGGGCCACGGCCTTGGGGTCCAGGCCCGCCCACTGCGCCAGCGCCCGCTGCACCAGCAGCCGGCTCACCCCCACCCGGAAGCCACCGCCGATCAGCTTGACCAGCAGGAAGCGGCCCTGTGCGTCCAGCTCGTCCAGCGCTTCGCGCAGGTGCAGCGCCTGCTCCTGCGGCGTCAGGCCTTTCAGCGGCAGCAGGCGCTGCTCCACCCAGTGCGCCAGGCCCTCGCCGCTGCGGCGCTGTGGCGGCGGCAGCACGTGGGCGATGGTCTCGGCCAGGTCGCCCACGGCCTGGTAGCACTC
>JBMLPD010000024.1:0-1570 GCA_049242285.1 Rubrivivax sp.
CGGCCGACACCATCCGCTTCGAGCGCGCCGGCGCCAGCGGCACCGTGGAGGTGTCAGCCCAGTGCTTCGAGCTGCGCGCCCGACTGGGTTTTCTGATGGGCGCCTTCAGCGAGCGCATCGAGCAGGAGATCACGAGGAATCTGGACGAGCTGCTGGCGCGTCCTGGCTGATCTCGCGCGCATAGCGCGCCATGCCTTGGCCATCCAGCCTTGGCCATCCAGCGGTTGCACATCCTGCGTGCTCATCCGGTGGAGAACCGGCTCATCGCCCCGGGGCATCTACGGGCTGCTGCATCTGAACGGTATGGGCGCCTTGGGGCCACGGGCGCCATCCGCTATTTCTCGGGCCTTCCGAGCAGGGCTTCGGCCGGAATGCCCATCTGCGCGTTCAGGCGCCGCATCATGGCCAGCGTCAAAGGCCGCTTTCGATTGAGCACCTCGTACACGCGGTTCAGGCGACCGATCATGGGTTGAAGATCGGCAGGTGTCAGCCCTTGCTGCTCCATGCGGAACTTGATCGCGTCCACCGGGTCGGACGCTTCCACGGGGAAGTGCTTGCGCTCGCAGGCCTCGATCAGCGTGACCAGTGCGTCCATGAACGCGCCAAGCTCACTGGCCGGGTCGGGTTCCTCGGGCAGATCAAAAAGGGCCTCCGCACGCGCCAGGGCAGCGCGGTAGTCGGCATGGGTTCGCAGCGGTTGGCAGTGTCATGTCGATCATGGCGGGGGCTCCACGGTGGTCGCGTTGATGCGTTCGTACCCGGCGTGCGTGCCCACAAACGTGATGAACAGGGCCTGCTGCACACAAGTCACGGCCACTACCAGCCGAAAGTCGTTGCCCTTGATGTTGAACACCACCTGGCGACCGGGCAGAAAGCTGGCGCTGGCGCACCGTGTCTTGATGTCCTGCGGCACCCGCCACTGCGCTGCGCTGACCTCCTTGAGCCAATCTGCCAGGGGCTTTCGGGCGGCTGGATTCCTCTCCCAGAAGTCACGCAATCGGCTGATGGCGATGACACGCACGTGTACGAGCCTGGTCCCATTTTGGGATATTCATCAATTCTCCGCCGGCGTCCCGGTGTCCCCAGGCTTCGGAGGCACGCCGGGCGGGCGCCCATCAGCCTGTCTGATCGAACGACCGCTCACTCCGCGCCCGGGTGAGCGCGACAGTCACAGGATGAAATCTCCCCAACCCCCTGCCTACAATCCGCTCCCTCATGACGCCAGCCCTCTCGTTCAGCCATGTCGGCAAGGTCTACCGCGGTACGCGCGGCGAGTTGCGTGCGCTGGAAGACGTCAACTTCACCATCGAGCAGGGCGAGTTCTTCGGCCTGCTGGGGCCCAACGGCGCGGGCAAGACCACGCTGATCAGCATCCTGGCCGGGCTGGCGCGGGCCACCGAGGGCACGGTCACGGTCATGGGCCACGACGTGGTGACCGACTACGCGGCGGCCCGCAAGGCGCTGGGCATCGTGCCGCAGGAACTGGTGTTCGACCCCTTCTTCAGCGTGCGCGAAACGCTGCGCATCCAGAGCGGCTACTTCGGCGTGAAGGGCAACGAGGCCTGGATCG
>JBMLPD010000025.1:0-10311 GCA_049242285.1 Rubrivivax sp.
TGTCGTCACTTCCGGCACCGTCGTGTCAGAACCTCATTCCGGACGGTCCGCCCGCGCGTGGCAATCGCGCCCGGCGGACAGGCCCGCAGACAAGCGCAGCATCCTGGACCGGCTGGCGGAGTTTCTCTCCCCCGGTCCTGACTCCCGGGACGAGTTGATCGAGACCCTGGCCGACGCCGAGGAGCGGGAACTCATCGGCCCGGAATCCCGCGCCATGCTCGAAGGCGTGATCCGCATGGCGGACATGACCGCAGGTGACGTGATGGTGGCCGCACCCCGCATGGACCTGCTGGACATCACCGCGCCGTATGACGAACTGCTCGGCCTGGTGATCGAGACGGGGCACTCCCGCTTTCCCGTTCACGACGGCGAGCGCGACAACATCATCGGCATCCTGCTGGCCAAGGATCTGCTGAAGGTGCAGCGGGCGCCGGAGCTCAACCTGCGCACGCTGCTGCGCCCGGCGGTGTTCGTGCCCGAGAGCAAGGGCCTGAACGAGTTGCTGCGCGACTTCCGCTCCAACCGAAACCACCTGGCCATCGTGATCGACGAGTTTGGCAGCACCGCCGGGCTGATCACCATCGAGGACGTGCTGGAAGAGATCGTCGGCGAGATCGAGGACGAGTTCGACGAGCAGGATGCCCCCAGCGGCATTGTCACCCTGGCCGACGGCGCGCACCGGGTGGCCGGGGATGCCGACGTGTCGGCCGTCAACGAGGCCTTTGGCGTGCACCTGCCGGTGGAGGCATTCGACACCATTGGTGGACTGGTGGCCGACCGGTTGGGCCGCGTGCCGCGCCGGGGCGAGGCCGTGCAGGTGCAGGGCCTGAGCTTCTCGGTCATGTTGACCCGGGGCGGGGCGGTGCGCTGGTTCAAGGTGTCGCGGGTGGCCGCGGCTGCCGAGGGCGCAAGGGCCGCCGAGGCGGGCGGCCCGCCCGCTGCGCCGCCGGCCTGATGTCTGGCATGCGTCGCCTGGGCGGCCTGCTGGCGGTGGCCGCCCTGGGCGCGGCGCAGACCCTGGCGTGTGTCCACACCGGGCTGTGGTGGCTGGCACCCCTGGCCGTGGCGGTGCTGGTGGCGCAGCTGCGCACAGCCTCGCCGCGCGGCGCTGCCGTCTCGGGCCTGGTCTTTGGCACGGCCTGGCTCCTGGCCGCCGTGTGGTGGCTGTTCATCAGCATGCACCGTTACGGGGGGTTGCCCGCCGGCCTGGCTGCGGCGGCGGTGCTGGTGCTGGCTCTGGCGCTGTCGCTGTACCTGGCGCTGGCCTGTGCGGCCTGGGCCCGTCTGCGCACCGGCCGCCCGGGCCTGGACGCTCTGGCCTTTGCCGCCTGCTGGCTGCTGGCCGAGTGGGCGCGCGCGGTGCTCTTCACGGGCTTTCCCTGGGCTGCCAGTGGATACACCCAGATCGACGGGCCCCTGGCTGTGCTGGCGCCCTGGGTGGGTGTGTACGGCCTGGGGGCCGTGCTGGCGTGGGCCGGTGCCTGCGTGGGGCTGGCCTGGCCGGCGCTGCCGCTGCGCAGGGGCCGGACCTTGCTGCTCGTGACGGCTGCACTGGGCGTGTTCGTGGTGCCCGGTCTGACCGGGGCGCCCGAGTTCACCCGAACCGCAGGCACCCAGACGGCCACCTTGCTGCAGACAGCGGTCCCGCAAGACGAGAAGTTCACGGGCGAGCGTCTGCCGCAGAACCTCGCCTGGCTGGCGCAGGCGCTGGCGCAGGCCCGGGGGCAGCTGGTGGTGGCGCCTGAGACGGCCGTACCGCTGCTGCCCCTGCAGCTGGCGGAGCTGGCACCGGGCTGGTGGGCCGGTGTGGTGGAGCGCTTTGCGCGCTCCACCCAGGTGGGTCTGGTGGGCATGCCCTTGGGAAGCTTCGACGACGGCTACACCAACTCCGCCGTGGGCTTGAAAGGGCCCGCGTCGGCCACCTCATCTGCCGCCGCCTCGGCCGGGCCGGGCCTGGAGCCGGCTGTCGGCTACCGCTACGACAAGGTCCATCTGGTGCCGTTTGGCGAGTTCATTCCCACCGGATTTCGCTGGTTCACCAAGCTCATGAACATCCCGCTGGGCGACTTTGCGCGCGGGCCGCTGGATGCGCCCTCGCTGCAGGCCGGTGACCAGCGCATCGCCCCCAACATCTGCTACGAAGACCTCTTCGGAGAGGAGCTCGCGGTGCGTTTTCGCGACCCGTCGCGCGCCCCCACGGTGCTGGTCAACCTCAGCAACATCGGCTGGTTTGGCCGCACCATCGCCTTGCCGCAGCACCTGAACATCTCGCGCATGCGCTCGCTGGAGTTGCAGCGGCCCATGCTGCGCGCCACCAACACCGGGGTGACCGCCATCATCGACCACCGCGGCCGGGTCACGCACCGTCTGGAGCCCTTTGTGCGGGGTGCACTGGAGGGGGCCTACGAGGGCCGCGTGGGGACCACGCCGTTTGCCTGGTGGGCCGGTCGCTGGGGCCTGTGGCCCTTGTTCGGCCTGGCGCTGGGGGTGCTGGCGCTGGTCGCCGGGGCCCGGCGCGGGCACATGCCTGCAAGACCCGGGCGGCCCTAAAATGGAGGGTTTTCGCCAACCTCCAGGCCCTGCAAGGGCTTGCCACCGGCTGCTGCCATGCTGACCTTCCAGCAAATCATCCTGAAACTGCAGTCCTACTGGGACGCGCAGGGCTGCGCGCTGCTGCAGCCTTACGACATGGAAGTGGGCGCCGGTACCAGCCACACGGCCACCTTCTTGCGCGCGCTGGGCCCTGAGCCCTGGAAGGCCGCTTACGTACAGCCCAGCCGACGCCCCAAGGACGGGCGCTACGGCGACAACCCCAACCGGCTGCAACAGTACTACCAGTATCAGGTGGTGCTCAAGCCCGCGCCGGCCGACATCCTGGAGCTGTACCTGGGTTCGTTGAAGGCGCTGGGCTTGGACCTCAAGAGCAACGACATCCGCTTCGTCGAGGACGACTGGGAGAACCCGACACTGGGGGCCTGGGGCCTGGGCTGGGAGGTCTGGCTCAACGGCATGGAGGTGACGCAATTCACCTATTTTCAGCAGGTGGGGGGCATCGACTGCAAGCCCGTCACGGGCGAGATCACCTACGGCCTGGAGCGCCTGGCCATGTACCTGCAGGGCGCGGACAGCATCTACGACCTGGTGTGGACCGCGAACCCTTCTTCTGGCGAGCGTTTGCTGTACCGCGACGTCTACCATCAGAACGAGGTGGAGCAGAGCACCTACAACTTCGAGCACAGCGACGTGGACTTCCTGCTCCAGGCCTTCGGCGCCCACGAGAAGATGGCCCGCCACCTGATGGAGCAGCAACTGGCCCTGCCGGCCTATGAGCAGGTGCTGAAGTCCGCCCACTCGTTCAACCTGCTGGACGCGCGCGGCGCCATCAGCGTGACCGAGCGCGCGGCCTACATCGGGCGCATCCGCAACCTGGCCCGCGGCGTGGCGCAGAGTTATCTCGACAGCCGCGCCCGCCTGGGCTTTCCCATGGCGCCGCGCGCCTGGGCCGACGAGGTGCTGGCGCACAGGGCTGCCCAGGACAGGAAGGCGGCGTGAGCATGAGCGCGACTTCCTCCTTGCAGAATGGCTTGGTTGCTCATGCGGATGCAGCGGCCACCCGCACCCTGCTGGTCGAACTCCTCGTCGAGGAACTGCCGCCCAAGGCCTTGAAGAAGCTGGGCGAGGCCTTTGCGCGAACGCTGGCGGACAGCCTCAAGTCTCAGGGTCTGGTCAGCCCGTCTGGCGTCTTGACGCCCTATGCGTCGCCGCGGCGGCTGGCGGTCCACTTGACACATGTCTACAGCGCTGCCCCAGACCAAGCTACTTCGCACAAGCTGATGCCGGTGGCCGTTGGCTTGGACGCCAACGGCTGTGCTACCCCGGCCCTGTTGAAGAAGCTCTGGGGCTTGGGCCATGACGCCGCGGGGGTGTCGGGCCTGCGCCGTGCGCTCGATGGCAAGACAGAGGCCCTGTTTCTGGATGCGGTGCTGCCCGGCGTTCCCCTGGCCGTCGGCCTGCAGGTCGCTCTGGGACTTGCGATCGTCAAGCTGCCCATGCCCAAGCTCATGCGGTTTCCGTTGTGGACCAGCTGTGCCAGGCCGGGATGGGATGAGGCGGCTTTCGTCAGACCCGCTCACGGTCTGGTGGCGCTGCACGGTGATGAGGTGGTGCTACTGAAGCCTCAGCTGGGGTTGACTCCCGGTCGCTCCACCCAGGGCCACCGCTTCGAGGCCTTGGCACCGACCATCGAGATTTCCGAGGCCGATGCCTACGAGCGCACTCTGCAGGACCAGGGAGCGGTGATCCCCTCGTTTGCCGCCCGTCGTGCCGAGATCGTGCGCCAACTGGCCGAGGCCGCGGCCCGCGAGGGCCTGCAGCCCATCGAGGACGAGGCCCTGCTGGACGAGGTGACGGCGCTGGTGGAGCGGCCTCATGTGCTGCTGTGCAGCTTCGAGCCGGAGTTCCTCGCGGTGCCGCAGGAGTGCCTCATCCTGACGATGAAGGCGAACCAGAAGTACTTCCCGCTGGTGGACGCTGCCGGCAAGCTGACGAACAAGTTCCTGATCGTCAGCAACATCCGCCCGGCCGACCCTTCCGGGGTGATCAGCGGCAACGAGCGCGTGGTGCGTCCGCGCCTGGCGGACGCCAAGTTCTTCTTCGACCAGGACCGCAAGCGCACCCTGGCCTCGCGCCTGCCGGGCCTGGCCCAGGTGGTGTACCACGGCAAGCTGGGTACGCAGGGTGAGCGCGTGGAGCGCGTGCGAAACATCGCCCGCGGCATTGGTCAGCAGCTGGGAGGCTTGAGTCTGGCCGATCTGGCCGACGAGGCCGCCACGCTGGCCAAGGCCGACCTGCTGACCGACATGGTGGGCGAGTTCCCGGAACTGCAGGGCATCATGGGTGCCTGCTACGCGCGCCATGACGGCCTGCGCGAGGCCGTGGCCGACGCCATCGAAGACCACTACAAGCCCCGCTTTGCCGGCGATGTGCTGCCGCGCGGCGATGTGGGCTTGTGCGTCGCGCTGGCGGACAAGCTCGAGACCCTGGCCGGGCTGTTCGGCATCGGCCAGTTGCCCACGGGCGACAAGGACCCCTTCGCGCTGCGACGCCACGCGCTGGGCGTCGTGCGCATGCTGGTGGAGCGAGCGCTGCCCTTGTCGGTGCCGCACCTGGTCGATTCCGCGTTCAAGGCCTTCCCGGACGGCCATGGCGCCGCGCAGGCCGAGGTATTGCACTTCCTGGATGAGCGCCTGGCCGGCTGGCTGCGCGAGCAGGGCTACAGCGCACACGAGGTGGACGCCGTGCTTGCGCTCAGGCCCTCTCAGTGGCGTGGTCTCAAGCAGCGCCTGGCCGCGGTGCGTACCTTTGCCAGCCTGCCCGAGGCGGCGGCGCTGGCCGCGGCCAACAAGCGCGTGGGCAACATCCTGAAGAAGTCCGATGACGCGCCGTTCGTTCACGAGAACTCTGTTGAGCTTCTCCAGCAGGTAAGGCAAAGCCTTTTGAAGGAGCCAGCCGAGCGGGCGCTGTGGGTGGCGCTTGCGCAGGTGCTGGAGCAGGCGCAGGCCGCGTTGGCTGCGGGCGACCTCGCGGCCTCGCTGCAGGCGCTGGCCGCGCTCAAGGCCCCGGTGGACGCGTTCTTCGACACCGTCATGGTCAACGCCGAAGACCCCGCGCTGCGCGCCAACCGCCTGGCCTTGCTGCGCGCGCTGCACGCCGCCATGAACCAGGTGGCCGACCTGTCTCGGCTGGCCGCCTGAGCGTGGCCCGTCGGCCGCGGTGGCGCGGGCCCGCCGCGGTGGCGCGTCGCCCCTGATAATCGGGGTGTGAAGCTGATCATCTTCGGCCGCGACGGCATCCTCAACGAATACCGGGACGATCACGTCAAGGCCCCTGCGGAATGGGTGCCCATCCCGGGCGCCCTCGAGGCGGTGTCACGCCTGAACCATGCCGGCTGGCACGCCGTGGTGGCCACCAACCAGGCGGGCATCGGCCGCGGCATGATCGACATGGCCTCAGTCAACCTGATCCATGCCCACATGAACAAGCTCATGCAGGCGCAAGGGGCCCGGCTGGACGCCGTGTTCTTCTGCCCGCACACGCCCGAGGAGCGCTGTGACTGTCGCAAGCCCCTGCCCGGCATGATGCGGGAGATCGGGCGCCGCTATGGCGTCGACCTTCACCAGGTGCCCGTGGCTGCCGATACCTTGCGCGACCTGCAGGCCGCCCAGGCGGCCGGCTGCGAGCCTCACCTGGTACGCACCGGCCGTGCGGCCCGGCTGGATGATGCGCAGGTCGGGCAGCTGGTGCAGGAGGTTCCCGAAGCCCGTGTGCATGCCGATCTTGCGGCGCTGGCAGACCACCTCATCGCCCGTGAGCGCCGGGCGGGGTCCGCCCGGCTGGAGGGGTCACGCTGATGCTGGCGCTGTGGGCCCTGCGTTCTGCCGTCTATCTGTTCTTTCTCGCCGCCACGGTGGTGCCTTGGGCCTTGGCAGTGCTGCTGCTGTCCATGGCCTGGCGCGGACCCCGCCTATATTGGGCGGCGGTGGGCTGGCTGCGCCTGGCCATCTGGGGCGCGCGCGTGATCTGCGGTGTGCGGGCGCAGGTATCGGGCCTGGAGCATGTGCCCACGGCCGCGCAGGCCACGTCGGCGGTGCTGCTGGCGCCCAAGCACCAGTCCACCTGGGAAACGTTCTTCTTCCCCACGCTGATGCCGCACCCGCTGGCGTATGTGTTCAAGAAGGAGTTGTTGCAGGTGCCGTTCTTCGGCTGGGCCATGGGGCGCCTGGACATGGTGCACATCGACCGCAGCCGGCGCACCGAGGCCTGGAACAAGGTGGCCGAACAGGGCCGCAGACTGTTCTGCGAGGGCACCTGGGTCATCATGTTTCCTGAGGGCACACGCGCCCCAAGGGGGGGCCAGGAGACCTACAAGTCGGGCGCTTCCCGCCTGGCCATTGCGGCGGGTGTGCCCATCGTGCCCATCGCCGTGGCCTCGGCGCGCTGCTGGCCGCGCAAGAGCTTTCTGTTGCGGCCTGGGGTGGTGCCGGTTTCGATCGGCGAGCCCATTTCCAGCGCCGGGCGGCGACCGGACGAACTCACGGCGCAGGTCGAAGCCTGGATCGAGGCGGAGATGCGTCGCCTGGACCCCGAGGCCTACGCGCAAGCTGCCGGCCCGGGGCCGCGCCGGGACGGATCCCGCCGAGGCTGACGACGTGCCCACACGCCGACCCGAAGAGCACCCGCGGCAGCTGTCGCTGTTCGGTAACCCGGTGGGCGACACCGCAACCCCCGAGCTCTTCGCGCCTGACCCCCCGGCCGATTCGCACGGCCCTGAACGTCGCCCGCCGCCAGCGCCTCAGGCCGTGGGGGCCGTGACGCTGGCGCCCGCGTCCTTCGACCACCCACGGGCAGACCGCGAGATGCTGCTGGAAGGCCATCGCGTCTCTTTCGAATTCCGCCGGGCGAGGCGTCGCAGCATCGGTTTCGTCATCGGCCCTGAAGGGCTCACGGTCAGCGCCCCGCGCTGGGTGGGGGTGGGCGAGGTGGAGGCGGCGCTGCGGGACAAGGCGCGCTGGATCCTGCGCAAGCTGCACGAACAGCAGGAGCGGGCCCGCCGTCTGGCGCAGGCCCGCGTGGACTGGAAGGATGGCGCCACCATCCCCTTCCTGGGGGAGACCGTGATCGTGGTTGTGGACCCGCGCGTGACCGGCGCCGTGCTGCACAGTGACGCGGCCTCTTTGCCGGGTGTGCCGCGGCTGACCCTGCACGTGGGTTTGCCGCACGGTGCGGCCCCGGCCCAGTTGCGCGATGCCGTGCAGAGCTGGCTGCAGCGTCAGGCGCGGCGGGTGTTCGAGGAACGCTGTGCCGAATTCGCGCAGCGCCTGGGCGTGCGGGTGCGGCGCCTGTCGCTCAGTTCGGCCTCCACCCGCTGGGGGAGCGCGCGCGCCGATGGCGCCATCCGCCTGAACTGGCGACTGGTGCACTTCGCGGTGCCGGTGATCGATTACGTCGTGGCGCACGAGCTGGCGCATCTGCGCGAGATGAACCACTCTGGCGCCTTCTGGGAGGTGGTGCGGTCCGTCCTGCCGGACTTCGAGCAGGCGCGCGGGGTCCTGAACACCGAGGTGCTGCCCGTGCTCGAGTGAGTCGCGGGTTCGCCACCGGGCCTTGAACGCTTGTAACTTTTGGGGGAGTGACAAGGACGCTGCGGGCCGGGACACTTCCGTGCAGCTGTCAGGGGTTCTGGCGCCCGCCAGTTGGCGCCAGGGTCATGAGCTATCAGGGACAGGGCGATGAATCGCCCGCGCAGCAGATCGGTTCAGCGGCCTCCGTGATCGGAGGCCGCTGCCTTCTCGCTCACCACCCGGCAGCACCGCGCGCAGGAAGGCTTGGTGGCGCGCCCTTGCCCGGGGCAGGCGGCTGGAAAAGCGCCCGTGGCGCTGGCGCAATTTTCGCAGTCGGCGCAACTGGCGCAGCTTGCGCAGCTGGCGCAGCTGGCGCAGCTGGCGCAACTGTCGCAAGCCGGGGTCGACCTGCAGGGGTCGGCTGGCAGGCGTCGGTTTACCGGCGGGCAGTGCAGGGCGGCCCCGCCCCCGGCCGGCGCAGGCACGGTGGCCCCTGAAGTGACGGGCGCAGCGGAAGAGGTGGCGGGCCTGCACGGCTTCAGGTTACATTGGTTGACGTTTACGTCAACGTCATTCTCACGATGGCTGTCGCACGCCGCACCGCTTCCCCTGTCATCGGCCCAGCCGGCCCGGCAATGCCCACCGTCACGGGCGGCAGCGAAGCGGCCCCGGGAATGCTCACCATCACCGCGCTGGCGCAGGAGTTCGACATCACGCCGCGTGCCATCCGCTTTTATGAGGACATGGGGCTGCTGACGCCACAGCGCGCCGGCCGCAATCGGGTCTACGCCCAGCGTGACCGAACCCGGTTGAAGCTCACCCTGCGCGGCAAACGTCTGGGCCTGAGCCTGCAGGAGATCAAGCAACTGGTCGACATGTACGACAGCCCGTCGGACACCGTGCCCCAGCTCAAGGCCTTTCTTCAGGTGCTGGGGGCGCACCGCCAGCTTCTGGAGCAGCAGCGCGAAGACCTGGAGATCACCCTTGCCGAGATTTCGCAGCACGAGTCGCGATGCCGGCAGCTGCTGGCATCGCCGGCCTCGCGCAAGCGCCTGCCTGCGGCATCCTGACCCGTCCGCTTCCGCTCCCACCACAAGGAAACCCGCCATGAACCTGCCCGGACTGAATTTCCAGCTTGGCGACGACATCGACGCTCTGCGCGACGCCGTGCGCGATTTCGCCCAGGCCGAGATCGCACCCCGCGCCGCCGAAATCGACCGCAGCGACCGGTTCCCCATGGACCTGTGGCGCAAGATGGGCGATCTGGGCGTGCTGGGCATCACCGTGGGCGAGGCCTACGGTGGCGCCGGCATGGGCTACCTGGCCCACATGATCGCCATGGAAGAGATCAGCCGGGCCAGCGCCAGTGTGGGCCTGAGCTACGGCGCGCACAGCAACCTGTGCGTCAACCAGATCAAGCGCAACGGCACCGAGGCGCAGCGCGCCCGGTACCTGCCCCCGCTCATCAGCGGCGAGCACGTGGGGGCGCTGGCCATGAGCGAGCCCGGCGCCGGCTCTGACGTCATCAGCATGAAGCTGCGCGCAGAAGACAAGGGCGGCTTCTACCTGCTCAACGGCAGCAAGATGTGGATCACCAACGGCCCGGACGCCGACACCCTGGTGGTGTACGCCAAGAGCGAACCCGAGCTGGGCGCCAGGGGCGTCACCGCTTTCCTGATCGAAAAGGGCATGAAGGGCTTTTCCATCGCGCAGAAGCTCGACAAGCTGGGCATGCGCGGATCGCACACGGGCGAGCTGGTGTTCAAGGACGTGGAGGTGCCGGTGGAGAACGTGCTGGGCGCCGTCAACGGCGGGGCCAAGGTCTTGATGAGCGGCCTGGACTACGAGCGCGCCGTGCTGGCGGCCGGCCCCATCGGCATCATGCAGGCGGTGATGGACAACGTGGTGCCCTACATCCACGACCGCAAGCAGTTCGGCCAGAGCATCGGCGAGTTCCAGCTCATCCAGGGCAAGGTGGCCGACATGTACACCGTGCTGCAGGCCGCGCGGGCCTTCTGCTACACCGTGGGCAAGAACCTCGATGCACTCGGTGCCGAGCACGTGCGCCAGGTGCGCAAGGACTGCGCCAGCGTCATCCTGTGGTGCGCCGAGAAGGCCACCTGGATGGCCGGTGAAGGCATCCAGATCTTCGGCGGCAACGGCTACATCAACGAGTACCCGCTGGGCCGTC
>JBMLPD010000026.1:0-24597 GCA_049242285.1 Rubrivivax sp.
CCGATGGCAAGGCCCACCCGGGCATCTTCGTGCTGGAACCGGGGCCGGGTGCGCAACCCGGCATGCGCGTGCGCTGAGGGGTTGGAACACCAGGAGCGGGCTGTCACTTGCACCTGCGGCCACCCCCTTCGGCCCTCAGACGCCGGAAAGCCCGAAGGCCTGCGACCGCCGCCGCCTGGGTGCGGAATTCGGTGCCGGGGTCACCCTGGGCATCGTGGCGCTGCCGCTGATCCGCCGCTTCGGCTTCGAGCAAGCCCTGGGGGCCGACCGGATCTTTCCCGACCGGGCCACGCTGGCCTCCCCTCAGGTTCCGGCATGTCAGGTCCCCGCAGGCCCGGCCGCTTAAACTGCCTCTCGTTACTGTTCTTGACCCGACACCCTGCCATGCCGCTGTTCTGGAAACCCTATCGATCAGACGTCACCCAGTTCATTGAGCAACTGAAGGCGCAGCGTCCTTCCCTGGAGGACGAGCAACAGCGTGGCCGCGCCCTGCTGTGGGACCGCCCGGTGGACCGGCAGGCTCAGGGCGAGTGGCAAGAGGCCCGCGTGGCCCAGCAGGCCTACGTCTATCAGACCAAGTCCTGACCTGCTGCCGCAACCCCAGGGCATGAACCCGGATCCGACGTCGCAAGTGCTGGCGGACTCGTCCGATGCCGTGCTGCAGGTCACGCCCGAAGTGGTGGACCAGGTGGCCCTGGCGCGTCTGTACGGCGAGCCGCTGTTCCAGCTTCCGCAGGACCTGTACATCCCGCCCGATGCGCTGGAGGTGTTCCTCGAAGCGTTTGAAGGTCCGCTGGACCTGCTGCTGTACCTGATACGCAAACAGAACTTCAACATCCTGGACATCCCGCTGGCCGACGTCACGCGCCAGTATCTGAACTACGTCGAGCAGATCCGCAGGCGCAACCTCGAGCTGGCCTCGGAATACCTGCTGATGGCGGCCATGCTGATCGAGATCAAGTCGCGCATGCTGCTGCCGCCCAGAAAGCGCGACGATGGCAGGGAACCCGACGATCCGCGTGCCGATCTGGTGCGTCGCCTGCTGGAGTACGAGCGCATCAAGCTCGCCGCCGCACAACTGGACAAGCTGCCCCTGCTGGGGCGGGATGTCCTGCGCGTGCAGGTGATGGTGGAACAAAGCCTGACCCCACGCCTGCCGGACGTGGATCCCCAAGACCTGCGGGCAGCCTGGGCCGACATCATGCAGCGCGCCAGACTCAACCAGCACCACCGCATCACGCGCGAGCAGCTCTCGGTGCGCGAGTACATGAGCCAGGTGATCAAGCGCCTGCAGGGGCGGCGTTTCGTGGAATTTCAAGACTTCTTCGACACCGCCCGGGGGCAGGCCGTGGTCGTCGTGACCTTCATCGCGATGCTGGAGCTGTGCCGGGAACACCTGCTGGAAGTGACACAGGCCGAGGCCTTCGCCCCCATCTACGTGCGCCTGTCCTACACGCCGAACTGAGGCCCCAGCTGCTGACGGATGGCCGCCAGCAAGGGCCCGGGCGGAACCGGCTTGACCAGACACTCCACAGAACCATCGCTGAGCGCGTTGGCCATGCCTGCGCGCCTGTCGCCCGTGATCAGAAAGGTGTGCACCGGACGTACAGGCCAGGCCCGTCGCACCAGCTGCAGGGCGATCAGGCCGTCCCCTGGCCTGGGAAGGTGGTAGTCCAGCATCAGCAGATCGGGCCGCTGCGCCTGCGGCCCCTCCAGCCATCGCGACAAGGCATCGATGTCGGCGAAGGCCTGGACCCGGGCCCCCCAGGCCTCCAGCAGCAGCACCAGGCCCATGCGTGACGCGTGGTCATCGTCCACCACCAGGATGCGGTGGACAGGCAATGGATCCGCCTGCGGGGCCGGGTCGGCGACCGCAGGCCCGCTGGCCAGAGCGGCAAAGTGCTCGTCGATCAGGCGCTCCAGGGCCACGGCCGCATCGGCAATGCCTGCCACCAGCGGCTGCTGCGCGGCGCTGAGCGGCTGCATCTTCAAGGCTTCGCAGAACAGCCCCAGGGCGTTCAAGGGCTGGCGCAGGGCGTGGTGCCGAGCCCGCCAGGTGTCTGGTGCCACGCCGGGCGCAGACACAGGCCCGCCAGCCTCAGCCATGGTGGCCGCGCCGCCAGGAGACGGCTCCCGGCTGCCCCTGGGTCATGCGGCTGACGGCCAGCACCGCCTGCGTTCGGCTGGTCACGTTCAAGGCGCGCAGGACCGAGGCCACGTGATCCTTGACCGTGTCCAACGACAGACTCAACTCCCGCGCGATCAGCTTGTTGGGCAGTCCCTTGAGCAATCCGGACAGCACGTCGTGCTGACGCGGCGTCAGCCCCAGGTGCTGCAGGGACTTCGCCACCCCACCCGGCGCATCATGAAGCCCTGCCGCCTCAGACGGGCGGCCGCGGTTGGGGCCGAACAGGTGCTGTGGAACGAACAGACCCCCCGACATCACGATGCGCAAGGCATCCATCAACGCCTCGGTGGAGGCCCGCTTGGGGATGAACCCCATCGCGCCCAGATCCAGGGCGCGCACCACGTCGCCGGCGTTTTCTGACGCGGACAGGATGACCACGGCCACCTGAGGATGCGCCTGACGCATCTGCGCCAGCACCTCGAAACCGCTGGTGTCCCCCAAGGTCAGGTCCAACAGGGCCAGGTCGAATCCGGGCGTGTCGCGCAAGCGCTCCCAGGCCTGCTCGGCGCTTTGTGCACCGGTGACGGCAATGTCGTCCCCCAGCCCGCTGATGACCGCCTGCATGGCGGTCAAGATCAACGGATGGTCATCGATCAGCAGCACCTTCATCGAGGCCTCCCTGCGGGTTCAAACACCCGTCACGGCCGGATGTTACGAGGCTTGCGGCCGGTCAGCGGTCCGTGAAAGCCCGCAAACCCCGACGCGAATTCGCGAGCACGGACCCACAAAACGATTGCAACTCATGGGATTGCAACTCATTGATTCATCGAACCAATGGTGTTTTCAACTGCCCAGCCAACTCACCCTTCGGGTGATCGGCTCAGGCCTTTGCCCGGAGTGTGGCGGCAAACCTGCCCGGCCGTGTCCAGACTCGCCGTTTGCCAGCGTTCCTGCGATCCCACCCCCGTTGCCGGCCTGTCGCTGGCGGGTGGCCTGCTGGAGTCGGTGGGCAAGCCCTTCAAGCGCATCGACCGCACTGCGCCAGTCCATGGCGTGGGCGGCATTTCCACCCGCGATGCGGTGCGCAGCTGCACGCGCCTGCGGGCTCAAGACCAGGCCGACGCTGACGCCAGCTTGACAAGGGCGTTTGAACGGCCTGTGCTAGCTCAGCGCCTGAAGCAGCGACTGCGCCACGCGGTGCGACGACTGCGGGTTCTGCCCCGTGATCAGCTGGCCGTCGCGGATGGCGAAGGGCTGCCAGTTGTCTGCGCCCTCGAAGCGGCCGCCCAGCTCACGCAAGCGCGTCTCGAGCATGAAGGGCACAACCTTCTCCAGGCCGACGGCCACTTCCTCGGCATCGGTGAACGCGTTGACGCGCAGGTCCTTCACGATGGACTGCCCGTCCGGACGCTTGGCCGTCACCAGGCCAGCGGCCCCGTGGCAGACCGAGACGATCAGCTTGTTGGCGGCGAAGGCGCGTTCGACGGCGCGGGTCACGCCCGCGTCCACCGGCAGGTCCCACATCGTGCCGTGACCGCCGGGGAAGAAGACGGCGTCGAACTGCGCGCCATCGAACGCTGAAGCCTTGGGCGTCGCGGCGATGCGCGCCTGCAAGGCGGCATCGGCCAGGAAACGCTCTACCACCGGGTCATTCTGGCCGGCCGGCTTGATGCTGCCCGGATCGATGGGCGCGGCACCACCGGCCGGCGAGGCCAGCGTCACCTCGACGCCAGCGTCAGCCAGTGCGTAGTACGGCACCGCCAGCTCCTCAGCCCACAGGCCGGTGGACTTGCCGGTGTCGCCCATGCGGGCGTTGGAAGTGACGATCATCAGGATGCGCGAAGTCATGGTGTGTCCTTGTGGTGTTGCCGCGCCCCTGTGGCGCGCTGAAGCGGACTGTATTGATTCTCTCGATACACATAAACTGACACCGTGGAACTATGTTCATTACTTGATTGAACAAATGACACGCACGTTTGATCCTGTGCAGCTGGGCAGCATCGAGCTGTTCTGCAAAGCGGCGGAGCTCGGCAGCTTCACCGGCGCAGCCGAAGCGCTGGGGCTGACGCCGGCCTCGGTGAGCCGCTCCATCGGGCGGCTCGAGGCGCGGCTGGGCGTGCGTCTGTTCAACCGCACCACGCGCAGCGTGCGGCTGTCGGTCGGTGGCGAGCTTTACCATGCACAGTGCCAGCAGGCGCTGGAGCAGATTGCCGAAGCCGAGCGCGCGCTCACCGGCCAGCAGGCCGAGCCCAGAGGACTGGTGCGCTTGAGCGTGGGCACCGTGTACGGCCACCACCGCGTGGTGCCGATGCTGCCCGGCTTCATGGCCGCCTACCCCGGCGTGGAGGTCGAACTCAACGTCTCCAACCGCAATGTTGACTTCGTCGAAGACGGCTACGATCTGGCCATCCGCCTGGGTGAGCCGCGCGATTCGCGGCTGGTCTCACGCAAGCTCGAGGAGGCCACCGTGGGCATCTTCGGATCACCGACCTACCTGCGGCGCCGCGGCATGCCGAAGACCCTCGACGAGTTGCGGCAACACGATCTGATCCAGTTCGTAGTGCCCAGCACCGGCCGGCCGATGCCCTGGATACTGCGCACGCCCGAGACCGAGGACATCGACTTCAGCTTCAGGAGCCGCCATCGCGTGCACGAGGACGTGCTGGCCGGCGTCGGATGGGCCGCCGCGGGCGGAGGGCTGTTCCAGATCTACCACTTCGTGGCGCGCGAGGCTGTGAAGACCGGCCAGCTGGTCGAGGTGATGCAAAGCCATGGCGGCCGATCCCGGCCCTTTCATGTGCTTTATCCGCAGAACCGGCACCTTTCGGCAAGGGTGCGGGCCTTCGTTCAGTACCTGGCCGACGCGGTTGCGCCGCCGTCGCGGCAAGCCTGATCTCGAGGCCATGACTTCAGCGGGGCAGGCGGTGCGTGAAACCCTTGCACCCCGCAGGCGGCGAAACGCCCATTTGGAGCCTGAACCGCTGGCGCAGCACCGCGGCGGTGCCGACGCACACGGCCTCGGCCAGGGCGTCGATCGACCGCTCCGTCTGTTGCAGCTGCGGCGGCGGCGGCCATGGGCTTCAGAGAGCAGGCTGTCGCGCCGCGAGTGGAGGCAGGGGTCACGGATGCAGCCCCGTGGCAACGGTCCGGCCGGCTCCCGCTGAGCTCAGCGCAGCCCGTCAAAGAGCAACTTCAATCCGGTCAGCAGCATGCCGGTGTAGGCCAGTCGGTAAAACCACACATGGCTGACGTGACGGGTCATCCACACCCCCAGCCACACACCGGCCGGCGCCAGGGGCAAGAGCACCAGGGCGGTGGCCATGTTGCGCAGATCGATCAGCCCGAGCGCCGAGAACGGCACCCACTTCGCCAGGTTGACGGTGCCAAAGAAGACCGCCATGGTGCCGCTGTACGCCAGCGGGGGCAGTTTCTGCGGCAGCAGGTAGGCGGCCAGCGGCGGGCCACCGGCATGTGCCACGAAACTGGTGAAACCCGACGCCGTGGCACAGGCCGAGCCCACCCAGCGCGGCACCGGCGGTGCGTCCTGCCGCGGCGGAAAGAGCAGGCGTTGCGCCAGGAAGGCCAGCGTGAGGGCCCCCGTCAGGCCCGCCACGGCCGGGCCCGAGAGCACACCGAACAGGGCCCAGCCCACCGCCGTGCCTGCAATGCCCCAGGGCAACACACGCCGTACCAGGGCGCGATCGCGGTGCCTCCACAGCTGCTGCAAGGTGGCCGCGTCCATCACCATCAGCAGCGGCAACATGATGGCCGCCGCCTGAGGCACGGGAATCACCAGGGCCATCAGCGGCGTGGCCAGAGAGCCGAAGCCGCTGGCAAAGCCGCTCTTGCTCAGGCCCACCAGGAGCACCGCCGGCACCGCCAAGGCATAAAAGAGCGGGTCGCTCAGCAGGGGGAGTTCACTCCACCACGCAGTGGTCAACAGGTCATTCCTCGGTTGGCTGCAACGCCCAGCGTCACGTTGCGCAGAGCGTGGACAATTCTGGCGTGTTCCAGCCCTCCCAGCATGACGTCCGACGCTTCTTTTGCGAGGTGTGGCGCAAGCATGGCGCCGGTCTGCCGATGGATGCGATGGAATCCCAGGCCGCACCCTGGGTGGCCGATCACCCGGAATACGCGGGCGACCTGGCCGATCCGGTCGCCGCCCTGGCCGCCGTCTACACGGTGGAAGACGGGCGCATCAACCCCTTCCTGCACCTGAGCATGCACCTGAGCATCGCCGAGCAGGTGTCCATCGACCAGCCCAGCGGCATCCGGCAGGCGGTGCAACTGCTGGGCGGCCGCCTGGGGTCTTTGCATGAGGCGCACCACCAGGTGATGGAGTGCCTGGGGGAGATGATCTGGGACTCGCAACGCAGCGGCCTGCCGCCCGACGGCCCGGCCTACATCGAGGCCGTGCGACGCCGCGCTACCGCGCGAGCGTGACCCATTGCACCTCCAGCCAGTTGTCGGGGCGGTGCACGACGTTCACATGGCTCCGCGCTGCCCACGGGATCACCTGACGGTGCAGCGGGATGGTGTGGACCTGGTCCTTCCACTCCTTGAGCGCGGCCTTGATGAGGCCCTCACGCTTCCTGGCATCGGCCTCCACGCTGGATTGCGCCGCCAGTGCATCGAAGCGGTCGTTGCGTGAGCGGCCATGGTTGTAAAGGCCCAAGCCTTTGTCACCCAGGTTGCGCATCACCGGGGTGAGCGTGGTCTCGGCATCGGTCACAGCGCCACCCCAGCCCAGCATGTAGAGGCTGGTGTCGTGCTTCTCCAGCTTGGGGAAGTAGGTGGCGCGCGGCATCGCGTTGACCTTGACCTTGAGCTTGATCTGCGCCCACATGCCGGCCAGAGCAATGCAGATCTCCTCGTCGTTGACATAGCGATTGTTCGGACAATCCAGAGTGACCTCGAAGCCGTCGGCATGGCCCGCCTCGGCCATCAAGCGACGTGCCAGCACCAGGTCGAACGGGGCACGCCGCTCGATCTCCGGATCATGGAAATAGGCCAGCGGCGAGGGTGTCATGCCCCCCGTGGGCGCGCTCTGGCCATTCATCAGCTTGGTCTTCATGGTCTCGATGTCTACCGCGTGGTACAGGGCGCGGCGCACACGCACGTCCTTGAAAGGGTTGTGGCTCTTGACGCTGCCGTACAGCAGTTCGTCGCGGTGCTGGTCCATGCCGATGAACACGACGCGGTTCTCCGGTCCGTCGATCACCTTCACGCCCGCGGTGTTGCGCAGCCTTGCGATGTCGCGCGGAGCAGGGTCGAGCACGAAGTCGATCTCGCCAGACACCAGGGCCGCCAGCCGCGTGGCATCGTTGCTGATGGGGGTGTAGACGATTTCCTGCACATTGCCCTCGAACTTGCCCCACCAGTTCGGATTGCGACGGTAGGTGGTCCTGATGCCAGGCTGACGGCTGACCAGGATGAAGGGGCCCGTGCCGTTGGCGTTGAAACTAGCGTGGCTTTCCTCCTTGTTCTTGAAGTCCAGTGGCTTGAGGACCTTGTGCTTCTCGGCCCAGGCTTTGCTCATGATCCAGAGCGAGCCCATGTGCTGCAGGAACACTGGATTGACCTTGTCCAGGCGGAACTCCACCGTCAACGGATCCAGCGCCACGGGCGTGCCCACCGCATTGGCATAGACGTTGATCTGGGAGGTGAGCTCCTTGCCGCGATGGACAGAAAACACCACGTCGTCGGCGCCGAAGGGCGAGCCGTCGTGAAACTTCACGCCGGGGCGCAACTTGAAGCGCCAGGTCAGCGGGCCGGTCTGGGCCCATTAGGTGGCCAGAGCAGGCACGAAGTTCAGTTGCCGGTCGCGGCGGATCAGGAACTCGTAGACCTGACCATTGATCATGTTGGTCAGGCCTTCGTTCTGCGAATGCGGATCCATGGTCTGCGGATCGCCCTGGCTCGCCCAGCGAAAGGTCTGGGCCTGCCCGGACGTCAGCCCGGCAACCAGCAGCGAAACGAACAGGGCGCACCGGGTCAACAGCAAGAAGGTCTTCTTCATGGAGGGCTCCCAGAGGCAGAAAGGTTCCGTGGCATGGGCGCCAGGGCATGGAGCACTGCCGTCAGTCCGGGGGGTAGCCCTGCTCGGCCAGTGCGGCTGCAAAGGCCTGGGCAGGCTGAGTGGACTCGATGGCCACCTGGTGCGTGGGCAGGTCGATCTTGAGCTGCGCCGCGGGATCGATCTGCTGAACGGCAGCCGTCACGGCCCTGACGCAATGGCCGCAGGTCATGTCCGGCAGGGTGAACTCGATGGTCATGGCTTGTTCCTCGTCAAGGCTGAGACGGCTGACCGTCGAACTCCGAAGCTTAGAGTATGCCCATGGCCGACCATACCCTGAATATCGATGGCATGACCTGCGCCTCGTGCGTGTCTCGCGTGGAAAAGGCGTTGGGTCGGGTGCCGGGTGTGCAGGAGGCCAGCGTCAATCTCGCCACCGAGCAGGCGCAGATCCGCGCCGAATCCACCACCGACCCGCAGCTGCTGCTGGCGGCCGTCCGGCGCGCCGGCTATGAGGCCAGCCTGGTGGCGCCCGACGCGGACGTGCTGAAGGCGCCCGTACGGCGCGTCCACGACGAGGGCTGGAAGGTGGCTGTGGCGGCAGGTTTGTCGCTGCCCCTCATGGTGCCCATGGTGGGCGACCTGCTGGGCCGCCACTGGATGTGGCCGGCCTGGGTGCAAGCCCTGCTGGCCGCGCCAGTGCAGTTCTGGCTCGGCGCGCGCTTCTACCGCGCCGGCTGGGCGGCCCTGAAGGCCGGGGCCGGCAACATGGACCTGCTGGTGGCCATCGGCACCAGCGCCGCCTTCGGCCTGAGCCTGGCCCTGTGGTGGCGGGCACCCGCCGGGCAGATGCCCCACCTGTACTTCGAGAGCGCGGCCGTGGTCATCACGCTGGTGATGCTGGGCAAGTGGCTGGAATCGCGCGCCAAGCGGCAGACCCTGGCGGCACTGGAGGCACTGCGCCGCCTGCGGCCCGAGAAGGCACGTGTGCGCAAGCACGGCGCCGAGGCCGAGGTGCCCTTGTCTGCCGTGCGGGTGGGCATGGAGCTGGTGATCCGCCCGGGCGAGCGCGTGCCCACCGATGGCCAGATCATCGAGGGCCGCACCCACCTGGACGAGTCCCTCATCACCGGCGAAAGCCTGCCCGTGGCGCGCGAGCCGGGACACATGGTCACGGGTGGCGCCCTCAACGTCGAGGGCTTGATCGTGGTGCGCGCCACGGCGGTGGGCGCCGAAACGCAGCTGGCCCGCATCGTTCGCCTGGTGGAGTCGGCCCAGGCGCGCAAGGCGCCCATCCAGCAACTCGTGGACAAGGTCAGCGCGGTGTTCGTCCCCGCCGTGATCGTCATCGCGGGTCTCACGGGTGCGTCCTGGTGGGCCTTGACGGGTGACGGCGTGGCCGCCACGCTGCACGCCGTGTCCGTGCTGGTGATCGCCTGCCCCTGCGCCCTGGGACTGGCCACGCCGGCCACGCTGATGGTGGGCACCGGCATGGCCGCGCGCCACGGCATCCTGGTGCGCGACGCCCAGGCGCTCGAGACCCTGCGCACGGTTCGGGTCGTGGCCTTCGACAAGACGGGGACGCTGACGCAGGGGCACCCGCGGCTGACCGCGCACGCCTCGGTTTGCGGCACTCCTGCGGACAACGCGCAACTCCTGGCGTGGGCGGCGGCACTGCAATCGGGCAACGGCCACCCGCTGGCCAGGGCGGTGATCGAGGCCGCCCGTGCTTCGAACGATGCGTCCTCATGGCCTGCCGTGGAATCACTGGAAGTGGTGGCCGGCCGGGGCGTCCAGGGGCGGGTGCAAGGCCGTGCGCTGCGCCTGGGCAGCACCCGCTGGTTGACGGAAAGCGGCCTGCACCCCGGCACGCTGGAAGGCGCTGCCCAACAGGCATCGGCCGATGGTCAAACGGTGTCCTGGCTGTTCGAGGCCGTGAGCTTCGGGGGCGCTGGCTCAGCCCGCTTGCTGGGCATGCTGGCCTTTGGCGACGAGGCCAAGCCGGGCGCTGCGCAGGCGGTGGCACGACTGCGCGCGCAGGGTCTGCGCGTGGTGATGATCAGCGGCGACAACGCCGGGGCGGCCCGTTCGATGGCGCAAAGGGTGGGCATCGACGAGGTGCGTGCCGAGGTGCTGCCCGGCGACAAGGCTCGGGTGGTCGAAGAATTGAAGGCGGGACTGGCCCCGGGCGAGGCAGTGGCCATGGTGGGTGACGGCGTCAACGATGCGCCCGCGCTGGCCGCTGCCGACGTGGGTCTGGCGATGGCGGGCGAAGGCGGCGGCACCGATGTGGCCGTGGAAACGGCGGGCCTGACCTTGCTGCGGGGCGATCCGCGAACGGTGGTGGAGGCATGGGAATTGTCCTGGGCCATCCGCCGCACCTTGCGCCAGAACCTGTTCTGGGCCTTTGCCTACAACGTCGTGGGCATCCCGCTGGCCGCCTTCGGCCTGCTCAGCCCGATGGTGGCAGGCTCGGCCATGGCCTTGTCCAGCGTCAGCGTCATGGCCAACGCACTGACGCTCAAGCGCTGGAAGCCCGCAGGGGCTGTGCGAAGCCGCCTCAGCGGAACTTCGGCTGGGGCACCGTCTTGAGATCCCCCGGCAGCGAGCCGATGTACTGCGCCATGGCCTTGAGCTCGCTGGGCTTGAAAGCCTTGACCTGACCCACCATGATGGCGTTGCCGCGGCCCAGCGTGGCCTTGCCTTCGGTCTGGTAGGCCCTCAGGGCCACGTAGAGATAGTCCGCGTGCTGGCCGGCAATCTTCGGATAGGCGCCGTCAATGGGCTTGTTGAAGTCTGCACCATGGCAGGATGCACAGGCGCCCTTGTCCAGCAGGGCCTTGACCTCGGCCGAAGGCGCCTTGGCTGTCTGCGCCACGCTGACCACGCTGCTCTTGCCGTGCTGCTCGTAGTAGGCTCCCAGGTCGGCCATCTGCTTCTCGGTGAGCGAACCCGCGATGCCCTTCATCGTGGGATGCTTGCGCTCACCCTTCTGATAGGCCACCAAAGAGGCGACGATGTACCTGGCGTTCTGGCCGGAGATCATGGGGACCCGATGCACTTCGGGAAAGCTGGCCTGGTAGCCCACGATCCCGTGGCAGCCGATGCACATGGCCGCCAGCTTCTCGCCCGCCTTGGCGTCCTGGGCCGCTGCGGTCAGCGACAAGCCGGCCAGCGCCAGCGAAACGGTCAACGCTCTGATCATGAAAGCTACCCTCGGAATCTCTCGCTCTGCCCGCCGCTGAACCGCGGCACCTTGCGGAAGGCTGTCTTGTCTCGATGTCAAAGGCCACCGCGACCGGCTCCTTGAAGCATCACGATTATAGGGCGCCGATATACTGAACCAAGCCCCGGACAAGCCGCGCATGGGCATCTGCCGCAACCCCGCCCATGGCGGGACGCAGCAAGGTCTGGACCCGCACCTCCGCACCGCTGCGCGCACCCACCCGGCGGCGCCATCCCCACTGGGCTCGCCATCCGCACCCCTCAAGCCGCCATGAAATTCAAGGGCTCCGACCGATACGTCGCCACAGACGATCTGATGCTGGCCGTCAACGCGGCCCTCACCCTGAAACGCCCGCTGCTGGTCAAGGGAGAGCCGGGCACCGGCAAGACCATGCTGGCCGAGGAGGTGGCTCAGGCGCTGGACATGCCGCTTCTGCAATGGCACGTGAAGAGCACCACCAAGGCCCAGCAGGGGCTGTACGAATACGACGCCGTCAGCCGCCTGCGCGACAGCCAGCTCGGCGACGAGAAGGTCAAGGACATCCAGAACTACATCGTGCGCGGTGTGCTGTGGCAGGCCTTCACCGCCGATCAGCCCGTGGCGCTGCTGATCGACGAGATCGACAAGGCCGACATCGAGTTCCCCAACGACCTGCTGCGTGAAATCGACCGCATGGAGTTCTACGTCTACGAGACGCGCGAACTCATCAAGGCGCGGCACCGGCCGCTGGTGTTCATCACCTCCAACAACGAGAAGGAACTGCCCGACGCCTTTCTTCGGCGCTGCTTCTTCCACTACATCAAGTTCCCCGACGCGTCCACCATGCAGGCCATCGTGGACGTGCACTTCCCCGGGCTGAAGAAGGAACTCCTGACCGCATCACTCAAGACTTTCTACGACGTGCGCAACCTGCCGGGTCTGAAGAAGAAACCCAGCACATCGGAACTGCTGGACTGGCTCAAACTGCTGGTGGCCGAGGACATTCCGCCGGAAGTGCTGCACAGCAGGGATGACAAGGTCACGGTACCGCCCCTGGTGGGCGCGCTGCTGAAAAACGAGCAGGACGTCACGCTGTTCGAGAAACTGGTCTTCATGCAGCGCAATCACCGATGAGCGCGCACATGGGTACCCCTTGGATCGAACCTCTGCGGATGGCCGGCGCGCATGCACGGCTGCTGCCGCTTGCGCCCGAGCACGAGCCCGCCTTGTGTGACGCCGTCAGGGACGGTGAACTCTGGAAGCTCTGGTACACCGCCGTGCCCTCCCCCGAGGGCATGCGCGCCGAGATCGAGCGGCGCCTGAGGCTGCAGTCACAAGGGCTGATGCTGCCGTTCACGGTGACCGACGCCACCGGCCGGGTGGTCGGCATGACCACGTACATGAACGTTGACGCAGCCAACCGGCGGGTGGAGATCGGCAGCACCTGGTACGCCCAGAGCACCCAGCGCTCCGCGCTGAACACGGAGTGCAAGCGGATGTTGCTGGGCCACGCATTCGAGAGCCTGCAGTGCATCGCCGTCGAGTTCCGCACCCACCGTCTGAACACCCAGAGCCGCCGCGCCATCGAGCGCCTGGGCGCGCAGCTCGACGGCATGCTGCGCGCACATCAGATCGGCCATGAGGGCACCTTGCGCGACACCGCCGTCTACAGCATCACGGCAGCCGAGTGGCCGGTCGTCCGGACGCACCTGGATTTCCAGCTCGCCAAGAGCCGTTGAACCTTGAACCCCCGATCGCAGCTGAGCATGACCAATCGCCCTTCGCAGAAGACCCGAATCACGGTGGAACACCTGTGGCAGATGGACCGCCTGGGTGTCCCCAGCCTGTCGCCCGACGGCGCGCAGGCCGCCGTGTCGGTGACCTCCCATGACATGAAGGACAACAAGTCTTCCAGCAGCCTGTGGCTTTTGTCCACCCTGGGAGGTCAGCCCCGCCGGCTGACCTCCTGCGGCGAGAAAGACGGCCAGCCCCGCTTCAGCCCGGCGGGTGATCGCATCGCCTTCATCGCCAAGCGCGATCAGGAAGGCCGCAGGGACGAACAGCCCCAGCTGTACCTGATTCCCGTGGACGGCGGCGAGGCCCACCGCGCCGGACAGGTGGCCACGGGCGTGGAGGCCTTCCGCTGGTGCCCGAGTGGCCGCCAGGTTGTCTTCGTCTCCTGGGTCTGGCCGGAGCTGAAGGGCGCGGCGGCGCAGGCCCGGCGCCATGCGGAGTTCGGCAAGCGCAAGGAGAGCGGCTACGCCACCAGCCAGGCGCAATACCGCCACTGGGACCACCACATCCCCATGGGCCGAGTGGCCCATCTGCACCTGATGGATCTTGTCACCGGCCGCGTTCGGGACCTGTTCGAGGGCACGGTCTACGAACTCAACCGTGCCGAGCCCGACGCCCAGTGCTTCGACATCTCGCCCGACGGACGCCGGCTGGTCTTTGCCTTCGACCCGGCGCCCCACAAACGGGGAGATGGGCGCTACGCGCTGGCCGAACTCGAGCTCAAGAGCGGCCGCATCCAGGTCATCGCCCGCGACGAGGCCTGGGACTTCTCCGCCCCCAGCTACAGCCCCGACGGCCAGCGCATCGCGTTCATCGCCAGCCACCAGGGCCTGAAGCACACCATGCCGGGGCAGCTGGCGGTGTGGCAGCGCCCGGGCAGCCGCTGGGAGGTGCTCAGCGCCGAGTGGGACCACGCAGTGCACGGGCCTGTGCGCTGGACACAGGAAGCCGACGCCGTGTTCCTCACCGCCGAGCAGCAGGGAAGGCGCCACCTGTGGCGCTTTGACCTCGCCAACCGGCGCTGCGAGATCGCCGTGCGCGGGGGCTGCGTGCAAGGCTACGACCTGGCCTGTGGCCAGCTGGTGACGCTGGCGGACTCGTCCCAGCACCCGGGGCGCGTCCATGCCCACAGCCCGGACGAGACGGGCGCACTGCAGACCCGACGCATGGAACGATTCAATGACAGGCTGCTGTCCACGCTGGACATCGGCTCCACCGAGGAGACCTGGATCACGGGCGCCCTGGGTCAACAGGTGCAGGTCTGGCTCACCTTCCCGCCAGGATTCGACCGCAAGCGCAAGCACCCGTTGATGCACAACATCCATGGCGGACCCCACACCGCCGCCGGGGACACCTGGCACTTCCGCTGGAACACGCACGTGTTCGCCGCTCAGGGCTATGTGGTGGCCAGCGTCAACTATCACGGCTCGTCCAGCTTCGGCCACGCCTTCCTGGACAGCATCACCCACCGCTGGGGCGAGTTGGAACTGCAGGACATCGAAGCCGCCACCGACGTGCTGCTCAGGAAGCCCTGGATCGACCGCAAGCGCGTCTTCGCCACGGGCGGCAGCTATGGCGGCTACATGGTGGCGTGGATGAACGCCCATGTGAAGCCCGGCCGTTATCGGGCCTACATCTGCCACGCCGGGTGTTTCGACTGGGTGGGCATGTTCGCCGACGACGCCTACTGCTGGCATGCCAAGGAACTGGGCGCCTGGTACTGGGACGACCCGGACCGGGTGCAGCAACAGAGCCCGCACGCCCACGCCAGCGGCATGCGCACCCCCACGCTGGTGATCCACGGCGCCCTGGACTACCGGGTGCCTGATGCGCAGGGCCTGGCCTACTACAACACGCTCAAGGCGCGTGGTGTGGACGCGCGGCTGCTGTGGTTTCCTGACGAGAACCACTGGATCCTCAAGCCGCGCAACAGCCAGCAGTGGTACGGCGAGTTCTTCGACTGGCTGCGCGCGCACGACCCGGCGCAGACCAGGCCCCGCAAGTCGCGCAAGCCCGCAGGCCGCACGACGCAAGCCCGGAACTGAGCATGCTGATCAACTTCTTCTACACGCTGCGCGCCGCCAAGCTGCCGGTGTCGGTGAAGGAGTACCTCACGCTGCTGGAGGCGCTGAAGGCTGGCGTGATCGATGACGAGGCCGGGCCCAGCATCGACAAGTTCTATGTCCTGTCGCGCACGGCGTTGGTGAAGGACGAGGCGAACTTCGACAAGTTCGACCGCGCCTTCTCCGCCTACTTCAAGGGCGTGGAGCTGCTGACGGACTTCACCCAGGACGTGCCGCTGGAGTGGCTGCGCAAGACGCTGGAGCTGGAGTTGTCGCCCGAGGAGAAGGCGGCCATCGAGAAGATGGGCTGGGAAGAGTTGATGCAGACGCTGAAGAAGCGCTTCGAGGAGCAGAAGGAGCGCCACGAGGGCGGCAACCGCATGATCGGCACCGGCGGTACCAGCCCGTTCGGCGCCTATGGCTTCAACCCTGAGGGCATCCGCATCGGGCAGGACAAGGGCCGCAACCGCAGCGCCGTGAAAGTGTGGGACCAGCGCGCCTACAAGGACTTCGACGACACCAGGGAACTGGGCACGCGCAACATCAAGGTGGCGCTGCGCCGGCTGCGTCGGTTTGCCCGCGAGGGCGCGGCCGAGGAACTGGACCTGGACGACACCATCCACAGCACGGCGGCCAATGCCGGCATGCTGGACATCAAGCTGGTGCCCGAGCGTCACAACCGCGTGAAAGTGCTTTTGCTCATGGACGTGGGCGGCACCATGGACGAGCATATCCATCGCGTGGAAGAGCTCTTCAGCGCCGCCAAGACCGAGTTCAAGCACCTGGAGTTCTATTACTTCCACAACTGCGTCTACGACTTCATGTGGAAGAACAACCGCCGCCGCTTCAGCGAGAAGTTCCCCACCTGGGACGTGATTCGCAAGTACAACAAGGACTACAAGCTGATCTTCGTGGGCGACGCCACCATGAGCCCCTACGAGATCCTGCAGCCCGGCGGCAGCGTGGAATACAACAACGAGGAGGCGGGGGCCGAGTGGCTGCAGCGCCTGACGCACGCCTTCCCGAAGTTCGCCTGGATCAACCCCGAGCCGCAGGGCGTGTGGCAGTACCGCCAGAGCATCGCCATCGTGCAGCAGCTCATGAGCCAGCGCATGTTCCCGCTCACGCTGGCCGGGCTGGAAGGGGCGATGCGGTTGCTGACCAAATGACCGGGAGCGCCCGCTGCTGGCTGGGCCGCTTGCTGCTTCTGGCCGCAACGCTGGGCGGCAGCGGTTGCGCCTTGCTGGGCAGGCCGAACCAGCCTCCCGCCGACCCTGTCGCCGTGGCGGGACCCCCCGCGCTGGAGATCGAGTTTGACGCCCCTGCCGAGCTTCGGGTGTTGCTCGAGCGTCACCTGGATCTGGCGCGGCTGGCCACGGTGGCACGGGGAGAAAAGCTGGGTGAAGGTGAGCTTTCGCGCCTGATCGATGCCGCACCTGCTCAAGTGCGCGAACTCTTGCAGACCGAGGGCTATTTCGAGCCTGAGATGCAGATTCACCGACGCGCTGCGGAAACCCCGGACGCCCCGCCGCGTCTTCGCCTGCAGTTGCAGCCCGGCCCCCGCACCACGGTTGCCCAGGTCGATCTGCGCTTGTCAGGCTCCTGGGAGGACGCGGCAAAGGCCGGCCGCACAGATGCCGTCCAGGCCCTGCAGGGCCTGCGCCAGCACTGGCCGCTGAAGCCCGGTGAGCCGTTTCGCAACCCCGCCTGGGCCGATGCCAAGGCCAACAGCCTGGCCCGCTTGCGGGCGAGCGGGCACCTGTCGGCCAGTTGGAGCAGCACCCGCGCCGAGATCGAGCCCACGCAGCGGCAGGCCCGGCTGTCCCTGGCCGCCGACCCGGGGCCGTTGTTCCACAGCGGTGAGCTGCGGGTGGAAGGTCTTCGCTTGCACGACCAGAAGACCGTGGGCCATCTGGCCAACTTCGGCCCTGGCACCCCCTTGACCGAGACGATGCTGCTGGACTTCCAGGACCGTCTTCAGAAATCGGGCCTGTTCGAGCGGGCGACAGTAGCGGTGGACGCCTCTGCGGATCAAGCCGCCGCTGCGCCCGTGTCTGTGCAGGTGGAGGAATCACCCCGACAACAGCTCGTGCTGGGGCTGGGCGTGAGTGCGAACACCGGGCCGCGGGCCACGGTGGAGCACCTGGACAGGCGGCTGTTCGGCCGCGCTGCCACCTCGCGCAACAAGCTGGAGTGGGGCAGCGCGCGGCAAGCATGGGACGGAGAGGTCAGCACCCACACAGGGCCACAGTTGTACCGATGGCTGGCCGGTGGCACGGTCGAACGCCTGAAGACCGACACCGACGTGGTGCTCACCCAGCGCCTGAGGGGCGGCCGCGCCCAGGATTCACCCAGGATCGAACGATTTCAATTCATCGAGCTCGACCGCTCCGCGCGCAAGACGGAAAGCCAGAGCAGTTCCTCAGTGGCCATATCGGCCAATCATCACTGGTCCTGGCGCGACGTGGACAACCCGGTACTGCCCACACGCGGCCTGACGGCCAGCCTGCAGACAGGCTTGGGGCAGGCGCGCGACAGCACGGGCATCGACGGGGCCTTCGGTCGGGTGTGGGGCCGCGTCACAGGCTACCTGCCGCTGGGCTCGAAGTGGTACGCCCAGGCCCGTCTGGAGGCCGGTCAGGTGCTGACGCCGGCGGGCCTGGCTGTTCCCGACACCTTGCGCTTCCGCGCCGGGGGCGACGACTCGGTGCGCGGCTATGCCTATCGGTCACTGGGACCCACCAGCGGCGGCACGGTGGACAGCGGCAAGGTCGTGCTGACCACCAGCGTGGAGCTGGCCCGTCCGTTGAGCGACAACCTGCCGCAATTCTGGGGCGCGGTCTTCATCGATGCCGGCCAGGCCTCCGACCGTTTTTCAGACTTGCGGCCGGTGCTGGGCAGCGGCATCGGCCTTCGCTGGCGCAGCCCCGTGGGGCCGCTGCGGCTGGATTGGGCTTACGGCGAAGCCGTGCGCCGATCACGGCTGCACTTCAGCGTGGGCATCTCCTTCTGATCAACGCGCTGGGCGCTCGGTGTAGGGAGCCACCTGGGTGGCCTCGATGCGGTAGCCCGACACGCCCATGTAGGAATCAGTTCGCACGGCCGCCAGCACCCCCGTCACCCAGACCGTGTCCATGGACCGCAGCCCAGTCGCCACGGCCCTGGGCAGCACATGCACGATCTGGTTGGCCGGCGGCGGAGGGCTGTGGATGCAGGCGCCGAAGTAGGGCACGAGCAGGAATTCCTTGATGCCTTCCCTGGTCTCTTCCAGCGGCACCAGATAGCCGGGCAGGCGCACCATCTGGCCGATCATCGCGTTGTTGATCGGTGCGTTGTCCCAGGCCTCACGCAGCTTGGTCAAGGCCGCCGCAGCGCGGGGATCGGCGTCGCTCAGAATGGACAGGTTCAGTCCCTTGAGATCCTTCATCGGATCCCAGTCCGCGGGCACCAGGGCCTCCCAGCCGATGGTGCGCACGGACGAGGCGCCCGCAGCCGTGGCCCGTGCCGACTTGGCGCCTGAGGTGCTGCCCGGGGCGATGGGCGTGGACATCGAAGGCACGCCCGGGACGGGCTGGGCACCCAGCCCGTGCGAAAGCAGGCAGGCCAACCCGACAGCGAAGGCCCTGATGCAGGCCATGGAGCACAGAGCGTGTGGTCGGTCCATATCAGGTGGCGGCAAAGGGTGTCGGGCGCATCACAGGCGCGGCGACAGGCCATCGGCCAGTGACAGACGATAGGCCCGCCAGGCCGGCAGCAGGCTGGCAAGCATACCCGCCACCAGCACGGCACCGAGCACCGCCCACTGGGTGGGCGCGGGAGACGCCCATTGCAGCAGCACACCCGCGTGCTGCTGCAGCCAGGGCCCGGCCAGGGCCTGCCCCGCCAGCGCCGCCAGCACACCCAGCACGGCGCCGGCGGCCGTGACCACGGCGCCCTCCAGCGTCAGCAGCCACAACACGTCGCGCGGGCCGGCGCCCATGGCTCGCAACACGGCCAGCTCGCGCCGGCGTTCGTTCAGACCGGCCAGCACCGTGGCCACCAGCCCCGCCAGGCTCACCACAGCCACCAGAGCCGACACCGCCCGCAAGGCCCGCTCGCCCACGCCCACGGCCTCCCACAGTTCGTCCAGCGCCACACCGGGCATCACGCCCATCAGGGGTTCGCCCGTGTGCTGGGACACCGCGCGCTGCACGGCAAACACCGCCGCCCGGCTCTTCAGGCCCACCAGGGCCGCGGTCACCTGCTTGGGCTCCAGGTCGAACTTGCGGGCGTCCTCGGGCGCGATGCGCAGCCCCGGCATCGGCGCCCCGCCCACCCAGTCCAGGTGCAGGGCCTCCAGGGCCTGCAGGCTCACGTGCACCGTGCGGTCCACGGGCGTGCCGGTGCGCTGCAGGATGCCCACCACGGTGAAAGCCTTGTCGGCATGCTCGCTGCCCGGTCCCGCCACGAGGCCGTGCGACAGCGTGATCCGGTCGCCCAGCCGGTGGCCCGATTGCTCGGCCACCTGTGCCCCCAGCACCGCCTCGTACAACCCGTCCAGGGTGCCGCTGAAAGGCCGGCCGCTGGCCAGCGCCAGGGCCTGGCGGTCGCCGTAGGCGAAGTGCTGGAAGTAGCCGGTGGTCGTGCCCAGGACAGGGGAGCCGCGGTAGGAATCGCCCAGCGAGATCGGCACCGTCCAGGCCACGGCGCGGTGGGCCGCCACGGCGCGAACGCTGTCCATTGAGATGTTGTGGGTGGCACCCCCCACCCGAAACACGGCGTACAGCATCAGCTGCACCGAGCCCGCTCGCGCGCCCACGATGAGGTCGGTGCCGCTGACGGCCTGGGAGAAGCTGTGTCGCAGGTCCCTCCTGAGCCCCTCCAGGGTCCACAGCAGGGCCGTGGCCAGGGCGATGGAGGCCAGAATCAGCGCGAGCGTGCCCCGGCGGTTCCAGGCACTGCGGATGGCCAGGCGCAGGTGGAAGCTCACGCGGGAACCGCCTTCGGCTCGGAAGAGCTTGTCGAGGACGTGGACGGGACGCCAGCGGCCTGCAGATCGCGCAGCGACAGTCGCTCGTCGAAGTGCGCTGCCAGCCGCTCGTCGTGGCTGACGAAGACCAGGGCGCTGCCGCCGGCGCGGCACTCGCCCATCAGCAGTGCCATGAAGGCTTCGCGCAGCGGCTCGTCCAGGGCCGAGGTGGGCTCATCGGCGATGACCAGCGCAGGGCGCCCGATCAAGGCGCGCGCCGCGGCCACGCGCTGCTGCTGCCCGATGGACAGGGCACCGGCGCTGCGGCCCCACAAGGCCTGGGGCAGTTCCATGCGCTGCAGCAGGCGCTGCGCCTCCTGCAGCGGCGAGCCCTCGCAGCGGGCAGCACGCGGGGCCGACAACTGGCAAGGCAGCAGCACGTTGTCCAGGCAGGACAGGTAGGTCAGCAGGTTGAACTGCTGGAAGATCACCCCCACCCGCTGCGCCCGGCGCCGGTCCCTGCGGCCGGCGGGCAGCGCGGCCCAGTCCTGGCCCTGAAACTCCACGCAGCCCTGGCGCGGCAGCAGCACGCCGGCCATCAGGCCCAGCAGCGTGCTCTTGCCGCTGCCGCTGGGGCCGTGCAGGAAATAGCTGCGGCCGGCCTGCAGACGCAGCAGCGGCACCTGAAGAACGTCCGGCGCCGTGCCCGGCCAGGCAAAGCGCAGCTCTCGGATCAGCAGCAGGTCGAAGGTTTCGGGCATGGGCGCAGGCAGGAAACTCCGGCAGCACCTGCATTGTGGACGGCCCGCCCTGGCCGCACCCATCGTGCGTGAATGCCCTCAAATCGACACGAGTTGTCGCACCCCTTTCGGCTTCCATGTCAGCGCGCCGGCCGCTGTCGTCGATCATCGCCGGGGCCGGCCCCTGTGAAGTGCACGGCCAGCGACTCCGCGCCGGGCGGGCGGCGGGCTGCCTGCAGGCCGCCCCGGTCAGGGCCTGGGCCCTGGGCATGGCCAGATCGGCCTTCAGGGCGTGAAGCGCCCTTTGACTTGACAGGCCCGCAGGCCTTGCCTATGGGTTCAGCAATGGATTCGCTTCAACCTGAAAACGGCAGTTGGATGCATTTGCCAGCGCTGCTGTTGGGGCGCCAGGCAAGGCGCGACGACGCGGCAGGCTCGTGCCTGCAAGGAGGAGCAACACCGCATGGCGCATCAAAAGCGGTGCTGGCAAGTGCTTAATGTGGAAGTCTTCCATGATCCGGGGCGTTGCCCCACATCATGAAAGTTAGCGCTGTCACCCCAAAGGTGAGGCTGCGAAAACAACGCCAGGACCGAGTCCACGCGGTGTGCGGCAAGATGACAAGCGGTCAACTGCCGTTTTCAGGTTCACAGCTGGGTCATCGCAGGATCAGCGGTCCACCCCACCCCCTGCAGCAGACCTCAGCCCGCACCGCACCCATGAACACGCTCTTGCGCGGGCGGTGGTTCCTGCCGTCCACCTTGCGGTTGATGCCCGACGAGGCATCGAAAGAGCGTCCGAGCAGGGTCGCACCCACCTTGCACGGGGCCGTGGCATGGTGTGGCGGGCCATCGCCAGTTGATGTGGAAGTCTTCCATGATCCGGGGCGTTGCCCCACATCATGAAGGTCAGGCCAGGCCGACGAACACGAGGGCACAAGCCAGCGTCCTCAGACCGGCGCGACGCAGCAGTCTGGTGCGGGCGGTGAACGTTCCAACAGGGCTGCGAGACAGCACACCTTTCAGCAGCGGCCGCGCAAACCTTCGGTCATGGTGGCCGCATCGCATTACGATGGCACCGAACCTGCTTTGCCTTGCGCCATGAACCTGACCCCTCGAGAAAAAGACAAGCTGCTGATCTTCACTGCAGCCCTGCTCGCCGAGCGCCGTCGCGCACGCGGCCTCAAGCTCAACCACCCCGAGGCGGTGGCCCTCATCACCGCTGCGGTCATGGAAGGCGCACGCGACGGCAAGTCCGTGGCCCAGCTGATGAGCGAAGGCAAGACCGTCCTCACACGCGCTGACGTCATGGAAGGCGTCGCGCAGATGATTCCCGACATCCAGGTGGAAGCCACCTTCCCGGACGGCACCAAGCTGGTGACCGTGCACCAACCCATTGCATGAAGGGCCGCGCGCGATGACCCCCGGCGAACTGCTCATCGACGGCGGTGAACTTGAACTCAACCCGGGTCGACGCACCACCACCGTGGTGGTGGAGAACACCGCCGACCGCCCCATCCAGGTGGGTTCCCATTACCACTTCGCCGAGACCAACGGCGCCCTGCGCTTTGACCGTGAAGCCGCGCGGGGCATGCGCCTGAACATCGCCTCGGGCACCGCCGTGCGCTTCGAACCCGGCCAGCAGCGCACGGTGGAACTGGTGGCCTACGCCGGCGACCGGCAGATCTGGGGCTTCCGCGGCCTCGTGCAGGGAGCCTTGTGATGGCCTCGATCGGACGACGCGCCTACGCCGAGATGTACGGCCCCACGGTGGGCGACCGTGTTCGACTGGCCGACACCGGCCTGATGGTCGAGGTCGAGCAGGACCTGACGCTGCGCGCCGGGGGCTATGGCGAGGAGGTGAAGTTCGGCGGCGGCAAGACCATCCGCGACGGCATGGGCCAAAGCCAGCGACCCAACGGCCCGGGTGCGGGCGACGCTGTGGACTGCGTGATCACCAACGCCTTGATCATCGACCACTGGGGCATCGTGAAGGCCGACATCGGCCTGCGCGGCCAGCGCATCTGCGGCATCGGCAAGGCCGGCAACCCCGATGTGCAGCCGGGCGTGGAAATCGTCATCGGGCCGGGCACAGAGATCATCGCGGGCGAAGGGATGATCGTCACCGCCGGCGGCATCGACAGCCACATCCACTTCATCTGCCCGCAGCAGATCGAAGAGGCGCTGATGTCGGGCGTGACCACCATGCTGGGTGGCGGCACCGGCCCGGCCACGGGCACCTTCGCCACCACCTGCACACCCGGCCCGGCCAACATCGCGCGCATGCTGCAGGCGGCCGAGGCCTTCCCCATGAACCTGGGCTTTATGGGCAAGGGCAACGCCAGCCGGCCGCAGGCCTTGCGCCAGCAGATCGAAGCCGGCGTGATCGGCCTGAAACTGCACGAAGACTGGGGCACCACCCCGAGTGCCATCGACTGCTGCCTGAGCGTGGCCGACGCCACCGACACGCAGGTCTCCATCCACTCCGACACGCTCAACGAGTCGGGCTTCGTCGAGAACACGATCGCGGCCACCAAAGGCCGCACCCTCTGCGCCTTCCACACCGAAGGCGCGGGCGGTGGCCATGCGCCTGACATTATGAGGGTGGTGGGCGAGGCCAACTTCCTGCCCAGCAGCACCAACCCCACCATGCCCTACACCGGCAACACGGTGGACGAGCACCTGGACATGCTGATGGTGTGCCACCACCTGGACGCCTCCATCGCCGAAGACCTGGCCTTTGCCGAGAGCCGCATCCGGCGCGAAACCATCGCCGCAGAAGATGTGCTGCATGACCTGGGCGCCATCAGCATGATGAGCAGCGACAGCCAGGCCATGGGACGTGTGGGCGAGGTGATCATCCGCACCTGGCAGACGGCGCACAAGATGAAGGCGCAGCGCGGCGCCCTGCCGCAGGACAGTGAGCGCCATGACAACTTCCGCGTCAAGCGCTACGTGAGCAAGTACACCCTCAACCCGGCGCTGGCCAACGGCATTGCGCACGAGGTGGGCAGCATCGAGGTGGGCAAGTGGGCCGATCTGGTGTTGTGGAAGCCGGCCTTCTTTGGCGTCAAGCCTGCACTCATCCTCAAGGGCGGCTTCATCGCAGCCGCCGCCATGGGCGACCCCAACGCCAGCATCCCCACACCGCAACCGGTGCACCACCGGCCGATGTTCGGCAGCTTTGGCGGCGCCTTGGCCCAGGGGTCCCTCACCTTCGTCAGCGGTACCTCACTGGGCAACGGTGCCGCAGCGGCCCTGGGGCTGCGCAAGACGCTGTCGGCCGTGAAGGGGTGCAGGACGGTGCGCAAACCGGACATGGTGCACAACGGCTACCTGCCGGTGATGGAGATCGATGCGCAGACCTACGCGGTGCGCGCCGATGGACAGTTGCTGACCTGCGAGCCGGCAGCATCGTTGCCCATGGCGCAGCGCTTCTTCCTGTTCTGAGCATCCCAGGCCCATGACTGCGGTGGGCGCTCGCGGACAGGCCGGCTTTCGCGAAGATGCCCGCTCTCGCGAAGAAGCTGGCTTTCGCGAAGATGCCGGCTGTCGCGATGAAGCCGGCGCTCGCGAAGAAGCCTGCGCTTGCGAAGAAACTGGCTCTCGCGAAGAAGCCGGCTTTCGCGAAGAAGCCCGCGATCGCAAAGAATCCCGTTCGGGCTGAGCCTGTCTACAGGGACTTCCCCTCGCGTCAACTACCTCT
>JBMLPD010000027.1:0-1564 GCA_049242285.1 Rubrivivax sp.
CTGGGCGCCATCGGCCTGAGCCTGACGTTTTCCATCCTGCGCTTCTCCAACTTCGGCCACGGCGAGTTGCTGGCCTGGGGCGCGTACTTCGCGTTGACTCTGTTGTCGGTGTTCTCGGCCGTGGGCGGGGCGGCCGCCGCCAAGATCGGCCCCTTCAGCTTCGGCTGGCCGCTGCTGGCCGCGCTGGCCGGGGCGGCGGTGCTCACAGCCCTGCTGATCCTGGCGCTGGACACCGCCTTGTTCAAGCGGCTGCGCCGCCAGGGCGCCATCACGCTGGTGATCGCGAGCTTTGGCGCCGCGCTGGCGCTGCGCAACCTGCTGCTGTTCTTCTACGGCGGCGTGCCGCAGTACTACTCGCAAGACCTGCAGATCGCCGTGGCCCTGGTGCCGCGCAGCGTGAGCGGCGGCATGCGCATGACGCCTGACCAGATGCTGGTGCTGGCGCTGACCGCCGTCACCGTGCTGGGCGTGCACCTGTTCCTCAAGTTCAGCACCCTGGGCCGGGCCATGCGCGCCACCTCGATGAACCCGCAGCTCGCCCGCGTGGCCGGCATCGACCCCGAGCGCGTGCTGCGCGCCACCTGGGTGATCGGCGGCGTGCTGGCTGCAGTGGCGGGCGTGTTTGCCGGCTTGACCGTGCAGTTGCGCCCCACCCTCGGCCTGGACCTGCTGCTGCCGCTGTTTGCCGCCGTCATCCTGGGCGGCATCGGGTCGGTGGGCGGCGCCGTGCTGGGCGGCCTGATCGTGGGCCTGGCCGAGAGCGCTTCGGTGCACATCGTGGGCGCGGAGTACCGCGCCGCAGCGGCCTTCGCGGTGCTGATCGCCATCTTGCTGGTCAAGCCCAACGGCCTCTTCGGTGAACCGCAGGAGGGGCGGTGATGACAGAGCTGCTGAGCGCCCTGTCGGGCTGGCTGTCGTACGGCAGCTTCTTCCTCGTCTTCGCCACCACCTTCGCCATCATCGTGCTGGGCCTGAACCTGCAGTGGGGCTTCACGGGCCTGTTCAACGTGGGCGTGGCCGGCTTCGTGGCCGTGGGCGCCTACACCTCGGCCCTGCTGACCACCCCGGCCACGGCCGAGCGGGCGCTGGGCCTGGGCTGGCCGGTGGCGGCAGGCTGGGTGGCGGCCATGGGGACCTCGGGCCTGGCCGGGCTGGCAGTGGGCGTGGTGGCCTTGCGTCTGCGCAGCGACTACCTGGCCATCACCACCTTCGGCATCGCCGTCACCATCCAGCTGGTGGCCACCAACGCTCAGTGGCTCACGGGCGGCACCTTCGGCGTGCAGTTCATTCCCAAGCCGCTGCAGGGCTGGCTGGGCACCGGCACGCCCTGGACGCTGGCCTACCTGGGGCTGGTGGGCGCGTTGCTGCTGGCCGTGTACGCCGGGCTGCAGACCCTCACGCGCAGCCCCTGGGGCCGGGTGCTGCGCGCCATCCGCGAAGATGAAGGCGCGGCCGCGTCGCTGGGCAAGCGGGCCTTCCTCTTCAGGCTGCAGAGCTTCGTCATCGGCAGCATGCTCATGGGCCTGGGCGGTGCGGTGTACGCGCACTTCGTGGGCTACATCGC
>JBMLPD010000028.1:0-3161 GCA_049242285.1 Rubrivivax sp.
CCGACGAGCTGGTGCCGGCCGACGCCAAGGTCGAGATCGAGGCCAAGATCGCCGCGGGCTACTTCACCGACGGCAGCGTGCCCACGCAGGCCGACCTGGCGCAAGTCAAAGGAAGAGGGTTGGAATGACCACGCCCAGCCGCCATCCCCTGGCCACCCTGCGCGAGCCCTCGACCATCCGCGCCCGCTGCGCGGCCATCACAAAGGCCGTCGAAGACGGCTGCTCGGGCCACTTCAAGCTGGACCGCAGCCGGCTGCCCGAGGTGGCGCGGCGCGTGGCGGCGCTCACGCGCGAGCGCTTCCCCGACCTGCGCATTCCGTACCACAGCCGCTGGCGCCATTTCGAGGCCGGCGGCGTGGACCGCAAGGGCGAGCTCGACGCCTTGCTGGCCGGCCGCCCCGTCGCCGAGGTGGCGCGTGCGCGCATCGACCTCACCGTGGTAAGCGTGCTGCTGGACGCCGGGGCCGGGGCGCAGTGGCGCTACACCGAGCGCCCGGAACTCGACACCCTGGCCCTGCCGGTGCACCGGCAAAAGGGCGACGACCTGCTGGCCATGCTGAGCGCCGCGTCCGGCGCAGCCCCGGCGACCCCGCCGGAGGTGGACGAGGCGGCAGCGGCGGCTCCCGACATCGCCAGGCCATCAGCCGCCCCACCGGCCGCGCCCTCCGCCGCCCCTGCATCGCCGCCCTCATCCCCGCCCTCTCGTGCCACCTTCACCCGGTCCGAAGGCCTGGGCGTGGCGAGTTTTCGCGCCTTCGTGGCCGGGGTTTTCTCGGCCGACCCGGCCGACCCGCTGCGCGCCGACGCGCTGGCGCTGAAGCGGCTGGACGCGGCGGCCCTGCGCGCGGTGTTCCAGGCCAGCCCCTCCAACCCCCTGGTTGGCCTGGAAGGGCGTGCGGCCCTGCTGGCGCGTCTGGGCGAGCTGCTGGAGGAGCAGGCCCGGCAGCACGGCGGCCCGGCGCGCCCTGGGCGGCTGTTCGACACCCTGACCCAGGACGGCCAGCGCACCGAGCTGCCCGCGGGCGACATCCTGCGCGAACTCGTCACGGCCTACGCCCCCATCTGGACCAGTGGCAGCCGCGTGCTGGGCCTGCCTGCAGGCGATGTCTGGCCGCACCTGTGGGCCGGCGCGGACACGGCGGCTGCCACGTCACCGGGCGGCCCGGCGCCCCACCGCGCCACGGGCGGCTGGGTGCCCTTCCACAAGCTCAGCCAGTGGCTGGTGTATTCGCTGCTGGAGCCCTTCGAGTGGGCGGGCGTGAAGGTCACGGGCCTGGACGCCCTGACCGGCCTGCCGGAGTACCGCAACGGCGGCTTGCTGCTGGACGGCGGCGTGATCGTGCCGCGCCACGAGGGTGATCTGGCCAGGACCTGGAAGCCCTCCAGCGAGTTCGTCATCGAATGGCGCGCCCTCACGGTCACGCTGCTGGACGAACTGGCGGCGCTGGTGCGCGTTGAGCTGGGCATGACGGCCGAGCAGCTGCCGCTGGCCTGCATCCTGGAAGGCGGCACCTGGGCCGCGGGCCGGCAAATCGCCCGCGAGTTGCGCGAAGGCGGCGCGCCACCGGTGCAGATCGACAGCGATGGCACGGTGTTCTGAGCACCTGCGCCAGTTGCTGGGGGTTCGCCACCCGCTGATCCAGGCGCCGATGGCCGGTGTGCAGGGCCATGAGCTGGCGGTGGCCGCCAGCCGCGCCGGCGCCCTGGGCAGCCTGCCCAGCGCCACCTTCTCACCCCAGGCGCTGCAGGCCGAGCTGCAGGCCCTGGTGGCAGCCTTGGGGCGCGCGGGGGAGGCCGCTCTCCCCTGGGCGCTGAACTTCTTCTGCCATGCGCCCCCGGGGCCGCAGGCCGCGGACCAGGAGGCCCGCTGGTGTGAAGCGCTGGCTCCCTGGGCGCGCGAGGCCGGGTTGGGCCCTGCGGTGCCCGGCGGGGCCGCACGGGCGCCCTTCAGCGAGGCCCTGGCCGACCTGATCGAGCCCTTCCGTCCGCCCGTGCTGAGCTTTCACTTCGGCCTGCCGGCGCCTCACCTGGTGGCCCGCGTCAAGCGCTGGGGTGCGAAGGTGCTGTCGTCGGCCACCACGGTGGAGGAGGCGCGCTGGCTGGAGGCGCACGGGGCCGATGCGGTCATCGCGCAGGGCTGGGAGGCCGGCGGCCACCGCGGCCATTTCCTGCGCCCCGATCTGGACACCGCAGGCCAGACCGGCCTGTTCGCCCTGCTGCCCCAGGTGGTGCAGGCGGTGCGCGTGCCCGTCATCGCCGCCGGCGGGGTCGTGGACGCGGCCACGGTGCGGGCCGCCCTGGCGCTGGGTGCGGCGGGGGTGCAGGCCGGCACGGTCTTCCTGTGCTGCACCGAGGCCCGCACCTCGGCTGTCCATCGCGCGGCGCTGGCGGGCACGGTCGAGGGCGTGGGCCCGCACACCGAGGTCACCGCGGCCTTCACCGGCCGGCCGGCGCGTGCCCTGGTCAACCGCTGGGTGCGCGAGTCTCTGCCGGTGCGGGACCGGTTGCCACCCTTCCCGCTGGCCGCCGGGGCGCTGGCCGGCCTGCGCCAGGCCAGCGAGGCCGCCGGGCGAGGCGACTTCTCGCCCCTGTGGGCCGGACAGAACAACCGCGCCTGCCGCGCCGTGCCGGCCGCCCAGGTCGTGGCAGAACTGGCGGACGGGTTTGGCGACACGGTGTCCGGCAACGCCGGTTCGCACGCCCGGCCGTCCCAGACCTCCCAGCCGTTCCAGGAGCGCACCGCATGACCCCCCCTGAAGTCCACCACATCACCCACCCCCTGGTGCAGCACAAGCTCACGCTCATGCGTCAGAAGGACTTGAGCACCATGAGCTTTCGGCGCCTGCTGCACGAGATCAGCATGCTCATGGCCTACGAGGTCACGCGTGACATGCCCACGCACCTGGTGGAGATCGAGACGCCGCTGGAGACCATGCAGGCCCCCATGATCGACGGCAAGAAGACGGTGTTCGTCGTCATCATGCGCGCCGGCAGCGGTTTCCTGGACGGCATGCTGGAGGTGGTGCCCGGCGCACGCGTGGGCCACGTGGGCCTGTACCGCGACCCCAAGACCCTGGTGGCCGTGGAGTACTACTTCAAGATGCCGCAGGACATGCACGAGCGCGACGCCATCGTGCTGGACCCCATGCTGGCCACGGGCA
>JBMLPD010000029.1:0-11753 GCA_049242285.1 Rubrivivax sp.
GGGGCGGCCTCGGGCTTTGGCCTGGAGGCCAGCCGCATCGCAGCGCGCCGGGGCATGCGCGTCGTCATGGCCGATGTGCAGGCCGATGCGCTGGAGACCGCCGCCGCCGAGATCCGCGGCCTGGGAGCTGAGGTGCTGCCGTTCCGGTTGGATGTGTCGAAGGCCGCGGAGGTGGACGCCCTGGCTCAGGCCACGCTGCAGACGTTCGGCACCCCCCACTTCGTCTTCAACAACGCGGGGGTGGGCGCCGGCGGCTTGATCTGGGAGCACACGCTCAAGGACTGGGAGTGGGTGATCGGCGTCAACCTCATGGGCGTGGCCCACGGGGTGCGGGTGTTCACGCCGCTGATGCTGGCCGCCGCGAAGGCCGACGCGTCATGGCGCGGCCACATCGTCAACACCGCCAGCATGGCCGGCCTGCTCAACGCCCCCAACATGGGCGTCTACAACGTCACCAAGCACGCCGTGGTGTCCCTGTCGGAGACGCTGTACCAGGACCTGAGCCTGGTGACCGACCAGGTGCACGCCCATGTGCTGTGCCCGTACTTCGTGCCCACCGGCATCCACCGCAGCGAGCGCAACCGGCCTGGCGCCTTTGCCGACGCGCAGGCCCGCCCCACCAAGAGCCAGCTCATCGCCCAGGCCATGAGCGACAAGGCGGTCACCAGCGGCAAGGTCTCGGCTGCGGAGGTGGCGCAGTTCGTCTTCGACGCGATGGACGCTCAGCGCTTCTACATCTACAGCCACCCGCGCAGCCTGGCGAACGTGCAGACGCGCCTCGAAGACATCATGACCCCGCGCAACCCGAGCGACCCCTTCGCGGCGCGGCCGGAGATCGGCGCGAACTTGCGCGCGGCCCTGCGTGAGGGCTGAAGGCGAGTGACCCAGCCCGTCGAACCACCGTTGAGCCGCGACTTCCCGCCTGCGCTGGCCTTGCGCGACCGCACGCCGTGTGAGGCCGTGGTCATCGGTGCCGGCCCGGCCGGGCTGATGGCGGCCGAAACGCTGGCCCAGGCCGGTGTGCAGGTGGACGTGTTTGACGCCATGCCTTCGGCGGGGCGCAAGTTCCTGCTGGCGGGCACGGGCGGGCTCAACCTCACGCATGGCGAGCCCGAAGACCTTGTGCGCACGCGCTACCGCCAGGCGCAGCCTGGGCTGACCCCTGCGCTGACGGCCTTCGGCCCGGCCGCCTTGCGGGCCTGGGCGCAGGACCTGGGCATCACCACCTTCATTGGCACCTCCGGGCGCGTGTTTCCCCAGGAAATGAAGGCCGCCCCCCTGCTGAGAGCCTGGCTGCAGCGGCTGCGGCGGCAAGGCGTCCGGTTCCACATGCGCCACCGCTGGTCAGGCTGGGCCCCGCAAGGCGCACTGTCTTTCACCGCGCCTGAAGGGCCACGCGAAGTGCAGGCCCAGGTGACGGTGCTGGCCCTGGGCGGCGCCAGCTGGTCGCGCCTGGGCTCTGACGGCGCCTGGGTGCCGTGCTTGCACGCCCAGGGCGTGGAGGTGGCTGCGCTACAACCCTCGAACTGCGGTTTTGACGCGCCCTGGAGCGAACACTTCCGCCACCGATTCCAAGGCGCCCCCTTGAAGTCTGTGGCGCTGGAGTGGGAGGAATGGACAGACGGCCCTGCGGATGCCGCGGTGCGCCGTCGACAGCTCGGCGAGTTCGTCATCACGGCCACGGGCGTGGAAGGCAGCCTGGTCTATGCTGCATCAGCCGCGCTGCGCGAGCGCCTGCAGCGCAGTGGTCAGGCCACCTGCTGGGTGGACCTGCTGCCAGCCCGTTCGGCCGAGTTCGTGCTGGCCGAGGTGGCGCGTGGCCGCGGGACGCGCTCGCTGAGCACCCATCTGAAGTCGCGCCTGGGCCTGGACGGCGTGAAGATGGGCCTGCTGCATGAAAAGCTCACGCGCGAGCAGATGCTGGACGCTCCCACCCTGGCCGGCGCCATCAAGGCCCTGCCCATCGAACTGCTGGCGCCGCGTCCCATCGATGAGGCCATCAGCAGCGCCGGCGGCGTGCGTTTCAGTGCGCTGGACGAGCACCTGATGCTGCGCCAGATGCCCGGCGTCTTCTGCGCTGGCGAGATGCTGGACTGGGAGGCCCCCACCGGTGGCTACCTGCTGACGGCCTGCTTCGCTACCGGGCGGTGTGCGGGGCAGGGGGCCGTGCAGTGGTGGAAGCGGGCGCCATCCGAAGCCGCGGGACGCTGAAGCGGCTGTCGATCGTCAGGGATACAGCCCGCGCTGCTTGCGCGCGGACAGGATGCGTTCGCAAGCCACTGCGAAGGTGGCGGTGCGCAGCGTGATGCGGTGGCGCTCGGCCGTGTCCCAGATGTGCTCGAGCGAACCGATCATGATCCTGTCCAGGCGCTGGTTGATTTCGTCCTCGCTCCAGAAGAAGGACGAGAAATCCTGCACCCATTCGAAGTACGACACCGTGACGCCACCGGCATTGCAGATCACGTCCGGCACGACGAGCACACCACGGTCGGCCAGGATGTCATCGGCCGCTGGCAGTGTGGGTCCGTTGGCGCCTTCAAGTACCAGCCGCGCGTGCAGGCGGCGCGCCCGGGCGGCGGTGATCTGCCCCTCCAGCGCCGCCGGGATCAGGATGTCGCAGCGCGCATCCCAGAAGGACTCGGGGTCGGCTGCTTCGCCCCCCCGAAAACCGGCAACACTGCCTTCGGCTCGCATCCAGGCCAGCAGCGCGGGAAGGTCCAGCCCCGCATCGTTGACGACGGTGCCGCTGTGGTCCTGTACCGCCACGATCTTCGCGCCGGCCTGGACAAAGAGCTCAGCAGCGGCTGCGCCGACGTTGCCCAGACCCTGCACTGCCACACGCGCACCGGCCAGATCCAGACCGAGGCGGCGTGCCGCCTCGCGCCCGGTGACGAAGACGCCGCGTCCGGTGGCCTTGACGCGGCCGAGCGAGCCGCCCAGATCGACGGGCTTGCCGGTCACCACCCCGGTGGCAGTGGCGCCGATGTTCATCGAGTAGGTGTCCATCATCCACGCCATGATCTGCGGGTTGGTGTTCACGTCGGGTGCCGGGATGTCCTGCTGCGGCCCGATGACGATGCCGATCTCGCTGGTGTAGCGGCGCGTCATGCGCTCGAGCTCCTTGATCGACAGCGTCTTCGGATCGACCCGGACGCCGCCCTTGGCGCCGCCGTAGGGCAGGTTGACGGCCGCGTTCTTGATGCTCATCCAGGCCGCCAGCGCCATCACCTCCTCGAGCGTGACGTCAGGGTGGTAGCGGACACCCCCCTTGCCTGGGCCGCGGCTGAGGTTGTGCTGCACCCGGTAGCCCTCGAAATGGGCGATGCGCCCGTCATCCAGCTCGATCGGCACGTCGACGATCAGCGCCCTCTTCGGTCGCCTCAGGGTATCGGCCCATCGGGCCAGCGGGCCCAGGTAAGGCACCACGCGCTCGACCTGCGCAAGGTAGGTGCCCCAAGGGCTGTCAGGGGCGGGGTGGAGGTAGGACAGGGTGGTGCTCATCGGGCTTGTCTTCGGATTGGCTGCAACACGGCCCGAGGGTGGCCTGGACCGGCCGCAGGCCAGTGTAGGGGGCGGGGGTGCCGCGGCCAGGTCGGCCTCATGCAAGCTTTGCATGGCCTGCCTGTCCTGGTGTCATCACGCCGGGGTGGGCCCGGGATCAGGTGGCTGCCGCCTGCGGGTCGGGCCGCCGGCGCGCGAAGCGCACCACCGTGACGCCACGGCGCGCCTGGCGGGTCGAGGGCATCACGAGCACGCAGTCGTCGTGGGGCGTGGCCACGGGCTCACCGTCGTTGTCGCCGATGACGGTACCCGCACGCGCGATGGTCTCCAGACCCCGGTAGGCTGCGACGAAGCGGAATCGCTCGCTGCGGGCGACCACGGCACTGGTCACCTCCAGCGCCTCCTGGGGTGTGGCGTCAGCCTGCCGCCAGCCCGGCAACAGCCGTGCTGCATCGTCATGTGCGAGTGTCCCGGCCACGACCAGGAAGCGCGCACACAGGTCCCGGGCCACGTCCCGGCTCGCCGGGTCAGCATGAAGGCCGCACTCGGCCAGGAGTGAATGTGCATCCCCGGCGGCGGCGTCGGGTCGGCCGAAGCGGCCGAAGTCGCGCAGGCGTACGCCGTCGGCGTGGCCACCGTCGACCACCACGCGCGCCGGGCTGCGCAGCGCGCGCGCGAGCGCCAGGTTGCGCGGATGCAGGCCGGTCAGCAGCAGCGGTGCACATGGCTCGTGCATCGAGTGCAAGTCCAGCAGCCAGTCGGCCGACTCGACGAACGGTCGCAGCGCCCGCGCGCGTCGGCGCTCGGTGCTGTCGGCCGCCAGCAGCCGTTCAGGAGACCACTGCCGGTTCAGGTCCTCGTCGACAAAGCGCGAAGCCTCGGGTCGGCCCGCGTCGTGACGGTCGAAGGCGTCCAGGTTGCACAGCGCCAGGGTCAAGCGCCCCCGGCCGGGCCGAATACCGCCTTGCAGCAGGCCCACGACGGCCCAGGCACCGCACCACTCGTTGCCGTGGATGAGTGCGCTGACCATCACGTGGCGGCCGGGGCGGCCGCTATCGAAGACCCAGACCCCTTCAGTGCCTGTGTTGCCGGCACGCCAGGGGCCGAGCTCCGGCGCCTGCAGCACGCCCTCAGACATCACGGTGCCTCGATCCGGGCGAACTCGACGATGCGGCGAAAACGCTCGACCTCGTCGCGCACGAAGCGCGGCGCGTCCAGGTCGGGCGTCATCGTGACGCCCGAGCCCTCGAGCCGGCCCGACACCTCGGGCAGTCGCAGCACCTCGCGCAGTTCGCGCTGCAGCCGCGCGACGACGGGCGCGGGGGTCTTGGCAGGCAGGAACAGGCCGAACCACACGCCGATGTCCACCGCCGCGAATCGCGGCGTCTCGGCCAGCGTCGGGATCTCGCGCGCCGCCGCCGAACGCTGGCGCGTGGTCAGGCCGATGGCCTTCATGCGGCCCTCGCGGATGTGGGGCAACGCACTCGACAGCACGAACACCGCGAAATCGACCTGACCGCCGAGCAGGTCGGTCACCATCTGGGTGGCGCCGCGGTAGGGTACGTGCAGCAGGTCCACCCCGCCTTCGCGCTTGATCAACTCGCCGGCCAGATGCAGCGGAGTTCCGTTGCCCGAGCTTGCATAGCTGAACTTGCCCGGCTGCCGGGCTGCAAAGGCCTGGAACGCGGTGGCGTCGGACAGACCCGTGCGCGGGTGAGCTACCAACACCAGCGGCTGCGCGCCGATCATGCCCACCGCTGTGAGGTCCTGCAGCCCGTCATAGCGCGCCGACTTCGAGATCAGCTGGTTGATGCCGACCTCGCTGGGCGAGCCCATAAGCAGTGTGTAGCCGTCAGACCGGGCGGCCGCCACCTTGGCCGCGCCCAGCGTGCCCCCGGCCCCGGCGACGTTCTCGACCACGACTTGCTGGCCAAGCCGGCGCGCAAGCTCGGGGGCAACCGCGCGCGCCACCAGATCGACGCTGCCGCCAGGTGAGTAGCCGACCACCAGCGTGATGGGGCGCGTAGGGTAAGGCACCTCCTGCGCCAGCGCCGGCAGCGCGGCGAGCGCGCTCAGACCGAGCGCCAGGGTTCGACGGATCAGGGACAACATGGGGGGTCTCCAGCCGGACGGCAACAGCACCGCCCGCTGATTCTTCGGCCCGAGGGCCCCGCCATGCGTGCCGTTTCGGCACGATGAATGGCCAGATCAGCGCGGCGGGACGAACGCGTCCCAGACCCGCTGCAGCGCCGGCGAGGCCAAGCGCTTGCGTCTGAACAGGCGGATCTCGAAATCGATGGCCAGTCGTGGGTCAGCCCAGGAGGCGAGCCGCCCCGCCTCCAGATCGGCCGCCACCATCGAGAGCGGCAACCAGGCCACGCCCAGGCCGCGCAGCACGTACTCCCGAATCGAATCGACCGAATCGCTGCGCAGCAGAACCGGCAGCGGTGGGGCGCCGTCCAGGTGGGCGATGTGGTCGTCCAGCAGGCGGCCCAGCGCCTGGGCAGGGTCGTAGGCGAGCAGACGGGCGTGGCCCGGCGCGTGCGCTGCCGCACCGCCGGCCCGCGCACGCACCACCGGCAGCAGCCGGTCGTCGGCCACCCGCGCGCTGAGGTAGCGGCGTCCGTCCAGGCGCAGCGCGAGTGCCGGGTGCTGGTAGCCGAGCATCAAGTCGGCGGCGTCCCGCTCCAGCAGGTCGCCGGCCTCGGGCATCAGGCGCGTCAGCACCTGCACCTCGGGCGGGGCTGGCTGGCATGCAAGCCGTGTCAGCGCATCTGCGACCACGCCGTGAGCCAGCGCCCGCCCCGTCACAAGCCGCACCACCGTGCCGCCCCAGTTGCCCTGCAGCGCAAGCCGCAGCCTGTCAACATCAGCCGTGGCTGCGCGCGCATGCTGCGCCAACTGCTCGCCTGCCGGCGTCAGCATCAAAGGCTGGCTGCCACGCACGAACAGCGCCACGCCGAACCAGGCCTCGAGCGCGCGGATGCGCCGGCCAAAGGCCGGCGCCGTCACATGCCGCTGTTCGGCGGCGTTCTTGAAGCTGCGCGTGGCAGCCAGCGCCAACCAGTCTTCGAGCCACTTGAATTGCATGATGCTGCCAGTAACGTGGATTGAGCCGCGCGCGGCCTGAATTCTGCCGGTCGGGAACGGTCCGCCTGGGAAGATGGCGATCGTCAGATGCAGGTTGACCGCCGCAGCCGTGGTTGGACCGGGCGGGAAAGTGCCGCTCAAGGCGGCTCTGTGCTCCACCTGAACGCGATCTGCGCGCCCTCTCCCCTCGCTACACTGCGCCGCTTTGCCTCTGACCCGGCGCGAGGCCGGGCCCCACTGAATTGGACAAGATCCTGCTGCAGATCGCCGTCGAGCTGAAAGCTCGGCCGGCGCAAGTGAAGGCGGCCGTCGAACTGCTCGATGGTGGCGCCACCGTGCCTTTCATCGCCCGCTACCGCAAGGAAGCCACTGACGGGCTGGACGACGTGCAGCTGCGTGAGCTGGAGGTGCGGCTGGCCTACCTGCGCGAGCTGGAAGACCGGCGCGTGGCGGTGCTCAAGAGCATCGAGGAGCAGGGCAAGCTCACGCCCGAGCTGCGCGCGGAGGTCGAGGTGGCCCCGACCAAGCAGGAGCTGGAAGACCTGTACCTGCCCTTCAAGCCGCGCCGCCGCACCAAGGGCATGATCGCCCGCGAGGCGGGCATCGAGCCGCTGGCCGACCGCCTCCTGGCTGACCCTTCACTGGACCCGACCGCAGAGGCCACGGCCTTCGTGGCTGCCTACCCGGGCGGCGCGGCGGCGCTGGCGGAGGCTGGCTTTGCCGATGCGCTGGCGGTGCTGGACGGGGTGCGCGACCTGCTCTCCGAGCGTTGGGCCGAAGACGCCGCGCTGGTGGGCCCCTTGCGCGAGTGGCTCTGGGCCGAGGGTTGGTTCAAGAGCCAGCTGGCCGACGGGAAGGACGGCACGCATGCCGATGCGGCCAAGTACCGCGACTACTTCGACCACGCCGAGCCCATCCGCACGGTGCCCAGCCACCGAGCACTGGCCGTCTTCCGCGGGCGCAGCCAGGAATGGCTGGACGCCAAGCTGGTGCTCCACGACGAGACTGCAGCGCCCGGCAAGCCCTCTCTGGCCGAAGGCCGCATCGCCCGCCACCTGGGCTGGAGCCATGCCGGTCGCCGCGCCGACGACCTGATCCGCAAGGCCATCGCCTGGACCTGGAAGGTCAAGCTCTCGCTCAGCCTGGAGCGCGACCTCTTCGCCCGCCTGCGCGAAGAGGCCGAGGCCGTGGCCATCAAGGTCTTTGGCGACAACCTGCGCGACCTGCTGCTGGCCGCCCCGGCGGGCAAGCGCGTGGTCATGGGGCTGGACCCGGGCATCCGCACGGGCGTGAAAGTGGCGGTGGTCAGCGACACGGGCAAGGTGCTGGACACCGCCACGGTCTACCCCCACGAGCCGCGCAACGACTGGGAAGGCGCGCTGCACGCCCTGGGGCGCCTGGTGGCCACGCACGGTGTGAACCTGATCGCGATTGGCAACGGCACCGCCAGCCGCGAGACCGACAAGCTGGCGGCCGAACTCATCCAGCGCATCCGCGAGCTGTCGCCCGAAGCCCGGCTGGACAAGGTGGTGGTGAGCGAGGCTGGCGCCTCGGTCTACTCGGCCAGCGAGGTGGCGAGCAAGGAGCTGCCCGAGCTGGACGTGAGCCTGCGCGGGGCGGTGAGCATCGCCCGCCGCCTGCAGGACCCCCTGGCCGAGCTGGTGAAGATCGACCCCAAGAGCATCGGTGTGGGGCAGTACCAGCACGACGTCAACCCCGGGGCGCTGGCCCGCACCCTGGACGCCGTGGTGGAAGACTGCGTGAACGCCGTGGGTGTGGACCTCAACACCGCCTCGGTGCCCTTGCTGTCGCGCGTGTCGGGCCTGTCCGCAGCGGTGGCCGCCAGCATCGTGCGCTGGCGTGATGCGAACGGCGCCTTCCGCAGCCGCCAGCAACTGCTGGATGTGACGGGCCTGGGCCCGCGCACCTTCGAACAGGCGGCCGGCTTCCTGCGCATCCGCGACGGAGACAACGCGCTGGACATGACCGGCGTGCACCCCGAGACCTACCCCGTGGTGCAGCGCATGCTGGAGCGCACGGGCAAGACCGTGCAGGGCCTCATGGGGCAGGCCGATGTGCTGCGCACGCTCAAGCCCGAGGCCTTTGCCGATGAGCGCTTTGGCGCCATCACGGTCAAGGACATCCTGGTCGAGCTGGAAAAGCCCGGCCGCGACCCCCGCCCGCACTTCCAGGTGGCCCGCTTCAATGACAGCGTGTCCGACCTCAAGGACCTGCAGCCTGGCATGCTGCTGGAGGGCACTGTCAGCAACGTGGCGCCCTTCGGCGCCTTCGTGGACCTGGGCGTGCACCAGGACGGCCTGATCCACGTCAGCCAGCTCAGCCACAAGTTCGTCAACGACGCCCGCGAGGTGGTCAAGACCGGGCAGGTGGTCAAGGTCAAGGTGCTGGAGGTGGACCTGGCGCGCAAGCGCATCTCGCTGACCATGAAACTGGACGCCACCGTCGCCCCCAAGGGAGCCCCGCGCTCCGGCGACAACAGCTTTCGCCCGGCAGGGCGCCAGGAACGCTCAGACCCCCGCGGCGGGCGGGAAGCGGCGCCGGCCGGCCAAGGCGCCATGGCCGCGGCGTTTTCCAAGTTGCAGGGGCGACGTTGAGGTCCAGCCAGCCCGCGGTGCAAGACGGTCTGCCGGCCGAGCCGAGGCGTCAGGACAACGCTCGGTCGGGCCCCGGGAGCGCCTTGGCTGGTTGTCACGCCCTGGCTCTGGCAGCCAGTTTGGTGGCCTTGCCACTGCACGCCCAAACCCCGGCGCCGATGCCAACCCCAGCGGCCGAACCCGCGCCGCAACGCCTGGAGATCCGCGGCAGTGAACTCACCGACACCGAGCAACGTCGCCGCGAGCCCGTGGCCAAGCAGATCTTCGGCCGGGAGGAGCTGGACAAGTACGGCGACGTCAGCGTCACGGACGTGCTCAAGCGCCTGCCGGGCGTGACGCTGTCGGGTGGCAACCCGCGGCTGCGCGGCCTGGGGGCGGGTTACACCCTGATACTGGTGAACGGGGAGCCGGCGCCGCCGGGGTTTTCGCTGGAGAACCTGCCGCCCTCGCAGGTGGAGCGCATCGAGGTCACCAAGGGCCCGACGGCCGAGCACAGCGCGCAGGCCGTGGCCGGCACCCTCAACATCATCCTGCGGGCGGCCGCAAGGCAGCGCCAGCGCGAGTTGCGCGCAGGCCTGGGCTACACGGCCGAGGCACCCGTGCCCTCGTTCAACGCGAGTCTGGGTGACCGCCTCGGCGGCTTCAGCTACACGCTGCCGCTGTCGGGCTACCAGTGGCGTGGCACCACCGATCGGGTGATCGACCGCGTGGCGCGCGACGCCGAGTTGCTGCCGCAGCAATGGCATGTCAGGGCAAACGATCGCTGGCGAGGCGGCGGTTTCAACTTCGGCCCGCGCCTGAGCTTCAAGCCGGATGAGTGGTGGACCCTCGAATGGCAGACCTTTGCGCAACGCAACGAGTGGCGGTCCTCCAGCCGGGTACACACCGATGTGCAGCTGGGCAGCCCGCCGACCAGCGTGCTGGACCAAAGCCACAACCAGGGCCACTGGCAGACGCTGCGCACGGGTTTGCAGGTCAACCGCCGCAGCCCGCAGGGCCACCGCCTGGAGGCCAGACTGGGCGTACAGCACTCCGACAGCCGCTACCGCACCGATGTGGACGGCTTCGACGCGGTAGGCCGGCAGACCTTGGTGCGTCTGGCGCAAGGACGCAGCAGCGAGCAAAGCCGCAGCACCAGCGGCAAGGTCTTCACGCCGCTTTTCGAGGGCCACAGCCTGTCCGCGGGCTGGGATCTGGAAGTCCGTCGCCGCCTGGAAGCGCGCAGCATCCTGGAAAACGGCTTGCCCCTGCTCACGGGACTGGAGGGCGAGGCCTTCAGGGCGCGCATCGCCCGGCAGGCGCTGTACCTGCAGGACGAATGGGAGATCGCGCCGCAGTGGTCCACCTACCTGGGCCTGCGGGCCGAGCGCATGGCCACCGTCAGCCGCAGCAGTGCCGACGAGCGGCGCAGCGCCAGCACGGTGGTCACGCCTTTGTGGCACCTGAACCACAAGCTCGATCCGAAAGGGCGGGACCTCATCCGTGCCAGCCTCACCCGCGCGTTCAAGGCGCCCGATCTGAATGCCCTGATGGCGCGGCCTTCCATCAACACGGCCTACCCCGCCGTTGGCCCCAACACCGCGATCCTGCCCGACCGGGTGGGCAACCCGCTGCTGCAGCCCGAACTCTCCACGGGCCTGGACATCGCCTTGGAGAAGTACCTGACTGGCGGCGGCGTGCTCAGCATCGGCACCTTCCACCGCCAGGTCAGCGGCTTGATACGCCACCGCGTGACCCAGGAGAGTGTGTCCTGGTCGCCCGGGCCCCGCTGGGTGTCCCGCCCGGTCAACCTCGGCCGCGCGCGAAGTTCGGGCGTCGAGCTGGAAGTCAAGGGCAGGGCGGGCGAGCTGTTGCCCAAGGCCTGGCGCTCCCCGGCGGGCTTGAGCCTGCGGGCCTCGCTCAGCGCCTACCGCTCGACGGTCGACGGCATTCCCGGCCCGGACAACCGGCTGGAAGGCCAGTTGCCTCTGTCCTTTACGGCAGGGCTGGATCATGCCGTGGCCGGCACCCCGCTGACCTGGGGCTTCAACCTCGCGCTCACGCCCGCTTACGAAGTGCAGCAGACCGCCGACCAGCGCCTGGCCCAGGGCCGCGCGCGCAGCCTGGACGCCTACGTGCTGTGGACCTTCAGCCGCCAGGTGTCGTTGCGCGTGGCGGGCAACAATGTGTGGCCGCTGGATGACGTGAACCGCGTCTGGCTGGTGGACGACGGCGGCCTGGAGCAGTCCACCCGCAACCTGCGCCGACCGCACTCAAGCTTCAACGCCAACCTCACGGTCAAGTTCTGACTGATCTTCTGACTCAGCCCTGGAGCCTTCCCCACATGGACCCCCGCCGCGTCAAACCCGAAAGCATCGCCGCCCAGGCCCTGGGCTGGGTGGATGAGAAGACCCGTGCCATCACGCCGGCGATCCACGTCTCCTCGACCTACCTGCGCGACGCCGACAACCAGTACCGCTCGGGCCGGGTCTACGCCCGTGCCGACAACCCCGCCTTCGACCAGGCCGAGGCCGTGATGGCGCAGCTGGAAGAAGGCGCGCAGGCGGC
>JBMLPD010000030.1:0-3143 GCA_049242285.1 Rubrivivax sp.
GAGATGAAGACCACGAAGGTGTTCATCACGCCCTGGATCAGCGTCATGGTCACCATGTCGCCATTGGCCACGTGCGCCACCTCGTGGCCGATGACGGCCTCGACCTCTTCCTTGGTCATGTTCTGCAGCAGGCCGGTGGACACCGCCACCAGAGCGGAGTTCTTGAAGGCACCGGTGGCAAAGGCGTTGGGCTCGCCCTCGTACAGCGCCACATCGGGCATGCCGATGCCGGCCTTGGTGGCGAAGGTGCGCACCGTGCCCACGATCCAGCGGTGGGTGGGGTCGGTGGAGTCGTTGATGATGACCGCCTTGGTGCTCCACTTGGCCATGGGCTTGCTGATCAGCAGCGAGATGATCGCGCCGCCAAAGCCCATCAACAGCGAGAAGCCCAGCAGCATGCCCAGGTTCAGCCCGTTGGCAGTCAGGAACTTGTTGACCCCCAGCAGGCTGGCGGTGATGCCCAGCACCACCATCACGGCCAGGTTGGTCAGTACGAACAGAACGATGCGTTTCATGGCAAAGACCGCGCCAGGCGCGGAACAGTGATTGACGACAGAAGTGGATGTTAGGGCCGGGGTACGGAATTCAAGGTGTACAGGCCCGCCATACCCCCGCCACCGTCAGGGAAGCGAGCCGGTGCCGTTGTCCGCCGGGCGCTTGGCCGTGGCGGCGCGTCGGCGGCGAGGCTTGCGTGCAGGCTTGGCCTGCACACCGGGCGGCTCGGCGGCGAGGTCTGGGGCGGGCGCCGGCCCGGGCGGTGGCGGTTCCGCCTGCGGGGTGGACGCTGGCAAAGCCTGCGCCTGCGGCTTGCGGCGGCCGCCGCGTGAGCGAGCCCGGGCGGGCCGGGCCTCAGGCAGTGCGGCTGACGGTGGCTCGGCCGGCGGGAGCAGCGTCTCGGGCACAGACGGCAAAGACGGCGAAGACGGCACAGACGGCACAGACGGCACAGACGGCACAGACGGCGCCGAGGGCGCCGAGGGCGCTGAGGGCGCCTCGTGCAAGGCCTCGGAGATCGTCAGGCTGTCCAGGGCCTCGAGGGGCAGGATGGCAGGCTCCACGGACTTGCGCGGGGCCCGTCCGCGCTCACGGTCGCCGCTTCGGCCGCCGCTGCGTCCTTCGCGGCGAGACTCTGCGCGCCCCTCCCCTCGGTCCTCCCCTCGTCCCTCCCCTCGCCCGTTGCCCCGGCCCTTCCCACGGCCCTCTGCCCTTGCATCGCTGCCGCCCTGGGGCCTGGCCTTGCGGTGTTCCATGACTTCGTAGTCGTCATAGACCGCCCGCGTCTCGTCGCCCGTCTTGCCTTGCTGGCCCACACCGATGACCCGGCAGCCCTTCTCCCGCAGGCGGCTGACCAAGGGCGCGAAGTCGGAGTCGGAGGAGGCGATCACCACGACGTCGGGCCGCTCGGCCAGCGTCAGGTCGATGGCGTCCACGGCCAGCGCGATGTCGGTGGAATTCTTGCCCGCGGCCAGGTTCACCATCGGGCGGATGGACAGGCGCTTGAAGGCCGTCTGGTGCTTGACTGCCGACTCCGCCGTGCAGTAGGCCCGTCGCACGTGGGGGCCACCGAAATGCTTGCCCACCCAGGCCACGGCCTGCTCGATCACGTCCAGCGACACGTTGTCCGCGTCGATCAGCAGCATCACCTTGTCTTGCGTCATTGCAGCTTCCAGTTCAGGGTTTCGCCGCCGCGCAGGGGCTTGATGATCGCGTCGCCGAAAGGCAGGGTCTCGGGCAGGGTCCAGGGATCGCGCCGCAGCGTGACCTGGCCCTCGTTGGGCGGCAGGCCGTAGAAGGCCGGCCCGTGCAGGCTGGCAAAACCCTCCAGCCGGTGCAGCGCACCCGCGGCCTCGAAGGCCTCGGCATACAGCTCCAGCGCGGCCGGTGCGGTGAAGCACCCTGCACCGCACACCGACTGCTCCTTCAGCGCCGCGGCGTGCGGGGCGCTGTCGGTGCCCAGGAAGAACTTCGGGCTGCCGGAGGTGGCCGCGGCCACCAGCGCCTGGCGATGCACCTCGCGCTTGAGCACCGGCAAACAGTAGTAATGCGGCCGCATGCCACCGATGAACAAGGCGTTGCGGTTGTAGAGGAGGTGGTGTGCGGTGATGGTGGCGGCGGTGCGCTCGTCACTGCCGGCCACGTACTGCGCCGCCTCCTTCGTCGTGATGTGCTCGAACACCACCTTGAGTTCGGGGAAATCTCGGCGCAGCGGCTGCATCACGCGGTCGATGAAGACGGCCTCGCGGTCGAAGAGGTCGATGTCGGCATCGGTCACCTCGCCATGCACCAGCAGCAGCAAGCCCTCGCGCTGCATGGCCTCCAGCGTAGCGTAGGTGCGGCGCACATCCGTGACCCCCGCGTCGCTGTTGGTGGTGGCCCCGGCCGGGTAGAGCTTGAGCGCCACCACGCCGGCCTCGCGCGCGCGGCGGATCTCCTCGGGCGGGGTGTTGTCGGTGAGGTACAGCGTCATCAGGGGCTCGAAGCGCAGGCCGGCGGGCACCGCCGCCAGGATGCGCTCCCGGTAAGCCACAGCTTGCGCTGCCGTGGTCACCGGCGGCTTGAGGTTGGGCATGATGATGGCGCGGCCGAACTGGCGCGCCGTGTGCGGCACCACGGCCGCCATGGGGGCGCCATCGCGCACGTGCAGGTGCCAGTCGTCGGGGCGCTTCAAGGTGAGGGTGTCGGTCATCCGGGCATTCTCGCCGCCGCTGGCGGCTGGGCCCCCTCAGGCGTCCTCGATACTTGTGCCGTGATCGCCCTCGGCATTCAGCACCCATCGTGGCTACCAGCCGCCCAGGCGGCTGAAGTGGCGTCGGGAAGGACGCCTTGAACAACGCCATCACCTTCATCGAGGCCCTGGCCACCCTGGCCTTCGCGCTGTCGGGCCTGCTGGCGGCGGCCCGCAAGCGGCTGGACGCCGTGGGCGTGGTGGTGGTGGCGGGCCTGGCCGCCTTCGGCGGGGGCACGCTGCGCGACATCCTGCTGGACCGTCGGCCCTTCTTCTGGGTGACGCATGCCGACTGGCTGTGGGCCTTGCTGGCGCTGTGCGTGGGGGCCATGCTCTTCCTGCGTGCGCGGCACTTCGGTGTGACCGAGCGCGCCATGCAGTGGCCTGACGCCCTGGGCCTGGGCCTGTTCACCGCCGG
>JBMLPD010000031.1:0-3108 GCA_049242285.1 Rubrivivax sp.
GCGCGCGACCTCATGGTCTTCACCTTCGTCGACGAAGACCTCGATCTCCGGGAACCGCCGGCCGAAGGCATCCAGGATGTGCGGCAACAGTTGAAGCGACGAGGTCGGACCGAACGAGCCGATACGCAAGGCACCACGATGCATGCCGCGCGTGGCGCAGACCTCTTGTCGAATGGCGTCGGAGATTCCCAGCAGTTCGCGCACCCTGACCAACAGGGTCTGTCCGGTGTCGGTCACCGCCACCCCGGAGGGTCCGCGCGAGAGCAAGGTGACACCCCAGGAAGTCTCCAATTGCGTGACCGCATGGGACACGTCGGACTGGGTGATTCCGAGCCGACCGGCAGCGGCAGTGAACCCACCCAGCTTCGCCACGATGACGAAAATCTCAAGCTGGGAGAAGGTCAAAGGGGCACCCCAAAGACATGAACATCTGCTCATTTGCACATGACACTGCATGAACGTAGCATGGTCTTTCGATCTGACTCAAGGGCGCCGAACGGCGCACCTCGCACCTGTGCAGACACCCCCCGACACATCCATGCCGCCGTCGACTTCGGGCTTCAGCGGCCGCCTCGACGCGACGCTGGCCATCAAGCTCATCCTCACGGCGCTCTTCTGGGGCGGCACTTTCATTGCCGGCCGGGTCCTGGCTCAGTCCATGCCGCCGATGACGGCGGCGGCAGGTCGTTTTGCGGTTGCGGCCGCGCTGCTGGCGGTGGTGGCCACACGCTTCGAAGGCGGGCTGCCGCGCTTGAACCGGTCGCAGGCTCTCACCACCGCCGCCCTGGGGCTGACCGGCATCTTTCTCTACAACGTCTTCTTTCTGGGCGCACTGGCGCGCATCCCGGCAGGGCGTACCGCGCTTTTCGTCAGCCTCAATCCGATCATGACGGCGCTGCTGGCCAGCGCGGTGTTCGGTGAACGATTGGGCTGGCGCGGCTGGCTGGGCATCTGCGTGGCCCTGTTGGGCGCGGCCGTCGTGATCACCCGGGGCGACCTGGCAGGCGCTGTACGCGATATCGGCCCCTCTTTCGGCCTTGGCGAGACGATGATGATCCTGGCCGTTGCAAGCTGGGCAGCCTACACGCTGATTTCCCGCAAGGCGATGGAGTCGATGTCCCCCATCGCCGCGACCACGTACGCCACGTTGTGGGGCCTGGCCTTTCTGGCCGTGGGGGCTGCCGCAGAGGTGGCTTCCATCCGCTGGATGTCCATCGGGTGGCAGGCGTGGGCCGCCATCGTCTACCTGGGTGCCATCGGCACCGTGCTGGGCTTCATCTGGTACCAAGAGGGCATCCGTGCCGTGGGCCCGTCGCGCACGGCAGTGTTCACGAACCTCGTCCCGGCCTTTGGGGTCATGCTCTCCGCACTCCTTCTGGGGGAGGACATCCTCGCCTCCATGCTGGTGGGCGGGGCGATTTCGGTGATGGGCGTGACGCTCACCAACCGCCGCTGAGTCTGGCCTGATGGGGGGTCACATCGGACTGTGGTGTGCGGCAGCGGCGGGTGGCCGGCGCAGCGGTGACCCGGATAGGATCGCACCGCCCATCCATGAGCCCGCCCCATGCCCCTGCTGCCCTCCCTGCTGCTGAACATCGCGCACGCGCTGGACCACCTGTTCCTGCTGATCTTCGCCACCGCCGTGGGGGCGATCGCGGTGGATTTCGGCATGGCGCGCTGGGAAGACCTGATGCCGTACACGGCCGGGGCCTTCCTGATGTTCGGGCTGTGTTCCATTCCCGCCGGGCGGTTGGGCGACCTGCGCGGGCGGCGCTGGATGATGCTGCTGTTCTTCCACGGCATGGGCCTGTCGGCCATCGCCGTGGCGCTGACGCAGAACGCCTGGCAGATCGGGCTGGCGCTCACGGTGCTGGGGGCCTTCTCGGCCATCTACCACCCGGTGGGCATCCCCATGCTGCTGCAGGGCTCCACCCGGCCGGGCCGCACCATCGGCATCAACGGCCTGGCGGGCAATCTGGGCATCGCCCTGGCCGCCGTGTCCACGGGCTTTCTGGTGAAGTACTTCGGCTGGCGCGCGGCCTTCGTGGTGCCGGGCCTGATCTCCATCGCCGCCGGGCTTCTGTTTGCGCGCGTCGCTCCGCCCGAAGCGGCTGCACCGGCGCGCAAGGCGGGCCCGTCGGTGCACCTGCCGCGCGCGCTGGCGATCCGCACCTTCGTGGTGATGGTGGCCAGCGCCACCACGGGCAGCCTGCTGTTCAACTTCACCACCAACGGCAACGCCCAGATGATGGCCGAGCGCCTGGACGGGCTGGTGAGCGACCCCGCCGCCCTGGGCATGCTGCTGGCCGGGCTGTACGGCGTGGCCTCGCTGGCGCAGCTGGTGGTGGGGCGGCTCGTGGACCGGGTGGCCGTCAAGCCGCTGTTCATGGCCATCCTGGGGTTGCAGATCCTGTTCTTCGCCCTGGCCGCGCACAGCAGCGGCTGGGCCTGGTACGCCCTGGCCATCGCCTGCATGGTGATGGTGTTTGGCGCCATTCCCTTCAACGATGTGATGGTGGCGCGCTACATCGACGACTCGCTGCGCTCGCGCGTGAGCGGCACGCGCATCGCCATCTCGTTTGGCATCAGCTCGCTGGCCGTGGCGGCGCTGGGCCCGGCGGTGAAGGCGGCCGGGTTCACGCAGCTGTGGCTGCTGATGTCGGGCATTGCGGTGGTGAGCCTGGCCATCGTGGCCTGGCTGCCGGGTGAGAAGGTGCTGAAGGCGGCGATGGCGCGCTGACGGGCTCTGCCACACCCGCGACGGCCGGGTGTCTCAGCCGCCGCAGATCCTCGCCCGTGCCTCGGCGTACTCGCGCTTGAAGCGCTCCACCAGCGCGGCAGCCGGCACCACCTCGCGTATGGCGCCGATGCCTTGCCCGCAGCCCCAGATGTCGCGCCAGACCTTGGCCGCGTTGGCGCCCTCGCCGGTGCTGAAGTTCATCTTGCTCGGGTCGCTCTGCGGCAGGTGGTCCGGGTCCATGCCGGCGTTGCGGATGCTGCCCTTGAGGTAGTTGCCGTGAATGCCGGTGTAGAAGTTGCTGTAGACGATGTCATCGGAATTGCTCTCGGTGATCATCTGCTTGTAGCCCTCCACCGCGCGCGCCTCGT
>JBMLPD010000032.1:0-4132 GCA_049242285.1 Rubrivivax sp.
CTGGTCTCGCTGGTCTCGCCCTTTGCGTGCGTCTCGCCCGGCCTGCCGCCCTCGCCTGCGGAGCCTGTCTCGGGCTGGCCCTGCCCTTCGAAGATCTGCACGTGCCAGGTCAAGCCACCGGCCGCGACGAAGCGGCTGGCGGCCCGGTGCGGCCAGTGCGGGGGCAGGCGGTCCGCTGCCGACGGTGACAAGGCGCGCAGGTGCTGCGCCGGGTCAGCCGTGGCCATGAGCCCCCTGCACCGCGCGCGACAAGGCCGCGGCGTCCGCCTGGGGCAGCGCCACATACCGGGCGCCGGCCGCCAGCGCCAGCGCAAGGGCTGCAGGCTCCGGCCGCACCGAGGTGTCGATGACGATCACGCTGCCGCCCTGGGCGCGCAGGGCGCGCGCGGCGGCCAGCGCCTCCTCCTGCGCGCGGGCGCGCCCGCCCTGGCCATCGCGCCCGACGTTGGCGCGGCCGTCGGTCAGCAGCACCACCACGGGCGTTCCCCCGGCTCGGCGCACCTGCGCGGCCAGCGTCGCTGCCGCATCCAGGCCGGCGGCCAGAGGCGTGCCGCCGCCGCCAGGCAGCCCGGCTAGGCCGCGCTTGGCCCGCACCAGAGAACGCGTGGGCGGCAGGATCACCTCCGCCGCCGCGCCACGGAAAGCCAGCACCGCCACCTGGTCGCGCCGCACATAGCACTCGGCCAGCAGCAGTTCGACGGCACCCTTGGCCTCGGCCAGCCGGTACAGCGCCGACGAGCCCGAGGCATCGAGCGCGAAGATGGTGGTCGTGCTGCGCTTGTGTTCGTGCCGGCGCAGGTGGAAGTCGTCCGGCCGCACCAGGATGGGCGGCGCACCCGGCCGGGCCTGGGCGCGGCGCAGCCGCTGCCAGGGCGCTGCGGCGCGCAGGGTGTCGATGAGGTGCAGGCGCTGCCCGCCCCGCGGCACCCCGCGGCGCGAACCGACAGGCCGGCCGTGCAGGCCCGAAGCCGCGGCGGCCCCGGCCCGGCCGGCGTCAGACGACCGGCCCCGCACCCGTTCACCCGAGGCCAGGCGCGCGAGCAGGCCGGCCGGGATGGCCGCCACGGCGGACTCGATCAACCGGTCTTCCAGCGCCTGGGCGTTCTGCGGGTCCGGGTCAGGCTCGGCAGGCGGGTCGGCGTCTTCAGACGGCGGTGGCGTGTCGGGCGCTTCGGGCACGTCGGGCGCTTGCGGCGGTTCCTCCGGTGCAGGCGGCTCCTGCGGCGGGGGGCTGTCATCCTGCGGCGGCGCCTCTTCAGCCACCGGTTGCCGGGTGGCCCGGGGCGCCAGCACCAGGCGCGCCGCCAGCGCCGCGTCGTCGGCATCGGCTACCGTGGCGCCGCGCAGCGCGGCCGCCGCACGGGCGCAGCGCGTCGCCGCCCAGGCGGCCCGCGCAGAGTCCACGCCCAGCGCCAGGGTGGCCGCGCACAGGGCCTGGACGATGTCGTCTGGCACGGTGACCTCAGGCAGGCGTGAGCGCGCCTGCGCCACCTCGTGGGCCATCGTGGCATCGGCCGTGACCACATCGCGCACCGACAGCTCGGTCAGGCTCACCCACAGGCCCAGCCGGTCAGCCAGCGCGGCAGAGGGCGGGCGGTCCTCCGCCCGGGATTCGTCCAGCGCCACCACCGCGATGCGTGCAGGCAGGCGCTGCGCCAGGCCGTCACGCTCCAGGCGAACGGCGGCCGTGTCCAGCGCCGCACACAGATGGGCCGCGTTGACCGCGGGCATGCGCTCGGCCATGGCCGCGACCACGATGCCGCCATCGGCCTGGTGCAGCAGGCCCGTCTGGGCCACAGGGCGCCCGGCGGCCAACGTGGCCGAGAGGTCCAGGCCTCCCAGCAGGCGGTCTTCGCTGGCCGAGGCCGGCAGGCGCGGCAGCGGCATACCGGGCGGAGCCAGGGCCTGCAACAGCGTCAGCCAGGCGTCTCGCACCGGCCCGGCCGGTGCGCGCAGCCGCACGCCCCCCAGGCCGGCAGGATCCACCAGCAACAAGGCGGCAGCCTGGAAGGCGTCGCCGGCTTGCAGCGCCTGCACCGCCCCAGACCCTGGCGGCCCCGCTGGCGCGGCAGGCGGCGCGGCCCCCGGCGCAGAGGACCCCCCCCGCTCTGCGCAGGCCGACTCAGTTGGAGAAGATCTCGGCGAGGGCACGGTCCACCCGAACGGTGGCGTCGGATTCATCCAGCGGGTCGCGGCGCAGGCGGTGGCGCAGCGCCGGGCGCGCCACCTGGCGCAGCTGGGCGTCCCCCACCACGGCCACGCCCTCCAGCGCGGCCAGGGCGCGGGCGGCGCGCATCAAGGTGAGCTCGCCGCGCAGGCCGTCGGTACCGAGAGCCATGCACAGCTGCGCAGCGCGTTCCAGGGCGGCATCCGGCACCACCACCGACGCCAGCCGTTGCCGCGCAGCGACGATGCGCCTGCGCGTGCGGTCTTCGTCCTTCTTCCACTTGGCGGCAAAGGCCTCGGGGTCGCGCTCGTAGGCGTCGCGGCGCTTGACCACTTCCACCCGCGTGGGCAGGTCGGTAGGCGTCTTCACGTCCACGGCCAGGCCAAAACGGTCCTGCAGTTGCGGTCGCAGTTCGCCTTCTTCGGGGTTGCCACTGCCCACCAGGACGAAGCGCGCGGGGTGCCGCACGCTCAGGCCCTCGCGCTCCACCACGTTCTGGCCCGAGGCCGCCACGTCGATGAGCAGGTCGACCAGGTGGTCTTCCAGCAGGTTGACCTCGTCGATGTACAGAAAGCCCCGATGGGCCCGCGCGAGCAGCCCCGGTTCGAAGGACTTCACGCCCTGGCTCAGGGCCCTCTCGATGTCCAGCGCCCCCACCACGCGGTCTTCGGTGGCGCCCAGTGGCAGGTCCACCACCGGCACCGGCACCTTGGCGGTCTTGTTGCGGGCGCGCGCCTCGCAGACTTCGGCGCTGCCGCAGGTGGGTGCGGCCTGCGGGTCGCAACCGTAACGGCAGCCGGCCACCACCGTCATGGGCGGCAGCAGGGCGGCCAACGCGCGCACCGCCGTGGACTTGCCGGTGCCGCGGTCCCCGAAGATCAGCACGCCGCCCACGCCCGCATCCACCGCCGCGATCAACACGGCGAGCTTCATCTCGTCCTGGCCGACGATGGCGCTGAAGGGGAAGGGGTTGGGCATCCTGCGACTTCTTGAGGACGACACGTCGCGTTGACGTACCAAAGTGTCAATCGAGTATAGCGACCGCCCGGCCAGGTGGCCAAGCCGTGGCGCCAAACCGCGCTACCATCGCCGCCTGTCCCCACAGCCTCTGGATCCACACCATGCACCGCTGTGACCCCACCAGGCCACCGGCTTGCGCCCGTCGAACTTCGCGTGTCCTGCGTTCAGGCGCCGTTGCCAGCTTCAGAGCCCGGGCCGCGGCGCTGATCCTTCCCCTGCTGGCCACGCTGGCGGTGGCCGGCCCGCCTCCCGGCCACCGCAGCTTTCCCGCCAACGCCTTGCGCGGCGAACTGCTGTTCGGTGCGGCGCCCCTGGCCGTGCTCAACGGCCATGCCGATCGCCTGGCGCCTGGCGCCCGCATCCGGGGTGAAGACCACATGCTGCGGCTGCCCGCCAGCCTGGTGGGCCAGACCCTGGTGGTGCACTACACCCGCGAGCCCTCCAGCGGCCTGCTCATGGATGTGTGGATCCTGAACCGCGCCGAATGGGCCAACCAACCCTGGCCCTCCACGCCAGCAGAGGCCGCCAGCTGGCGCTTCGACCCCGCCAGCCAGCGCTGGTCACGCTGAACCCCCCACGAGCCTGCGCCCTCACCGGGGCTTGCGCCTACAGATTTCGAGAGGATTCCCGTGGACACCCCCCTGCCCGCCAAGAAGGTCTACATCCGCACCTTCGGCTGCCAGATGAACGAGTACGACTCGGACAAGATGGCCGACGTGCTGCGCGCGGCCGAAGGCTACGAGCCCACGCCCGACCCGGAGCAGGCCGACCTCATCCTGTTCAACACCTGCTCGGTGCGCGAGAAGGCGCAGGAAAAGGTGTTCAGCGACCTGGGGCGTGTGAAGCACCTGAAGAAGAAGGGCGTGCTCATCGGCGTGGGCGGCTGCGTCGCCAGCCAGGAAGGCGCGGCCATCGTGGAGCGTGCGCCCTATGTGGACCTGGTCT
>JBMLPD010000033.1:0-2548 GCA_049242285.1 Rubrivivax sp.
CCATCAGCCAGGCCATGGCGGCGCGGAAGTCGCTGACCTTGTGCTCCTTCTGGCGCTCGCCCTCGCCGCGGCGCACCACGGCCTCGGCGCCCAGCAGGCCCTTGAAGGTCAGGCCCGCGGTGGCCAGGGCTTCGTAGTCGGCACCGTGGACAAAGTCTGCGGTGATGACGCTGCTCTTGACGTTGCCATGATGCCGGCGGCTCACACGCAGGTGGTGCTTGTCGGTGCGGGCGTCGTACTCGGCGGCCACCTCGGCATCGTGCAGTGCGCCTTGCAGCGCCTGGGCGCTGGCCTCGGCCTCAGCAGCGTTGTCCAGCTTCAGCACCAGGCCGTCGCTGATGGCGCGCAGCGCTTCCACGTCCATCCAGTTGGACAGGCGCTCGATGACGTTGGTGGCCAGCACGTACTGGCGCGCCAGGTCCTCCAGCGCAGAGCCGCTGATGGTGGGCTGGCCTTCACCGGCGCCCGAGGGCAGCACCACCGCACCGTCCAGCGCCACCTTCATCAGGTAGGCGTCCAGCTCGTGCCCGTCCTTGAGGTACTGCTCGTGCTTGCCGTGCTTGACCTTGTACAGCGGCGGCTGGGCGATGTAGATGTGCCCGCGTTCCACCAGCTCAGGCATCTGGCGGTAGAAGAAAGTCAGCAGCAAGGTGCGGATGTGCGCGCCGTCCACGTCGGCGTCGGTGTTGTGGCAGCACAGGCCACCCATGCCGGCGATGAAGTTCTCGTCACCCTCCACCGAAAAGTCGTACACCTGCCCGTTGCTGGCCGCCACCGGCTGGATCTGCGTGATGGGCAGGGCGATCAGGTCCCCGTCGATGGCCTGGAAGCGGTGGTTTTTCTCGTTGGTTTCGGGGTGCGACAGGGTTTCGCGCAGCGCCGGGGCGCTGGCGTGATCCCGCCAGACGGGTTCGATCCTGCGAAGGTCTTCCTTGGCGCAGACGGTGATGGTCCAGTGCGGGTGGCGCGTGGCACAGGGCTGGCCTCGCACCTCGCGTTCCACGCCATCGGGCTCTCTGCGTGACAGCGAGGCCACCACGCCGAACGAGCTCAACAGATACATCACGCCGCTGGCCAGGTCGTAAGACGAGGTGCCGAAGGCCACCTGGCGTTCATTCACGGTGCCGTCGCCCAGCAGATAGCCGCGCAGGAAAGCCAGGCGCAGTTCTTCGCCCACGTTGAACACCAGGTCGGGCACGCGCTTGGTCAGCGAGTCAGCGCCTTCGAAACCGAACAGGTGCTGCCACGCCAGCGCGGCCACGCGGTTGACGAGCTTCAGCTCGGCCACGCGACCGGCCTGCTGGTACAGCACGGGCGAATGCCCGAACACCGCGCGGAAGTGGCCCACCATCTCATCGGCAAACCGGGCATTGCCCGCACCGATGGCCAGGCGCACACCATTGCGCGCCGAGCAGGAACCTTCGGCCAGGTAGAAGCCCAGCAGGGTGAGCAGGGAGGCGTTCACGTTCAGTTCGCGCGACGTGCCCAGGCCCGCGCAGTGCTCGGGGGTGAGGGTGAGGTCTTCACGGCCTGCGAACCATTGAACGTCGCTTGACGTGAGTTCCGACAGCCGCACACGGTCACGCACCAGGTTGCGGCCTGAGGGCTTGCCGGGGCGCCTGGCCCACTGGCGCTGCAGGCGGCTTTCACCCACGGCCACCTTGCGCATGAAGATGTCTTCGTTGGCGCCCACTGCCTTCAGGTAAGCCGTGAAGTGGGACAGGCTGGGCCGGGACAGGCCCTTCTCCCAGGCATGGAAAGTCACTGGCTGGCGGATGCCCACGGCCTCGCACAAGGCTTGCTGGCTCACGCCGCTGGCGCGTCGTTGTGCGGCGAGTTCCTGGCCCACCTCAACGGGAATCTCCACGCGTTCTTGCGTGAGGTCGGTGTCCGGGCCGTGACGGTCCAGCACCCGCGCCTCGTACCAGGCCTGCACGGCGGGGCCGCGCAGCCACACCTGCTGCGCGGCCTGGGGCACGGCCCACAGGGCTTGCAGCAGATCCAGCTGCGTGGCAGCAGCCTCACCCAAGCGCACCGTCTTCGGTGCCACCACCTGGTCGCCCAGCTTCAGTTCATCACCGCGCTTGAGCTTGACGGCACCGTCTTCGTGCACGAACACGCTGTGGCTGGACGTGACCCTCACCGTGCGGCCATGGGCCGTCTTCACTTCGTAGAGCGTCTCATCCAGCGGGTGGCGGATGACCGCCTTGATGGGCTTGAAGCGCACGTCATGCGCGTCCACGCCGAAGCACAGCACCTCGCCCAGGTCTGCGCCCTGTACCTTGGCCACGCCGTGGGCGTTTTGCACCGCGCCATGCTGCTGCAGCGCCGCGTCGATGAAGGCGCCGATACGCACCATGCGCGCCAGCCCACCACGGGGCCGCACGAACACGTGGTCATCACCGTCCACGCTCATGATGATGATGCGGTGATAGCGCAGCTTGTCGACGTTGAAGTCGTCCCCACCCATGCCCTTGCCGATGCCGGTGCCCAGCGCGGTGATCAGCGTGAGGATCTCGTTGCTGGTGAGCAGCTTCTCGTAGCGCGC
>JBMLPD010000034.1:0-17049 GCA_049242285.1 Rubrivivax sp.
ACAGGCCCTTGCCGATGGCCTTGACGTAGTTGTGGATCGCCTTGTCGGCCGACAACTCGCCCGGCAGGCCGGCGTTCAGCGAGGCCAAGGTTTCCATGGCCAGGTAGGGGTGCACGGCTTCGGCGCCATAGCCCGCCAGCACCGCGAAGTGGTGCACCTCGCGCGCCGAGCCCGTCTCCACCACCAGGCCGGCCGTGGTGCGCATGCCCTCACGCACCAGGTGGTGGTGGATGGCCGACAGCGCCAGCAAGGCGGGGATGGCCACCTGCGTGCGGCTCATGTGCCGGTCGGTGATGATGAGGATGTTGTGGCCGCCCTTGATGGCGTCCACCGTCTCGGCGCACAGCGAGGCCAACTGGGCCTCCACGCCCTCGCGGCCCCACTCGGCAGGGTAGGTGATGTCCAGCTCATGGCTGCGGAACTTGGCCGCCGTGTGCTGTTCGATGGTGCGCAGCCGCGCCATGTCCTCGAAGTCAAGGATCGGCTGGGTCACCTCCAGCCGCATGGGCGGGTTCACCGCGTTGATGTCCAGCAGGTTGGGCTTGGGGCCGATGAAGCTGTTGAGCGACATCACGATGGCCTCGCGGATCGGGTCGATCGGCGGGTTGGTCACCTGCGCGAACAACTGCTTGAAGTAGTTGTACAGCGGCTTGTTCTTGTCCGACAGCACCGCCAGCGGTGAGTCGTTGCCCATGGAGCCGATGCCCTCTTCGCCATTGGCGGCCATGGGGCTCATCAGGAACTTCAGGTCTTCCTGCGTGTAGCCGAAGGCCTGCTGGCGGTCCAGCAGCGATTCGCTGAAGCTGCCGGCGCTGGCGGCTGCGCCCGCAGGCACGGCGATGTCGTCCAGCTTCACCCGCACGTTCTCGATCCACTGGCGGTACGGCCGGGCGCTGGCGAACTGGTTCTTCAGTTCCTCGTCATCGACGATGCGCCCTTGCTCGAGGTCGATCAGGAACATCTTGCCCGGCTGCAGACGCCACTTCTTGACGATGCGGTTCTGCGGGATGGGCAGCACGCCGGACTCCGAGCCCATCACCACCAGATCGTCATCGGTCACGCAGTAGCGCGCCGGGCGCAGGCCGTTGCGGTCCAGCGTGGCGCCGATCTGCTTGCCATCGGTGAACACCATGGCCGCGGGGCCGTCCCAGGGCTCGATCATGGCCGCGTGGTACTCGTAGAACGCGCGGCGGCGCTCGTCCATGCCCTCGTGCTGCTCCCAGGCCTCGGGGATCATCATCATCGCGGCGTGGGCCAGCGGGTAGCCGGCCATGGTCAGCAGTTCCAGCGCGTTGTCGAAGGTGGCGGTGTCGCTCTGGTGCTCGAAGCTGATGGGATAGAGCTTCTTCAGGTCATCACCCAGCACGGGCGACTTCATCACGCCCTCACGGGCGCGCATCCAGTTGAAGTTGCCCTTGACGGTGTTGATTTCGCCGTTGTGCGCCACCATGCGATAGGGGTGCGCCAGCGGCCATTCGGGGAAGGTGTTGGTGGAAAAGCGCTGGTGCACCAGCGCGAGAGCGGAGACGGTGCGCGGATCCTTCAGGTCGAGGTAGTACGTGCCCACCTGGTCGGCCAGCAGCAGGCCCTTGTAGATGACGGTGCGGCAGCTCATGCTGGGCACGTAGTACTCGCGGCTGTGCGTGAGCTTGAGCGCCTGGATGGCGGCAGAGGCTGTCTTGCGGATGACGTACAGCTTGCGCTCCAGCGCGTCGGGCACGATGACGTCGGGGCCGCGGCCGATGAACACCTGGCGGATCACCGGCTCCTTGGCGCGCACCGTGGGTGACATGGGCATGTCACGGTCCACCGGCACGTCGCGCCAGCCCAGCAGCACCTGCCCCTCTGCCCGGACGGCGCGCTCCATCTCCTGCTCGCAGGCCAGGCGCGAGGCGTGCTCCTTGGGCAGAAAAATCATGCCCACGCCGTACTCTCCCGGGGCTGGCAGCGTCACGCCCAAGCGACCATCGGGAGCCCGGCCGGACACCGCCATCTCGGCCCGGTAGAACTCATCCGGGATCTGGATCAGGATGCCCGCGCCATCGCCCATCAGCGCATCGGCCCCCACCGCGCCGCGGTGGTCCAGGTTCTCCAGGATCTTCAGGCCCTGCTGCACGATGGCGTGCGCCTTGTGTCCCTTGATGTGTGCCACAAAGCCCACGCCACAGGCGTCGTGCTCCTGGGAGGGGTCGTACAGGCCCAAGGCCTGGCTGGCCTCGAGTTCACCCCTCGACGCTGCGGGGGCGCCCACGTGGAGCGCCGGGGCGTCGGTCTTGAGAAGGGCGGCTGCGGGGTCCATGGCGTTCTCCGGGGGCACGTTCGACGGGATCGGCAGGATACTGCGGTGCAGCAGCGACCTCAAGGGCTATAAAAAGGGGTCAGGTTAATTGATTCCACATCAACTTTCGAACCACCCATTAAATGGGGACATATAAAAGGACAGCCCTGCACTGATCTTCAAGACGCGGCTTCAGGCAAGCAAGTCGCCTGCCAGGCCAGGCCCGCTGCGCCACAGCGCGCCGATCACGAGACCTGAGCGTTGTCCTCTGGAGACCCCACCGGGCCTGCCAATGGGGGCCGACCGCGGGGGCGCGGGGTCACGGGGCGGCCCAGGCCGGGCTCCAGGCTGCGGGCGAAGGCCTCTTCCGCGACGGGCCAGCCGCGCCGGGTGGCCAGCGTGATGCGCTGCACCCGGTCGGGCGACAGTCCGGCCTCCACACGGGTGCGCCAGGCGGCCTCACGCTCGAACGGCGTGTTGCCCAGGCTCCACCAGACCGCCGGCTCCACCACCAGCGGGTCCCGCTGCGCACCCAGGTGATGGCCCAGGCTGGACCAGGGCCAGGCCAGCCCCGCTGCGCACGGGGGGTGCCGGGCCGGGTGCGACTCGACATAGACCATGCAGTCAGCCAGCCAGGGGCCCGGCTGAACCATCGCGCAGCGGTAACGCCCTTCCCACAGCGTGCCGGTACGGGCATGGCGGCGGTTGAACTCGGCGGCATGCCGACGCGCCAGCGACTGCATCATCCGCCCCAGACCTTCGGCGGCGTGGGGGGTCAGCACCAGATGAAAGTGGTCATCCAGCAACAGCCAGGCGTGCACATCCACCCGGTGTGTGACGGCGGCATCGTGCAGCAGGCTCTTCCACTGCTGGCGGTCGGTGTCATCGTGCACGATGCATTGCCGGTTGTGACCCCGCTGCACCACATGGTGGGCGTGGCCCGGCAGGGAGATCCGGGGCAGGCGTGCCATCACGACGCCAGACGAAGCCTTCAGGCCGGCGCGCCCCGCCCGACCGCCGCTTCCAGCACCTGGCACACCTGTTCAGCCGGCGCGGGCCGCACCACGGCGCGACCCATGGACTCCAGCAGGACAAACCGGATCTCGCCGGCCTCGGCCTTCTTGTCCCGGCCCATCCATTGCAGGTAGCGTTCGACCCCCAGGTCCGGTGCCCGCACCGGCAGGCCGGCGCGCACCAGCAGCCGGTGCATGCGCTCCAGCGCCGAGGGTGGCAGCAGGCCCAGGCGAACCGACAGGTCGGTGGCCATGCGCATGCCGCAGCCCACGGCCTCGCCATGCAGCCACTGCCCGTAGCCCAGCCCGGATTCGATGGCATGGCCGAAGGTGTGGCCGAAGTTCAGGATGGCACGCACGCCGCCTTCCTTCTCGTCCGCGCCCACCACCTCGGCCTTGATCTCGCAGGAACGGCGGATGGCGTGGGTCAGCGCCGCAGGCTCGCGAGCCAGCAGGTCGTCCAGATGGTCCTCGATCCAGCACAGGAAAGCCTCGTCCGCGATGGGACCGTACTTGATCACTTCGGCCAGCCCGGCGATGAACTCGCGCTGCGGCAGCGTCTGCAGCGTGTCCAGATCGCACACCACGCGCCGCGGTTGGTAGAACAGGCCGATCATGTTCTTGCCCAGGGCGTGGTTGAGGGCCGTCTTGCCGCCCACCGAGGAATCCACCTGGGCCAGCAGCGTGGTGGGCACCTGCACGAAGGGCACGCCGCGCATGTAGCACCCGGCGGCAAAGCCGGTGATGTCGCCCACCACGCCGCCGCCCAGCGCGAACAGCACGGTCTTGCGGTCCGCCCCGTGGCCCAGCAGGTGGTCGAAGATGGCGTTCAGGGCCGGCCAGTCCTTGTGCGCCTCGCCGTCGGGCAACTCGATCACCGTCACATGCCGGTAGTGCGGCTGCAGCGCCTGCACCAGGCGCTGCCCCCACAGCGGGGCGATGGTCGCGTTGCTCACCACCACGGCCTGCGCAGCATGGGGCAGGCCCGTCCAGCACTGCGCCTGCGCCAACAGGCCGCGGCCAATGAGGATGTCGTAGCGCTCGCGCCCCGTATCCACCACCACGCTCTGCGTCGCCGCATCGGGCACGGCCGGTGCCTGCAGGCCCATGTCGTTCCTCAGGGTTCGGCCTGTGCCACGGGGTCCACGGGCGAGGGCACCGTGCCGGCATCGATCAAACCCGCCAGCTCCAGCTGCATCAGGATCATGTGCTGCAGGCCCTGGACCGACGGCCGGGGGGTCTCCACAATGAAGTGGGCCGCGCGGCGGTACAGCGGATCCCGCTCGCGGTACAGCTCGCGCAGGCGCTTCAGGGGGTCGGCCACCTGCAGCAGCGGCCGATGCGTATCATGCCGCAGCCGGCGATACAGATCCTCCGGCGTGGCACGCATGTAAAAGACCTTGCAGCGCGCATGCAGGGCCTCCCGGTTGGCCTGGCGCAACACCGCCCCACCGCCCGTGGCAATCAACTGACGCTGGCCTCGCGACAGGCCCTCGATCAAAGCCTGTTCTTCATCACGAAAGGCCGCCTCGCCCCGCGTCTCGAAGAATGCTCGGACGGTCATGCCGATACGGGACTCCAGCTCCGTGTCGGCATCCACAAAACGCAAGCCCAGATGCCGCGCCAGATGCCGCCCTACGGTGGATTTGCCGCAGCCGGGCATGCCGACGAGGGCGAGGTTCATGGCGGGCAGATGGAGGGGCGAACGCCCTTCTGGACGGGAATGGCCACGGAGGAGGTCAGTCCGCTGGGAGACTTGAATGCCACCGAGATCAGACCGGACGTGGTGGTGGCGTCAAAGGTAAAGCTCAAGCCGGCCAAGGATGCTTCCGAGGTGCTCGCCACGGGGGAGCCACCGAGCAGCTCGACGGTCAGGCCCGTGGTGGTTGTCGAAGCGGTGATCTCGGTGCCCGCAGCCATCGGGTTGAGGCGGGTGTCATTGGCGTCGGCCACGATGAGGGTCAGGGCTCCCGAGGCAACGGCACCCAAGTCCGTCGACCCCGTGTACCAGGTCTGACCTGCGACACGCGTGAAAATGGCCGTGGCCGTCGGCGCGGAACCCACCTGCAGCGTGATCTTGGAGCAAGAGGCGGACAGGCCTCGACCGCCCGCCTGGCCGCCGGTCTCGACCCACAGCGGCCGTGCGGCGGAAGTCGACAGGACTGTCTCCAAGGCGCGCCTCACGTAGACCGCGCCCGCGCCACTCCAGACACCGTCGCAGGTGTCCGGCATCGACGGGATGCCAGGGCCCAATGCCAGCCTGGCGTTGGCAGGCGGCACGCACGCCACACTGGGACCGACATTGCGGGACACAAACTCATCCTCGGTCGGGTTGTAGGTACCATCGAACAAGCGGTCCTTGACCACGTTGCCCAGGTCCTGGAAGGGTTCTCCGGCGTCGTAGGTGTTGTTCCCGTTGTAGTCCTCGAACGATTCCTCGCCCAGGGCATAGGCGGTGATGGTGACCCGCCCGTCTGCAGGGCGCGGCTGCGCAGAAACGAAATTGACGCTGGCACGGGCGATGCCGCCCACCAACTGGGTCAGCGCAGTCTGCGCAATCTGCCCGCCCTCGGCCGTGAAGTTGACAGATGTGCCAGCCGGCACGGGGTTTCCACTGCGGTCTGCAGCGATGATGGTGTAGCTGTTGGCCGTGCCATCGATGTTGAAGCCCTCGATGTTCCTCGCGTTCTGCGACAGCGAGAAGTTCAGCTGCGACGGCAAGCCCACCGCAACGCTCAAGTTGCTCGAGAGCGTGGACACCGTGGTCGTGCCCGCGGTGACACTGGCCTGCACGCGCACGGGTGTGGGCACCGTACCCGAGCTGATGCGCACCGATACGCGGCCCTGCGCATCCGAGGTGCGGGAGATGGCCCCAGCCCCCACCAACTGGCCTTCCATCAGGACCCCACCAGCGCCCGTCAGCAGACTCAGACTGACCGCCTGATTGGGCAGGGGGTTGCCAGCGATGTCCCGCACGACGAAGCTGACCAGTGAAGTCTCAACCAGGCCGGAGCCTTTGAGGTAGATCAGTTCGGGCGAGGCTTGCACGAAGCCCAGGCTGGCCACCCCGGGGCTTGCCAAGGGAATCGTGAGGGCGGCGGTGGAGGACGACGCCGGCACCGATACCTGCACCACGTCGGAGGCCTGCAAGGCCCCACATCCATTGTCCACGTACTGCACCGTCAGGTTTGCGGAGGTCAGGGTGGCCGTGGACGGAGACAGACTGGCCTTGCCCTGAGCCACACAGGCACTGGACAGGTTCACGCTGACGGGAGAGCCGACGGATGCGCCCGACGCGTTCAGCGTCAGAGAGACCTGACCGTAGGCCGAGAGCGTGAAGCCGCCAGGCAGCGCGCCAAACGACAGCGCGATGTTGGTGGCGTTGAACTGGAATGCCACCGTCTTTTCCAGGACCTTGCCAGCATACGTCACAGTGGCGGTCAACTCGTCGGCACCGACGCTCGTGGAACTGGCTGGCGCCAACGAAGTGGTCGCTTCGCCATTGACATTCGTCAGCGCCGTGGGTGCACCGGTGACCGCGAGCGAACGTACGACCTTGAAGGTCACCACCTGGCCCGGCACCGGGTTTCCATTGGCATCCTTGAGAACGGCTGAAATCTGCGCGGGGCTGGCTGAGGAAATGGTCGTGCTGCTGATGCTGAGGGTCAAGGTGGCAGCAGTCTGGGCCACGTCAGTGAACGCAGGGGTTCCCGCCTTTTCGCCGCCTCCGCCACAGGCGTGCAAACCCATCAACACCACCAGGCCCAAAGCGCACCTGAAACCATGGGTGAAACTCTTCATCGGTTCGCTACCCCTCATTGTTGAACTCAGCCGGCGCCGTCGGGCCGCCACATCACCGGCCCAGGGGACCGTCAGACACGATCCTGGGTGTGAGGAAGATGAGCAGCTCGGTCTTGTTGAACGTGCGCGCAGTGTTCTTGAACAAATGGCCCAGGAAGGGTACGTCCCCCAACATCGGCACTTTGTTGACTTCGGACTTTTCGGTCTGGATGTAGATGCCGCCGATCACCACGGTACCGCCGTCCTGCACCATCACCTTGGTCTTGGCATGCTTGGTGTCGATGCCAAAGCCCGAGGGCGTGACGCGGCCCACGCTGTCCTTGTTGACATCCACGTCGAGGATCACGTTGCCCTCGGGTGTGATCTGCGGCACCACTTCCAGTTTCAGACTGGCCTTCCTGAAGCTCACGGCCGTAGCGCCGCTGGAGGTGGCGTTCTGGTACGGCAGCTCCTCGCCCTGCTCGATGAGGGCCCGATCCTGATCGGCAACGATGACCCGCGGGCTGGAGATGATCTTGCCCTTGCCCTCGGCCTCCAACGCGGAGAGTTCGAGGTTCAGGAAACGGTTGGCATTGGGACTGAACAGAGACAGCGCAAAAGTGGCCGCCGCCGAGCCCAGCGAGCTGGTGTTGGCAGGCAGGCTGACGAACGTGGGGTCCGAGAAGGTACTGGAACCCGTCTGGGGCGAACCGCCCTGACCGCTGGTGCTTCCCTGCCCCGTCTGCGTCACCAGAGAACCGTAGTTGTTGCCCACAGCGAGGTAGTTGCCACCGCCTACTGAATATCCGGGGACGCCTCCACGCAGTCCGCGCAGATCGTTGCCGCCCAGCTTGACGCCCAGGGCACGCCCGAAGGTGTCGTCAGCCTCGACGATGCGCGCCTCGATCAGCACCTGGCGCACGGGAATGTCCACCTTGGAGATCAGCGCCTGCACCTGCTCAAGCTTGCTGGCGATATCGGTGACGAAGAGTTGATTGGTCCGCGCCTCGGCGATCACGCTGCCGCGCGACGACAGGATGCGCGCATTGCCCACGTTCCCACTGCCGAACGCCCCGCCGCCGATCGAGCCCAAGCCTGAGCCCATGCCTGAGCCCATGCCCGCGCCCGAGGACCCGAACCCCCCCGCTGGCAACCCGGCCGAGCCCGCTGTACCCCCACCGCTCAGAGCGCGCGCCAGGCCCTCGGCCTTGGCGTAGTTCAGCCGGAAGGACTGGGTACGCAAAGGCTCCAACTCGGCCAGCTTGTTGCGGGCCTCCAGTTCCTGCTGGTCCTTGGCGTTGATCTCTTCAGCCGGGGCGATCATCAGCACGTTGCCGTTCTTGCGCACGCCCAGGCCCTTGCTCTGCAGGACGATGTCCAGCGCCTGGTCCCAGGGCACGTCCTTGAGGCGCAGCGTCAGGTTGCCCTTGATCGAATCGCTGGCGACGACGTTGAAACCGGTGAAGTCAGCGATGACCTGCAAAACGGCCCGCACCTCGATGTTCTGAAAGTTCAGAGACAGCTTTTCGCCCGTGAAGACCGGCCCCTGCGAGAGTCGGTTGGGGTCGGTACGCACGGGCCGGACTTCCAGCACAAACTGGTCGTCGGTTTGGTAGGCGCTGTGCTCCCAGGCGCCGCGCGACTCCACCAGCATTCGCACCTTGTCGCCGGCCTGCACGGTCGATACGGACTGGATGGGCGTGCCGAAGTCCGACACGTCGAGCCGTCGACGCAAGGCATCGGGCAGGCTGGAGCGCAGGAATTCAAGGGCCAGGTTCTGGCCCTGGCTGCGAATGTCCACCCCGGTGTCTGCGGAAGGCAGCTTCACGACGATGCGCCCGGTGCCGTTGGCGCTGCGGCGGAAGTCGATATCCCTCAACGCCGGGACGGCCACGCCCACCGCACCAGGAGCAGGGTCGGGCTTGGTCTGGGGGGCGCCCGCCTGCGGATCGGTCCGATCGGAGCGGGCAACCGACGACGCCCCGGCGCCTTCCAGGCGCACCAGCAGGGCGTTCCCGTCCATCTGGATCCTGTACGGTGAAGGGCGGTTCAGGTTCAGCACCACTCGGGTCCTCCCCCCGGCTTCAACCACGGTCACCGTCCTGAGGTTGCCCTGGTTCACCTCGACAAGCCCTTGGGATGCGCCGTTGGACACGCCAGGAAAGTCCAGTGCGATGCGCGGCGGCTCCAGCACCGCAAACCCTGCCGGGGGCTGGGCCAGAGGCTGGCTGAATTCGATTCTGACGACTTCCACCCCCCTGTCGAGCGTGCCGCTGAGCGACTGCAGCGTCAGCTGAGCCCAGGACCCTGTGGGTGCAAAGGCCAGGAGGACCCACGCGACCCAGGCCACGTGCCTGCCAAGGGACTGTGCCGGACCGGCCAACAAACAGATGAAATTCATTGGGTCGCCCCTCGCGCCTTCAAAGCCGTGGCGCGCTCCACCCATCTGCCGGAAGCATCCTGCACCACTTCCAGCACTTCGATCTGGCCTTCCAGGATCTTCACCACGCGACCGTTGTTCTGACCCATATAGTCTCCCGGTTTGACTTGGTACAGCACGCCCCCCACGTTCACCAAGCCCACCGTGCGCCTGGGTTGCATCAGTGCGCCGACCATGGACATCTGGTCCAGTGAAAAGGTTTCCAGGGGCTGACGTCGCCGGCGCAACTCACGTAAAAACAGCGGACTGCTCTGCGCCGTGGCCTTGAGCATGGCATCCCGCACCCACTGGAAATCAAAGGGGTCCACGCTTCGGTAGGCCTGATACTGTTCGGGGTAGAAACGGGTTGGCGTGGGCAAGGGCTGAACTCCGAGCTTCACATTGCGCTTTTCCTCTTCAGCCCAGGCCTGCAAATCGTCCAGGGAAGGAGAGCAGGCTCCCAGAACCAATGAGGTTGATAGCGCCAGGGCCACATGGGCGACGCTCCTGCGACCCAAGCCACGAGAGAGGCTCATTTCGCGCCTTTCAGGGCAGACGGCCGGCCCACCTCCAGGCCCGCCTCCGGCTTGGCAGGAGGTTGGCCCGGGCCTGGCCTGCCAGGGGGCCGACTTGCGGCCTGCGCCGGTGCAGCCACCTGCAGGTCCGCGTAGCGGTAAGCCCGCACCTTGGCCTCAAACGTCAAGACCGTGGAGGCGTTCAGCGGGGCGGCCGGTTTTGGAGCCGGTATGGCCACTTTGAGTTCCTGCAATGCAACGATACGGGGGAGGCTGGCGACATCGGCCGCGAACGAGCCCAAATTGTGATAACTCCCCGTCACCTTCAACGTGATGGGGATTTCCACGTACTCGGTGTGAGGCACCTCCTGCTCCGGCTTGAAGTGCTCCAACGTGAGACCCCGACCCAACTGGGCCTGGCCAATGTTGGACAGCATGGCGTCCATCTCGGTCTTGTCGGGCAGCAATCGCATGGCCACCCGCACGAACTCCTCCAGCCGCACCTTCTGCTTGCGCAACTCCGGCAGGTTGGCGGCACGGGCCAGCTTGGCGCGGTACTCTTCCTTCAATGTCAACTCGGCAGTCTGCAGTTGCTTGAGCCTGGATGCGGCATCAGAGACGAACACAAGCCATGCCAAACCAAAGACCAGCAACACCATGGAGCCCCATGCCAGCGCCCGGGGCAAGACGGGCCACTGACCGGGCTCTCTGAGGTCAAGCGCGCGGAACTGAGCAGCAGCCCGTTCCAGGGCCTTCCTGAGGTCCAGGGAGGGCCTTGGCTTGGGGCTGTGAAGCGGTAGAGCAGCCATGCAAACCCTCAGGAAGCCGCCGGGGCGACAGATCGAACCACGGCAGGATCGGAGTCGGCCCGCCTGAGCTTCATCCGCACGGAGAACTCGTAGAGCCGTACCCCCTCAGCCCCTTCGGTCTTGGGAATGTCGACAGCCTTCACTTCGATCAACTCGGGACTGCCCAGCCAGACCCCGCTGCGCGACGTGTTTCTCATCAGTTCGGCCACACGTTCGCTGGAATACGCCACGCCACTGAGCACCAGCTCCTGCCCGGTCTGGGTCAAGGATCTGAACTGCATGTCCTCGGGCGCCAGACGGCCCAGTTCATTGAGCAGACGCACGGCCAGATTTCGGTCTGCGTGGAGATCGTCAATGGCACGCAGACGGGCGGTCAGCGCATTGATCTCGCTTCGAAGAGTCGCGACTTCCTTGATCTGCCGATCCAGCTTGACGATCTCGGACTGGAGATACGCATTGCGCTGTTCCTGCGAGGAGATCATCTCGGTCAGTACCGCCCAGGACACCGCCGCGAGGGCCAGACCGATCAAACCGCTGATGACCAGCTTGACAAAAAAATCTCGCCTTCTGGCGATGCGCCGCGCCTCCCGGTGGGGCAACAGATTGATCAGGATCATGGGTAGAACCTGCGCATGGCCAAACCACAGGCGGTGAGGTACGCCGGGGCGCTTTGCTCCAGCAACCGCGGGCTCGCCGTGCCGCCCAGGACCATGCGCTCGAAGGGGTTCACCACCTGGCAATCAAAGCCCGTGACATCGCTCACGCGCGCCGCCAGACCGGCCTGAGTGGCAGTTCCCCCAGCCAGAAGGATCATGTCCACCTTGTGATGCGAACTGCTCGTGAAGAAATACTGCAACGCCCTGCCCACTTCCCGCGCGACGTTGTCGACGAAGGGCTCGTGCACCTCCGCAAGATACGACGGCGGCAGCGCGCCGTCCAGCTTCCTGCGCTCGGCCTCGTCAAAGCCCAGGTTGTACTGCCGGGCGATCAGCCGGGTCAGGTCGCCCCCGCCAAAGGCGTGATCCCGGTCGTGCAGCAACGCGTCATTTGACAGCACCTTCAAGCCAGTGCTCTCGCCGCCGATCTCGAACAGAGCGATCACCGGGTCCTGGCCCTTTTGGGGTAGGCAGGCCGCCCATTGACTGACAGCCATACGGGAGGCATACGAATCGATGTCCAGCACTCCGGGCACCAGGCCGGCGGCCTCGGCCAGGGCCTGGAGGTCCTGCACCCGGTCCTTGCGGCACACGGCCACCAGCACCTCAAGCTCATCGACCGACGTTCCCCGGGGGCCGATGACACAGAAGTCCAAACTCACCTCGTCTATCGGGAAAGGCACGTAAGAACTCACCTCACCCTCGATCTGGATCAACATTTCGTCATCGCGCAGTTCTGCCGGGACGATGACCTTGCGCGTGATCACTGCCCCCTGGGGCAAGGCCATGGCCACGCGCCGGGTTTTCGTACCGCTGCTCGAAACCAGACGGCGCAGGGCGTCAACCACCTCATCGAAGCGCTCGACCTGGCCATCGACCAGCCAGCCGCCTCCCAATGGCTCCGTAGCCAGACGCTCCAGCACGAACCGCCCCGATGCGTCACGACCGAGTTCCACCAGCTTCAGGCTCGAGGGACTGACATCCAGCCCTATCAAGGGGGCCGTTCTGGCCCGCAAACCCCACCGGAGAAACCCCATGCGCCCACGCTCCCTGTTCACAGTCTCCATGCCGCTTCAAATAGCAGTCTTCGAGGGACCACCCGTTCGAGGCAGCCCGTATCCTACCGCAAGCGAGGGCCACTGCCGCAACGTTGAGATTTGCGCAAATCATGGCAGCGGATTGACGACGTGTGCGTCGTGTGAGTGGCCTGCGCCTTGGGTGCGTCGCAACGCGCTGCCGGAACGGGCAAACCCAGCGATGTGGCCGACGCCGGCGCGCCGGACCTGGACAATCCCGGGGAGACAACCCCGGGGGTCAATCGCTGCAGGCGCGAGTCCGGCGCGCCTGAGCCCAAGGCGCAGGAACACTTCGCCGCCCCAGGACGCACCGGCAAACGCTGGGCAGGGGTGAGCGCCCAGAAGAGCCCCCACCCTGCGGTCGCTCAGCACGTCGGCCTTGGCGAACTGCAGCCCACGCCCCTGGTGGTGGCACCCACCCAGGGGCCGCCAGGCCGACAGACGCGGCGCACGCCACGTGCGCGTGGGCCCGTCAGTCCGTGGCGCGCGGGGCTGCCGGCGCCAGATTCACTGCGAGAATCGCCCAGCCATGGCCCGTCCACCGAAGTCAGCCCAAGCGCCCGCCTCACCCGCCTCACCCGCCCCACCCGCCGCTGCCCCCTCGGCGCGGCACCGCCTGCGGAGTTGGCTGATCTGGGGCCTCGCGGGCTCGGCCGGGCTGGCCTTGGCCGGTACGCTGCTGCTGGCTCTGGCGCTGGCCATGGCCACGCCCAACCTGCCCGACACCAGCAGCCTGACCGACTACCGGCCACGACAGCCCTTGCGCGTGTTCGCATCCGACGGCCCCCTGCTGGCCGAGTTCGGCGAGGAGCGGCGCATCTACACGCCCATCGACCAGATTCCCCAGGTGATGAAGGACGCCGTGCTCGCCATCGAGGACGCGAACTTCTACCGCCACGGCGGCGTGGACCTCAAGGGCGTGCTGCGCGCCGCGCTGGCGCAGTTCTCCGAGGTCAAAAGCCAGGGGGCCTCCACCATCACGATGCAGCTGGCGCGCAATTTCTACCTCAGCACCGAAAAGACCTTCACCCGCAAGATCTACGAGATCCTGCTGGCCTTCAAGATCGAGGCCCTGATGAGCAAGGACCAGATCCTGGAGGTCTACATGAACCAGATCTTCCTCGGGCATCGGGCCTACGGTTTTGCCGCAGCCAGCGAGGTCTACTTCGGCAAACCCCTGAAGGAGCTGACGGTGGCCGAAGCTGCCATGCTGGCGGGGCTGCCCAAGGCGCCATCGGCCTACAACCCCTTGAGCAACCCCCGGCGCGCCGTCATCCGGCAGCGGCACATCATCGAGCGCATGTTCGACAACGGCTTCATCAGCGACAGCCAGCGCGATGAGGCGCTCGGGCAGGTGCTGAAATACCGAGCCAGCTCCGAGGGCGCCGGCCAAAGCGACTACGTGGCCGAGATGGCGCGCCAGCTGGTCTTTGCGCAGTACGCACAAGAGACCTATTCCCGCGGCCTGCACGTGCACCTGACCATCGACTCCGTGGCCCAGGCTGCGGCCTACAGGGCCCTGCGCAAGGGGCTGATGGACTACGAGCTGCGCCAGGTCTATCGCGGGCCCGAGGCCTATGTGACGCTGCCCCCGGACGCCGGCGCCCTGGATGCGCGCATCGCCGAAGCGCTGGACGCCCATCCCGACAACGACGAGCTCAAGGCCGCGGTGGTGCTGGAAGCGCAGCCACGCAAGGTGGTGGCGGTGCTGCAGTCCGGCGAAACCATCACCGTGACGGGCGAGGGCCTGAAGCCGGTCACTTCCGGTCTGTCGGACAAGGCGGGACCGAAGGTGCAGATCCGCCGGGGTGCGGTGGTGCGGGCGCTCAAGAGCCCGAAGGGCGAATGGATGTTGACCCAGGTGCCGGAGGTCGAAGGAGCCCTGGTGGCTCTGGACCCGCGCACCGGCGCCATCAAGTCCCTGGTGGGCGGTTTCGATCACGGCAAGAACAAATTCAACCGCGTCACCCAGGCCTGGCGGCAACCGGGCTCGAGCTTCAAACCCTTCATCTATTCGGCCGCGCTCGAGAAGGGCTTCACTCCCACCACCGTGGTCAACGATGCCCCCTTGTTCTTCGACGCCACCACCACCGGCAGCCAGCCCTGGGAGCCCAAGAACTACGACGGCAAGTTCGACGGCCCCATGAGCCTGCGCACGGCCCTGGCCAAGTCCAAGAACATGGTGTCCATCCGTGTGCTGCAGTCCACTGGGGCGGAGTTCGCGCAGAACTGGATCACGCGTTTCGGCTTCGAGGCCGACAAGCACCCGCCCTACCTGACCATGGCGCTGGGTGCCGGTTCCGTCACGCCGCTGCAGATGGCCACGGCCTACGGCGTGTTCGCAAATGGCGGCTACCGGTTGGAGCCCATGCTGGTGTCCAAGGTCACCGATTCCAACGGCCGGGTGCTGACAGAAGCCAGGCCGCCCGTGCTGGACGAATCGCTGCGCACCCTGGAGGCCCGCAACGCCTTCGTGATGTCGTCGCTGATGCAGGAGGTCACGCGTTCGGGCACGGCAGCCAAGGCCCAGGCGCAGCTCCAGCGGCCCGATCTCTACGGCAAGACCGGCACCACGAACGACTCCATGGACGCCTGGTTTGCCGGCTACCACCCCAGCCTGGTGGGCGTGGTCTGGATAGGCTACGACACCCCGCGCAAGCTGGGCAGCAACGAAACAGGGGGCGGGCTGTCCCTGCCGGTGTGGATCGACTTCATGAGCGTGGCGCTCAAGGGCGTGCCGGTGCAGGAGGCTGAGCCCCCGGAGGGCGTAGTCCGCTACAAGAACGACTGGGCCTTCGACGAATTCGGCGGCAGCCGCGGGGTCAGCAGCCTGGGGCTGGAGGACAAGGTGCCCAAGCCCGCCAGCGCCGACGAGCGCAGCAGCATCCTGGACCTGTTCAAGCGCTGAAGCGCAGGGTCACGCCGGCCTGCCGGGAGGCCTCACGCGACAGCACCTCGAAGAACTCCGAGCCGTCGCGCGTGTCCTGCCAGCGCCCGGCCACGTGGCGGTAGTGGAAGCCCCCTTCGCGCGAGGCCAGCCACAACTCCTGCAGCGGCGGCTGGGTGTTGATGACGATGTGGCTGCGATCGGGGAACACCAGTTCCAGCAGGCCGCCGGTGCGGCGCGCGTCGATGTCCACCACGTCGTCTTCCAGCCAGCGGTCGATCTGGCCCTCCACCGCCGACAGCACCGCGAAGGCCTTCCGGTGATAGTCGGCATCGCTCAGGGGGAGGTCCGGGGCAGGCAGGTCCAAGGCGGGCATGGTCGATAGAATTTCAGGATGAAGACACCACGGCGAAAGACGAGTGTATCGACGCGTTCGAGGCCGGAAGCAGCGGTACGGCGGACGGCCCTGGGCATGCTGTTGGTTCTGGCCGCCCTGTCGCTGGGTGCCTGCGGCCAGAAAGGCCCCTTGACGCTGACGCCGAAGCCGGTTCGCCAGGCGTCCACCCCTCCCGGCACCGAAGCCGGCGAGCAGAGCCCATCTGCCCGCCCAGCGCCTGGTGCGGCCTCGGCACCCCCGCAGCACTGACGCCTGGCTGCATGCGTCGCAGCTTCGTACCTTCCTTCACCCCTTCTCCCCTTCTCCCCTTCTCCTCTGTCCGGACCTTTGCCCATGACCCCCACCTTGCCCGGCGCGCCCTGGCTGGCCCGCCAAGGGCAAGACCTCGTGCTTGACGGTTGCCCGCTCGATGAACTCGGCCAGCGCTTCGGCACCCCCTTGTATGTGTACTCGCGCAGCGCCATGAAGGCCGCGCTCGCGGGGTACCAGCGCGCCCTGGCCGGCCGGTCGCACCTGGTGTGCTACGCCATGAAGGCCAACTCCACGCTGGCCGTGCTGCAGACCTTCGCGCAGGCGGGCTGCGGCTTCGACATCGTGTCCGCCGGTGAACTCGAGCGGGTGATCGCCGCCGGCGGCGACCCGGCCAAGACCGTGTTCTCCGGCGTGGGAAAGCGCCGTGACGACATGCGGCGCGCGCTGGAGGCCGGCGTGCTGTGCTTCAACGTGGAAAGCGAGGCCGAACTCGACGTGCTGTCCGAGGTGGCCGTAGCCGCCGGCCGCACGGCCCGCGTGAGCCTGCGAGTGAACCCCGACGTGGACGCCGGCACCCATCCCTACATCTCCACCGGCCTGAAGGGCAACAAGTTCGGCATCGCGCACGAGAGCGCCGTGGCCGCCTACCGGCACGCCGCCAGCCTGCCCGGTCTGGAAGTCACCGGCATTGATTTCCACATCGGCTCGCAGATCACGCAGGTGGCGCCCTACCTGGACGCGCTGGACCGCATGCTGGACCTGGTGGAAGCCGTGGAAGCCCAGGGCATCCGCCTGCGCCACCTGGACCTGGGCGGTGGCCTGGGCATCACCTACACCGACGAGGCGCCCCCCGCCGCCGAGGACCTGGTGGCGCGGCTGATCGATCGCATCGACGCACGCGGCCACGGCCCGCGCACGCTGATGTTCGAGCCCGGCCGCTCGCTGGTGGGCAACGCCGGGGTGCTGG
>JBMLPD010000035.1:0-14395 GCA_049242285.1 Rubrivivax sp.
ACGTGGACGGCGCGCAGAACGTCAGCTTCTGGATCCCAACGGACCCGGTGAGCCGCGCGGCCACGCTGGAGTTTGCTGCCGGCACGCACCGCGGCCCCTGGCTGATGCCGCGCACCTTCATGACGCACGAGGCGCGCTGGTTTCCGGCGGGCACGCTGGCCGAGCTGCCCGACATCGAAACCGGGCGCCGCGCGCAGCCGCCCACCCACCGCATCCTGGGCTGGGCGCTGGAGCCGGGTGACGCCGTGGCCTTCCACATGCTGACGCTGCACGCGTCAGGTGGCGTGGAGCCGGGCCGGCGCCGCCGGGTGTTCTCGGTGCGCTTCCTGGGCGACGACATGCGCCACGCACCCCGGCCCTGGAAGACCTCACCCGAGTTCCCGGGGCTGGCGGACGAGCTGCCGGCGGGTGCAGAGATGGACCACCCCTTGTTCCCGCTGTTGTGGGATGGGCGGCCATGAGCGCAGTACCCCAAACACCGGCTGGTTCAGGCGGCCTCAACCAGCTCAAAGGCAGCCTGCACACCGCGCGTCTGCAACACGCCCTGCCTCAGGCCTGGCGCAATGGCGCAGGGGTGACGCACGAGCTGCTGGCCTGGGCGCCCGAGCGCGCTGCTGGCGCCCACCAGGCCGGCAAGGCCCCGTACACCGACTGGGCCGTGAGAGTGAGCGTGGCTGACATCACGCAAGACGGGCCCTTCTCGGCCTTCCCCGGCATCGACCGCTGCTTCACCGTGCTGCAAGGCCCCGGCGTGGTGCTCACACTGCGTGGCGCGGACCTGCGCCTGACCCCGGACAGTGAACCGCTGGCGTTTGACGGGGCCGATGCGCCCGGCTGCCGGCTCATCAGCGGGGCCACGCGCGACCTCAATCTCATGGTGCGCCAAGGTACCGGACGAGCCTGGATGCAACGTGCCGTACCCGGTCAGCCCTGGTGTCCCACCGCCGTGCAGGGCGGGAAGGGCACGGGCGTGAAGACAACCAGCCTGCGGGGCGCAAGACGGCAGCACCCGCGCGGGCGCTGGATCTGGCGCGGCCTCTACACCCACGGGCCCGCGTGCCTGGACACACCCGGTGGCCGCGTCGTGCTGCCCGACGCCGCGCTGCTGTGGTCCGGCACTGGGGCAGACGGCGAGGCCGAAGACACCATGACGGCGCCTTGGTGCTTGACCGAGGGTTCCCAGGCCTGGTGGCTGGGGCTTCACTCCTCTGGCTTGGAAGACGACCGCACATGACCAGCCCCACCCCCACGCTCTGGCGCCACGCCCGCCTGGCCACGCTGGACGGCCCGGCGGGCTGGGGGCTGGTGGAAGACGGCGCACTGCTCACTGAAGGAGACCGCATCGCCTGGCTCGGGCCCGATGCGCAGCTGCCTGCCCACCTGGCCCGCAGCGCCGTGCAGGAGTTCGACCTCCAGGGCGCCCTGCTCACCCCGGGCCTGGTCGATGCCCATACCCACCTGGTCTACGCCGGGGACCGCGCCGCGGAGTTCGAGTTGCGCCTGCAAGGCGCCACCTACGAAGAGATCGCCCGCGCCGGTGGCGGCATCCGCTCCACCGTGGTGGCCACCAGGGCGGCCAGCCCCGAGGCCTTGTTCCAGCTCGCCGTGCCACGTGCGCGGGCGTTGATGGCCGAGGGGGTGACCACGCTGGAGATCAAGTCCGGCTACGGCCTGGACGAAGCGACCGAGGCGCGCTGCCTGGCGGTGGCGCGACGACTGGGCCGTGAACTGCCGCTGACGGTGCGCACCACCTCGCTGGGCGCGCATGCGCTGCCACCGGAGTTCAGTGGCCGCCAAGACGACTACATCGATGCCGTGTGCGCCTGGCTGCCCGGCCAGCACGCGGCCGGACTGGTGGATGCGGTGGATGTGTTCTGCGACACCATCGGCTTCACGCCGGCACAGACCCGGCGCGTGTTCGAGGCTGCGCGCGCGCTGGGCCTGCCCGTGAAGCTGCACGCCGAGCAACTGAGCAACCAGGAAGGTGCCGCCCTGGCCGCCGAATACCGGGCCCTCAGCTGCGACCACCTGGAGCACCTGTCGGCCACCGGCGTGCAGGCCATGAAGGCGGCCGGCACGGTGGCGATGCTGCTGCCCGGGGCCTGCTACTTTCTGCGCGAGACGAAGCTGCCCCCCGTGGCGGCGCTGCGCGAGGCCGGCGTGCCCATGGCCATCGCCACCGACCACAACCCCGGTTCCTCACCCGCACTGTCGCTGCTGCTGATGCTCAACATGGCCTGCACGCTGTTCCGCCTGACGCCCGAGGAGGCCTGGCGCGGCGTGACGGTACACGCCGCGCGGGCACTGGGCCTGGCCGACCGCGGCGCGCTGCGCGCGGGCCTGCGCGCCGACCTGGCCGTGTGGAACGTCGAGCACCCGCGCGAACTGGCCTATCGCTTCGGCCACAACCCTTGCCGCCGCGTCGTCTGCGGCGGCCTCTCCCTCCCCGAGGCCCCTGCACCGCACGGAGTCAACGCATGAGTTTCACCCTGCACCGCGGCACCACGCCGCTGCTCATCAGCATGCCGCACGTCGGCACCCACCTGCCCGAAGACCTGAAACCCAGGCTCGTCGCGCGGGCCCTGGAGGTGGAAGACACCGACTGGCACCTGGACCGGCTGTACGCCTTCGCCAAGGACATGGGCGCGGGCCTGATCGTCCCCGTGGAAAGCCGCATCGTCATCGACCTGAACCGCGGCAGCGACAACCAGCCCATGTACCCGGGCCGCAACAACACCGAGCTGTGCCCCACGCGCTTGTTCACCGGAGACCCGATCTACCGCGAAGGCTGCGCGCCACTTGAGGCCGAGATCCGCGAGCGCGTGGCCACGCACTGGCAGCCGTACCACGGTGCCGTGACGGCGGAGTTGCAGCGCCTGAAGGCCGCGCACGGCCATGCCGTGCTGTTCGATGCCCACAGCATCAAGGGCGAGCTGCCCTGGCTGTTCGACGGCGCCCTGCCCGACCTGAACCTGGGCACGGTGGACGGCCGCAGCTGCGCGCCTGCACTGCGCGCAGCGGTGTACCGCGTGTTCGAGCAGCAGGACGTGTACACCCACGTGCTGGACGGCCGCTTCAAGGGCGGACACATCACGCGCCACTTCGGCAGGCCCGAGGACGGCGTCCACGCGGTGCAGCTGGAGATGGCCTGGCGCGCCTACATGGACGAACAGCCGCCCCATGCCTGGCACGAGGCCAAGGCCGCGGCCGTGACTCCGCTGCTGCGCGAGCTGGTGCAGGTGATGATCGATTGGCGGCCTGCATGACGAGCGCTCGGCTGCTGCACGCCCCCCAGGCCTGGGTCGACGGCCGCTGGCAGGCCGATGTACTGATGGAAGTGGCATCCGATGGCACCTGGGCTGCCGTGACGCTGGGGGTCGCCACACCGCTGACAACGGGAATGCGTGATGAGGCAGGGCGGTTCGGCGCCAGCCCTTCGACAAGCTCAGGGCGAACGGTTGAGACAAGCTCAGGGCGAACGGTTGAGACAAGCTCAGGGCGAACGGTTGATGGCACATGTGCGGTGCCGTTGGAGCTGAGCTCATCGAAGCCCTACCCCCCGCTCGGGCTGCGCTTGTCGAAGCCCCAGGCCGCGCAGCAGCCACCGGTGCCCGGCGACGCCTACCGCCTGCCCGGCCCCGTACTGCCCGGCCTGGTCAATGCGCACAGCCACGCCTTCCAGCGCGCCTTCGCCGGCCTGGCCGAGCGGCGCGAGGGCACGCACGACGATTTCTGGAGCTGGCGCGACCGCATGTACGGCGTGGCGCTGCGCATCACGCCGGAAGAGTTGAAAGCCGTGGCCACCACGCTGTACCGCGAGATGCGGGCTGGCGGCTACACCCAGGTCTGCGAGTTCCACTACCTGCACCACCGCCCCGACGGGCAACCGTACGACGACCGCCTGGCCATGAGCCGCGCCCTGGCCGAAGCGGCACAAGAGGCCGGCATCGGTCTGACCTTGCTGCCCGTGCTGTACGAGCGCGCCGGCTTCACCCAGCCCCGCCTGCGCGACGACCAGCGGCGCTTCGCCACCACGGCAGACGAGGTGCTGGCCATGCGCGACGAGATCCGCGCCTGGGGTCTGGCGGGCGTCGAGGCCGGGGTGGCCATCCACTCGCTGCGCGCGGCCTCGCCCGAGGCTATCGCCCGGCTGGTGAAGGGCTGCGAGGGCGACCCCGGCCCCATCCACTTGCACATCGCCGAACAGACCGGCGAGGTGGACGACTGCCTGCGCAGCACCGGGCAGCGCCCCATCGAATGGCTGTGCGCCCACGTGCCGCTGGACGCACGCTGGCACCTGGTGCACGCCACCCACGCCACGCCGCACGAGATCGAGGCCGTGGCCCGTTCGGGCGCCGGCGTGGTGGTGTGCCCCACGACAGAGGCCAACCTGGGCGACGGCCTGTTCGACCTGCCGCGCTGGCTGGCCGCCGGCGTGCCGCTGTCGGTGGGCTCCGACAGCCATGTCAGCCGCCAGTGGCCGCGCGAACTGCAGTTGCTGGAGTACGGCCAGCGCCTGGTGCAGCGGCGGCGCAACGTGGCCGCCGCGCCCGAGCAGGGCGAACCTTCCACGGCGCAGCGCCTGTTCCAGGCGGTGCTCGAGGGCGGTGGTCGGGCTGCCGGCTGGCGCCGGGTCGGCCTGACGCCGGGCGCGCGCGCTGATCTCGTCGTCATCGACCGTCAGCAGGACGCCCTGGGCGGCGTACCGATGGACCACCTGCTGGATGCCCTGGTGTTCGCCACGGACCTGCCGGCACTCGCGCCGATTCGCTGAGGGCTGGATCGGCGCCGAGCTGCCGCGCCGGCACAATCCCCCATGTCCTTCGCTTCCCTGGGCTTGCACCCCGACCTGCTGCGCACGCTCACCCAGCGCGGCCACCTGCAGCCCACGCCCATTCAGGCGGCGGCCCTGCCTGCCGCGCTGGCCGGGCGTGACCTGATCGGCGCGGCCGTCACCGGCTCGGGCAAGACCCTGGCTTATGTGCTGCCCATCCTGCAGCACTTGTTGCACACCGCCAGCGAGACCCCACGCCCGGTGCGCGCTTTGGTGCTGGTGCCCGCGCGCGACCTTGCGCTGCAGGTGAGCGACACCTTGGCCGCTTACGCCCAGGCCCTGGCCGTGCGCGTGAAGGTGGTCACCGTGTTCGGCGGCGTGTCGGTCAACCCGCAGCTGATGGCGCTGCGCGGCGGCGCCGATGTGGTGGTGGCCACCCCCGGCCGCCTGCTGGACCTGGTGGCCCGGCGTCGGACCCATGGGCCGGAACAAGCCCACAGCGGCCTGCGCCTGGACCGGCTGGACACCCTGGTGCTGGACGAGGCCGACCGCCTGCTGGAAGACGGCTTTGCCGACGAACTCGGCCGCGTGCTGGGCCTGCTGCCGCGCAGGCGCCGGCACTGGCTGTTCTCCGCCACCTTCGGCCCGCAGGTGCTGGCCCTGGCGCGTGACCTGTTGGAGGACCCGGTGCAGATCGGAGTCGTCCCGCGGGAAGACGAACCGGCCGCACCGCCCACCACCACCACCACCACAACCACCACCACCACCGCGCCCGCGACGCGACCGCCCGCCCTGCCGGGTGCCGTGGCCCGCACACCGCCAGGGGAACCCGCCGCGACCCTGCCCGCCACCCTGGTGCAGCGCGCCATCCGGGTGGACACCGCCCGCCGCACGGCCTTGCTGCGCCACCTGCTGCACACCGAGGGCTGGACGCGGCTGCTGGTCTTCGTGGCCACGCGCTACGCCACCGAGCATGTGGCCGCCAAGCTGAACGCCGCGGGTGTTCGTGCCGCGGCCCTGCACGGCGAACTCAGCCAGGGCGCGCGCACGGGGGCGCTGGCGGATTTCCGCAGCGGCGCGGTGCGCGTGCTGGTGGCCACCGACATGGCCTCGCGCGGCCTGCACCTGGAGGGGCTGCCCGCGGTGCTGAATCACGACCTGCCGCGCTCGCCGGCCACGCACATCCACCGCGTGGGCCGCACCGCGCGCCAGGGAAGCGCGGGGGTGGCGGTGAGCTTCATCGCCGCCGACGACCCCGCCCAGGAGGCGCACTTCCGCCTGATCGAAAGGCGCCAGGGCCAGCGCGTGCAGCGCGAGCAGGTGCCGGGCTTCGAGCCCGTCGCCCCCCAGATCCACAGCGCGCCGGATCCCACGCGCTCGGCCTGCGACGACCTCCCGCGCAAGGGCCTGGACCCGCACGGCGGTCTCAAGGGCCGGCGCAAGAGCCGCAAGGACAAGCTGCGCGAAGCGGCCACACCACCCCGGAAACACCCCGGCACCTCCCCATGACCCCACCTCACCCGCCGTCCGACCCCACGCCGGCCGACCTGGACTTCGCCCGCCTGCCTCTGGCCCCGCACGTCCTGGCCAACCTGCAAAGCCTGGGGTACGCCCAGATGACGCCGATCCAGGCCGCCACCCTGCCCCTGGCCCTGGCCGGGCGCGACCTGATCGCCCAGGCCCGCACGGGCAGCGGCAAGACCGCCGCTTTCGCCCTGGCCCTGCTGGCCCGGCTCAACCCGCGGCGCTTTGCGGTGCAGACCCTGGTGCTGTGCCCCACGCGCGAGCTGGCCGAGCAGGTGACGCAGGAGATCCGCCGCCTGGCCCGCGCCGAAGACTCCATCAAGGTGCTCACGGTGTGCGGCGGCGCCACCATGCGCCCCCAGATCGCCAGCCTGGAGCATGGCGCGCACATCGTGGTGGGCACGCCCGGCCGCATCCTGGACCACCTGGAGCGCCAGACCCTGAACCTGGAGGCGCTGAACACCCTGGTGCTGGACGAGGCCGACCGCATGCTGGACATGGGTTTTGCCGACGACATCGCCCAGGTGGTGCGGCAGTGCCCGCGCGAGCGCCAGACCCTGCTGTTCTCAGCCACCTACCCCGAGGGCGTGATGGCGCTGGGCGCCAAGCACATGCGCGAGCCGCAGATCGTGCAGATTCAGGAGAAGCACGCGCCGCAGACCATCCGCCAGCGCTTCTACGAGGTGCGCGAAGACGAGCGCCTGCACGCCGTGGGCCTGCTGCTGAACCACTTCCGCCCGGTGTCCACGCTCGCCTTCTGCAACACCAAGCAGCAGTGCCGCGATCTGGTGGCCGTGCTGCAGGCCCAGGGCCTGGTGGCGCTGGAACTGCATGGCGATCTGGACCAGCGCGAACGCGACCAGGTGCTGGTGCAGTTCGCGCAGCGCAGCGCCAGCGTGCTGGTGGCCACCGACCTGGCCGCCCGCGGCCTGGACTTGAGCCAGCTCGAAGCCGTGATCAACGTGGACATCTCGCCCGAGGTGGCCGTGCACACGCACCGCATCGGGCGCGTGGGGCGGCTGGGTCAGGGCGCGGCTGGTGCCGGAAGCGCTGCCGGCACGCCGGGCCCGTCTGAGCCGGGCGCAGCCTCCGCCGTCACCTCGGCCTCCGGCTGGGCCTTCAGCCTGGCCAGCATGGACGAGATGGGCCGCGTCGGGCGCATCGAGGCGGCACAGGGCGCGGAGGTGGCCTGGCACCCCTTGAGCGAACTCAGCGCCCCGCCCGGCAGCGCCCACGCCGGCCCCCTGCTGCCCCCCATGGTCACCCTGCAGATGCTGGGCGGCCGCAAGGAAAAGATCCGCGCCGGCGATGTGCTGGGCGCGCTGACCAAGGACATGGGCTTTGCCGGCAGCCAGATCGGCAAGATCGGCATCAACGAGTGGTCCACCTACATCGCGGTGGAGCGCAGCATCGCCCAGGACGTGCTGCGCCGCCTGAACGCGGGCAAGGTCAAGGGCCGCAGCGTGAAGGTGCGGATGCTCTGAGGGATGAGGCCCTCAAGCTCCGCGCATCCGCTCACTGGCACTCAGTCCGCCGTCGCCCCCGAGTCCTTCACCACTTTCGCCCACTTCGCGATCTCTGCCGCCTGGAAGCGGGTGAGTTCCTCAGGCGTGGACAGCCAGGTATCCAAACCGAGCGACTTGAGCTTGGCCTGCACGTCCGGCAGGTTGAACACGCGGTGGATCTCCTGGTTCAGTTTGGCCACCACTTCCTTGGGCGTGCCGGCCGGGGCGAAAACGGCGAACCAGCTCGTGGCCTCGAAGCCGGGCACGGTCTCGGCCACGGTGGGCACGTCCGGCGCGGCCGGCGAGCGCTTGGCGCCCGTCTGCGCGAGGGCGCGGATCTTGCCCTCGCGCGCCATGGGCAGGGCCGAGGGCATGTTGTCGAACATGAGCTGGATCTGACCGCCCACCAGATCGGGAATGGCGAACTGCCGGCCCTTGTAGGGCACGTGCGTCATGGTGGTGCCGGTGAGCGACTTGAAGAGTTCGCCCGAGACATGCACCGACGAGCCGATGCCCGGTGAGCCGAAGCTCAGCTTGTTGGGGTTGGCCTTGAGGTGGGCGATGAACTCGGCCACATTGCGCGCCGGCACGTCGTTGTTCACCACCAGCAGGTTGGGCGTGCTGGCCACATGCGACACAGGCACGAAGTCCTTGACCATGTCGTAGGGCATCTTCTTGTACAGCGCCCCGTTGATGGAGTGCGTGCCCACGGTGGCCATGACCAGCATGTGGCCGTCGGGCGGCGCCTTGGCCACGGCCTCGGCACCGATGTTGCCGCCGGCCCCGGGCCGGTTGTCCACCACCACGGGCTGGCCCAGGTTGGCCTTTTCCGAGAAGGTGCGCGCCAGGATGTCGGGCGCCCCACCGGGCGGAAAGGTCACCACCAGGCGGATGGGCTGGCGCGGGAAGGCCTGCGCCAGGGCCTGCGGCGAAGCCAGGCACCACCCGGCCGCCAGGGCCGCCAGGGCCGCCAATGCGAAAAGCGCCTTGCGGCGCGGCGCCTGTTGCGCGAGAGCGGGAAGTCTGCAGGTCAGTCGCGGCATGGGGGGTCTCCTGTCGGCAGGCCGGAACGGCATCGGTTTTCTGATGCCCCCAGTCGAGCACAAACGACCGCGCTTGCCTACCGGGCGGACCCGGGGTCGGCCCGAAACCCTCGCGCCCCGTGCGCGTGCGCAACCCGTCGCCAGCGCCGCCAGGCGAAGCTGTCGGTGCGCGGTAGGCAAACCGCATTCCGCAGCCCGTTCCACCCTCTCATTGAAGGAAATTCCCATGGAAGCGAATACCCGCACCTCGCCCGCTGGCGGCCGCCAGGACAGCAGCCACCAGTTGCGGCACATGGTCGACGAGATCGACACCTATCTGCGCTCGGCCGCCGACAGCGGCGACCAGAAGTTCAACGCTGTGCGCGACCGTCTGGCGCAGCAGGTGCAGGAGATGCGTTCCCAGCTCGACGAACTGAACCAGGCGACGCTGGAGCGGGTCAAGCGCGCGGCCCAGCAAGCCGACCAGTCGGTGCAGTCTCACCCCTACGCCGCCATGGGCGTGGCGGCGGCCACCGGCCTGCTGATCGGCTTTCTGGCCTCGCGGCGCTGAAGGCCTTGGCCGGTCCATCCGACTGGGGCTGGTGCGGGCGCCGCTGCCGGCGGGCCGGCTGCAAGCCCGCAGCCTCCTCAGGAGGGCGCGCGTGAGCGTGGTGCGCACCGTGCGCCAGTTGCTGGGCGGCGCGGCCGGCATCGCCGCCACGCGGCTGGAGCTGGTGCTGCTGGAGATCGAGCAGGAACGGCTGCAGCTTGCGCGGCTGTGGATTCGGGCCGCGCTCACCCTGTTCCTGCTCTTCACCGGCACCGTCCTTTGCGTCAGTGGGTTGCTGCTGTGGGCGCCGCCAGAGCAGCGAGCGGCCGTGGCGGGGGTGCTGGCGCTGGGTTTTCTGGTGGCGGCCCTGGTCGCGGGCTTCAGTTGGCTGCGCTTGGCCCGGGCCCGGCGGCCCCTGATGGCGGGCCTGCTGAAAGACCTGCAAGTGGTTCAGCGCGGCCTTCGCGGTCGGACCGACGGCCGCTGAGCGCTGCCGTTCAGCTCAGCACCACCAGGGCCGTCGTCTCCTTCACCTCCTCCATCACCACGTAGCTGTGGGACTGGCAGGGCACGGGAATGCGCTTGAGGATGTCGCCCAGCAGGTTGCGGTACTGCGCCATTTCTGACAGGCGCGCCTTGACCAGATAGTCGAAGCTGCCCGATACCAGGTGGCACTCCATCACATCGGGCATGAGCAGCAGCGCCTGGCGCACCTGATCAAACACGTCACCTGACTTGGCCGACAGGGTGATCTCCACGAACACCAGCAGGGGCCGGCCCAGCGCCTTGGGGTCGACGCGGGCGTGGTAGCCGGTGATGACGCCGTTGCGCTCCATGCGGCGCACCCGCTCGGCGCAGGGCGAGGTGGACAGCCCGATGCGCTCGCCCAACTCCGTCATGGAGATGCGGCCCTCGCGCTGCAGGATGTCCAGGATGCGGCGGTCGATGCGGTCGGGTTCGGGCATGGTCAGCAGAAGTTTCGGGGCGCCACTGCAGCGACTTGAAAATTCAGTGGATGTTACCGATATTCACGGAAATTTCAGAAAAGTTTTCGACTGATGATTTTCTAGACTTCACATTCACACTGTGCAATGCGAGGTTCACATGAAGGTCATCGTCCTGGGCAGCGGCGTCATCGGCACCACCACCGCCTACTACCTGGCCCGGGCCGGGGCGCAGGTCACCGTGCTGGACCGCCAACCCGGCCCCGCCCTGGAGACCAGTTTCGCCAACGCCGGTCAGGTCTCGCCCGGCTACTCCACACCCTGGGCCGCCCCCGGCATCCCCTTCAAGGCGCTGAAGTGGATGTTCCAACAGCACGCCCCGCTGGCCCTTCGCCCGGACGGCAGCCTGTTCCAGCTGCGCTGGATGGCGCAGATGCTGCGCCACTGCACCGCCGCCCACTACGCCGTCAACAAGGAGCGGCTGATGCGCGTGTCCGGCTACAGCCGCGACTGCCTGCGCCAGCTGCGCCAGGACATCGGCATCGAATACGACCACCGCACCGGCGGCACGCTGCAGGTGTTCCGCACCCAGGCGCAGATGGACGCCGTGGGGCGCGACACCGCCGTGCTGAAGGACTGTGGCGTGGACTTCGAGGTGCTGGACCGTGACGGTCTGGCCCGCGTCGAGCCCGGCCTGGCTCACGCCCGCGAGCGCCTGAGCGGCGGCCTGCGCCTGCCGGGCGACGAAACCGGCGACTGCCACCTGTTCACCCGCCGCCTGGCACAGGAAACCCAGCGCCTGGGGGTGGAGTTCCGCTTCAACACGCCAGTGAAGCGACTGCTGACAAGCGGCCACGCCGTCACGGGCGTGGAACTCTCCGGGCCTGACGGCTGCCCCGCACATGTGATGTCGGCCGACCGCGTGGTGCTGGCCCTGGGCAGTTACTCGCGCCAGATGCTGCAGCCCCTGGGGCTGGACCTGCCGGTCTATCCCGTCAAGGGCTACTCGCTGACCATCCCCTTGCGGGACGAATCCCTCGCACCGCAGTCCACCGTGCTGGACGAGACCTACAAGATCGCGCTCACCCGGCTGGGCAGTCGCATCCGGGTGGGCGGCATGGCCGAGCTCGGCGGCTTCGATCTGCGGCTGGACCCGCGCCGACGCGCCACGCTGGAGAGGGTGACGCAGGACCTGTTTCCGGGCGGCGACCTGCCGCGCGCCGAGTTCTGGACAGGCCTGCGCCCCATGACGCCCGACAGCACGCCCGTCATCGGCGCCACGCGCTGGGAAAACCTGTACCTCAACACGGGACACGGCACCCTGGGCTGGACCATGGCCTGCGGCAGCGCCCGCGTGGTGGCCGATCTGGCGACCGGACGCACCGCCGACATCCGCACCGACGATCTGAGCCTGCAGCGTTATGAAGCGCGCGGGCGCCGCCGGCTTGTTATCCTTCCCGCATTTCCGACCGCCTGACCCCGACCGCCATGCACCCCCGCCAACGCTCCCTTGCCGCGGCAGGGTTGAAAGAGACGTTCCCCGGGTCCGGGCCCCGGGTGCCGGTGGGCAGCAGGTTCTCCGGCGCCCCGCTGCGCTGACAGGATGCAGACCTTGGGCTTGAGAGCTGCATGGACCGCTGCCGTTGCGGCCCTGGGCCGCCTGTGGCCGAAGTCGCTGACAAGCCGGGTCTTCGCGCTGTACGCCGTCACGCTCGCGACCTTTCTCGGCATCGGACTCACCGTCTTTGTGAGCCATCAGGTCAGGCAGAGGGTCGAGGAGACGCAGCGCGCCTCCAAGGTGCTGGTGGAAGTCGTGGCACAGGCCGTGCAGGACAGCGTCGTCACCGGCGACTACGACAAGGCAGGCAAGACGCTGGACCGGGCCTTGCAAGGTTCAGTCTTTCGCGCCGGTCAGTTCACGGACACCCAGGGCGGCCGCATCCGCATCGACAACCGCACGCCGCCGCGTGGCCAGCCGCCGGGCTGGCTGGTACGTTGGGCCGAGCGCGAGCTGTACGACGTGAACCGCAGCATCACCGTCGGCAGCCGGGACTACGGCGTGCTGCGCCTGACCTTCGACGCCCGCAGCGTGGCCCAGGACTTGTGGAGCCTGGCCGCGCTGGTGGTGGGGGTGGGCCTGGCCAGCCTGCTGCTGGGCCTGTGGGCCATCCATCTGCTGCTGCGCCGCTGGCTGGGCGGGCTGGAGCGCCTGCTGGCCCTGGACAAGGCCCTGGCCGCCGGCCGGGTGGACGTCTCGCGGATCGACACCCAGGGGGCACCCACCGAGGTCACGCGGGTGGTGGACATGTTCCAGCGGATATCGGAATTGATGCGGGAGCGCGAGGTCAGCCGTCGCGCCCTGGACAACCAGAAGTTCGCCCTGGACCAGCACGCCATCGTCAGCATCACCGATCTGGCCGGCAACATCACCTACGCCAACGACCGCTTCTGCGACATCACCGGCTACAGCCGGCAGGAACTGCTGGGGCGCAACCACCGCATCATCAACTCCGGCCTTCAGCCCGCGGGTTTCTTCGAGAACCTGTGGCAGGTGATCAGCTCGGGTCAGGTGTGGCGCGGCGAGATCTGCAACCGCAACCGCGCCGGTCACCTGTACTGGGTCAGCGCCACCATCGTGCCGCTGCTGGACGCGAAGGGCCGGCCGGAGCAGTACATCGCCATCCGCACCGAGATCACCGAGCGAGTGCGGGCCGAACACGCCCTGGAGGAAGTCAATCAGAACCTCGAGCACACCGTCCAGCGGCGCACCGAAGCGCTGGAGGAAGCCACGTTGACGGCGTCATTGGCCAGCCACGCCAAGAGCGAGTTCCTGTCCAACATGAGCCACGAGATGCGCACCCCGATGAACAGCATCCTGGGCATGTCCTACCTCGCGCTGCGCGCATCGCCGCCGCCCAAGATCCGGGAGTATCTGCTGAGCATCCACGACTCCGGCAAGTACCTGCTGGAGCTGATCAGCAACATCCTGGACTTCTCCAAGATCGAGTCCGGCAAGCTGGAGGTGGAGAAGGTGGACCTGCTGCTGCCGGTCATCTATGCCGACGTGATGCGCCTGGTGCAGGAGTCCGCCGGGGAAAAGGGCCTGGAGCTGCGGGTGGAACTTGATGAGCGCCTGCAGCAGCCGCTCAAGGGCGACCCCCTGCGCATCCGCCAGATCCTGCTGAACTACGCCAGCAACGCGGTGAAGTTCTCCACCAAGGGCGTGATCAGGCTCGCGGGCCGGGCCGGCGACGAGGGGCCCGAGGGCGTGGAGGTGGTACTCCAGGTGTCCGACGAGGGCATCGGCATGACAGACGGACAGGCCGCCCAGCTCTTTCAGCCCTTCCACCAGGCCGACGCCTCCACGACCCGACAGTTCGGCGGCACGGGCCTGGGACTGGCCATCTGCCGCGAACTGGCCAAGCTCATGGGGGGCCGGGTGGGCGTGGACAGCAAGGCCGGGGTGGGCAGCACCTTCTGGTGCAAGCTGCGCCTGCCCGCCGGACAGATGCCACAGGCCAAGGCACCCGACTCCGACTTCGGGCCCCTGGACCTGCGCTGGGGGCCGAAGCTGAAGGACTTGCGCGTCCTGGTGGTCGACGACAACGCCGTCAACCAGACCGTGGCCCGTGAGCTGCTGCAGGCCACTGGCGCAAAGGTGGAACTGGTCGGCGACGGCCAGCAGGCGCTGGACCTGCTGCAGTCTCTGGAGGTGGACTGCGTGCTCATGGACATCCAGATGCCCGTGATGGACGGCCTGGAGGCCACCCGCAGGATACGCGCGCAGCAGCGCTTGAAGGGCCTGCCCATCATCGCCATGACCGCCAATGCCAGCGCGCAGGACCGACGCGCCTGCCTGGCCGCCGGCATGAACGACTTCGTCTCCAAGCCCGTGGAGCCCAAGCGCTTCCTGGACATCGTGGCGCGCTGGGCAGGACAGGGCGCAGCGGCCACGTCGCCCTCCGCCCCCGTCTCCCAAGCCCTTCCTGAAACCGTGCCCGGCGCTCTTTCTGGCGCACGCCCCGGCGCTGTGCCCGGCGCTCGCCCTGGCCTCGTGCCTGGACCGGCCGCCGCAC
>JBMLPD010000036.1:0-1199 GCA_049242285.1 Rubrivivax sp.
AAAACCTGCTCAGGTGTTACCGTCGAGAGGAAAGCACCATGAGTACGTTGATGGACGAAGAAATCAAGCGCTGGACAGCCAAGCGCAAGACGGCACTGGTTCTGGAGATCATCCAGGGAAAGACCAGCGTATCGGAGGCCAGCAGGACCTATGACCTGCCGCCGTCGGAGATTGAAAGCTGGATGGAAGATGGCCGCCGCGGCATGGAGAACGCCCTGAAGGCCAATCCGCAGGATGTGCGGGAGCAGTACGAGCGCCAGCTGAAGGAGCTGCAGGAAGCCTACGGCGAAGCGATGCTGGAGCTGCGTGCCAGAAAAAAATTGCAGTCCCTGTTGGGCGAGGACGAGAAGTGATCGAGACGATCCGCCAGGGACTGCAAGCCGACGGCATCACCGTCTCGATCAGCAAGCTGTGCCGGTGGTTCGAGGTGCCCAGGCGCACGGTTTACTACCGGCCCGTCAAGGCGGCCCCGTCGGTGCAGGAGCGCTTCGTGGCCCCGATCAAGGCCATGATCGAGGAGAACCCATCCTTCGGGTACCGGACCGTGGCGCACCTGCTGGGCTTCAACAAGAACACGGTGCAGCGCGTCTTCCAGCTCCGGGGCTGGCAGGTGCGCAAGCGCCCAGTGGGCTTCAGGCCGCGGATCCAGGCGCTGCCCTCGGTGGCCAAGGCGCCCAACGAGCGCTGGGCTACGGATATGTGCCGGGTGTGGGCCGGGCGCGATGGCTGGACGACGCTGGCACTGGTGATCGACTGCCACAGCCGCGAGCTGCTGGGCTGGCATCTGTCACGCAGCGGAAAGTCCAAGACGGCCGAGTCGGCGTTGGAGCAAGCCCTGATCGCCCGCTTCGGCACGCTGGGCCGAGTCCCCGAGCCATTCCTGCTGCGCTCGGATAACGGCCTGGTGTTCACCAGTCGCAGCTTCACGGCACTGGTCAGGAGCTACGGGCTGCGCCAGGAGTTCATTACGCCGCATAGCCCGGAGCAGAACGGCTTGGTCGAGCGGGTCATCCGCACGCTCAAGGAACAGTGTGTGCACCGTCACCGCTTTGAGTCCCTGCAACACGCCAGCCGCCTGATCGGCGACTGGATCTACTTCTACAACCACCGGCGCCCCCACCAGGCGCTGAACATGAGAACTCCCGCTGAGGCTTTTGCATTAGCGGCCTGACCTGAGCAGGTTCTGCTGGGTCAATACA
>JBMLPD010000037.1:0-7722 GCA_049242285.1 Rubrivivax sp.
CCTTGCGGTCGTCCCATTCCTTCTTCATCTCGGCGCTGATCGTCACGAGGTTGCCCTCGATGCGCACGTCGATGTCGTCCTTGCGCGCGCCGGGGATCTCGGCGCGCACGGCGTAGCTGCCGTTCTGCTCGGCCACGTCCAGGCGGATGCGCGGCGGCGTGTCCACCTGCTCGAAGCGCCAGGGGCGCAGCATGCTGCGGAAGGTGTCTTCCAGGGGATCCATCGAGAAGGGATCCAGAAGTCGCAGTTCGTTCATGAGGTTCTCCGTCTTTCGGTCAAAGGGGGGGTCAAGGGTCCGGCACGCCATCTGCCGGGGCAGGCGTGATGCTGCGGGGCAAGGGCCGCTGTGGGCTTGCGTGCGCGCAAGCCCTCCAGCGGTGGCAGGCCTAAGGTTGCGCCCTGGTCTCTTCATCCGCTCGAACATGCTGCAGTTCCCGCTCCTGCCCTGCCTGGTTCATCAGTCGCAACCCAAGGGCTTGCTGCAGGCCCGGGCCGCGCGATGATGCTGATCTCTCTGGACGGGGCGTCGGCGCTGGCGCAAGGCGTGGCCAAAGCCCTGGGCGAGCCCTTGGCACCGGTGGAGCACCGGCCGTTCCACGACGGCGAACAGAAGTGGCGTCCGCTGCAAGACCCGCGCGGTTGCGATGTCTTCGTGCTGGCCGCGCTGCACGGTGACGACGAGTACAGCCCGCAGGACAAGCTGGTGCGCCTGCTGTTCATGCTGGGCACCCTGCGCGACCATGGCGCGTACCGTGTGACTGCGGTGCTGCCCTACCTGGCCTACGCCCGCGAGGACGTGCGCACCCAGCCCTTCGACCCCCTGGCCACACAGGCCGTGGCACGCTGGCTGGAAGCCGCGGGGGTTGACCAGGTGATCGTGCTGGAGCCGCACCAGAGCGCGGCAGTGCAGAACGCGTTCCGCTGCCACATGCTGACCCTGGACGCCTGGCCGGTGTTCGACGTGCCTGCGGACGCGCTGATGGACGTGGGTACCCCAGTGGTGGTGGCCGCGCCCGACCCCGGCGGCGTGAAGCGCGCCTTGCGCTGGCGCGAGCACCTGCAGGCCCGCTGGCAGCACGCGGTGGGCTTTGCCATGGTGGACAAGCGACGCGTGGGCGGGCTGGTGACCAGCGGCCAACTGGTAGCGGGCAACGTGGACGGCGCGACCGTGCTGTTGCTGGATGACATCGTGGCCTCTGGCGGCACGCTGGTGCACGCGGCTGCAGCGCTGCACCATGCCGGCGCCGCCGCCGTGCACGGCTTTGCCGCCCACGGCCTGTTCATCGACGATGCCGACCGGGCGCTGACGGCCTCTCACCTGGCCGGCCTGGTGGTGAGCGACAGCGTGCCAGCGTTCCGGATGCCGAACTCGGCCGCGTTTGCCTCGCGGCTGCAGGTGGTCTCGGCCGCGCCCCTGCTGGGGCGGGCCATCGCCGAAGTGCATCAGCCCGGGCATTGATCTCCTCGCGAGGTGGCATCGGCGCACCACTGGCGGGCACGACAGGGCCGGTCAAGCTGACCGCGTCTGACGGCTGAGGGCAGGTCACGCGAGGGCAGGTCACGACTTGGGTCCCGGCCTTCCAGTGCTGAAGCCCGAGCAACGCGCACATCAGCCTTCTCCGGGCTCAGGATTTACACCACTCCAGGGGACGCGATCGCTTTTGGCCGCATACAGTCAATGCACTTGGCACCCCCGTACAAGGTTGGACTGAACCATGGCATCGATCACGGAACGTCTTCGCAGGTACCTTCGAGACCCCATCGTCTTCAGGGTCTGCATCTTCATCTACGGCGGCCTGTTCGTTTGTCTCGGTCTTGCGCTCTTCTTGTCTCCACCCATGTCACCCGACTGGGTCCTCGTCGTCTTCAGCGCAGGTTGCGCGGCACTGGGGTCTTCGATGCTCCACACGGCTGTGCGGGGGCGCAGACAATTGCTGCAAAAGATGATGAATGGCCTGTCATACAGCGAACTCCTTGGAGTCCTGCTTCTTCTCGCTGTCTTCGTGGTCGCGATCCCGATTTCATCGGCTGTCAGGTCCACCAGGCTCCGGCGAAGAAGTGCACTGGGTAATGAATCGGACTCACTTTCATGATGTGGGGCAACGCCCCGGATCATGGAAGACTTCCACATTGACCTGAGGCTCAACCAGCACTGCGACAGCGCCCATCGCCCGGACTCCGTTTCATTCCGGCCCGGCCGCAGTTCGCCTGGAACAACCGGGCCCAGTGATGAGCACCCGAACAAGCCTCCATGCCGATGGTGCACGGCGGCAGCGCGGCGATCATCTCGTGCAGCTTGGCGCGCGGCACGCTCGGGCGGACCCGTTCGGGCTTGCCAGCCGGGTTAACCCCGTGCACCGCAAACACGTTCTTGGCGAGATCGATGCCGACGAATACGATAGCCATGGATTTCCCCTTCCGAGTGAGTTGATGAGAGTTCGCACTTCCCATCGTGGCACTTTGTGGCCGGTTGCCGCTTTGCGGCTGACTCGGGACGGGGAAGTTCCTTTCATTCGTTAGGCCTCACGAAATGAACGCGTTGGCACGCGAAGAGCTCCAAGCCCTGCTGTTGCACAAGTCGCCCGCCCTCGAATCAGGCCAGGAGGCGACGTACCTTGCCGGGCTTGCAGTGGAGCTGCTTGCCTGGACTCGGCGGCATGATCTTGCGTCCTACAAGAAGGCCTCGGACTCAGAGGAACTGCTGCACCCTCTACACGTTCCAGACGTCGGACCAGCCTGCTACCTCGTCTCCGATGGAATCAGCTCGAATAGTCCGCCCCACGAGCATGGAACCTGGGCCGTCATCGTTGGCATTGCCGGCAACGAACGGAATCTTGTGTACTCGCGCGGCGACGATCGGCGGATGCAGGTTGCCCGCGACGCGGTTGTCGGACCTGGGGTCACACTGGTTCTGGATTCCGCCGCCATTCACTCAACTGCAGTTGTCGGTACGGAGTCCACGTTCCACATCCATGTTTACGGCACCGCACTGCACTTGCTTGCACCATTCAGCACCCGCACCTGCGAGGCGGGTGATGCCTCTTGTTGATCCAGAAGTATTGAACTTGCACTTTTCGATTGCGACACTGTCTTGTGGTGATGGAAGCAACCGACATGAGATCGTTGTCGCGCGATGCGCGGCATGAAGGGCGCGTGCAGGTCATCCGGCTTCGCAAGGCGGGACTGACGTGCGACGCCATTGCGCAGCAGACTGGATGGAGCGGCACCGGCGTGTTCAATATCTGCAAGCGTCACGAAGCGGCAGGAGCCAAGGCCTTGCGCGATGCGCCCAGCGCACGCCGGACGGGCGATGGCCGGCTGCTGAGTGCGCAGCAGGAGGCTTTGGTGCGCAGGCTGATCACCGACAAGACGCCGGACCAGCTGAAGATGCCCTGCGCGCTGTGGACTCGCGCTGCGGTGGCCCCAGTCATCGAGCGGCCATTTGGCATTCGCATGGCGGTACGCACGATGGGGTTGTATCTGGCGCGTTGGGGCTTCACGCCGCAAAAGCCGATGAAAAAAGCCTGCGAGCAGTCGCCCGCTGCGGTGCGCAAGTGGCTTGATGAGGACTGCCCGGCCATCGCCGCACGGGCCCAGGCCGAGGACGCCGAGATTCACTGGGGCGACGACAGCGGGCTGCGCAGCGACGACGTTCGTGGTCGTGGCTTCGCGCCCAAAGGCCAGACACCGGTCATGGGGGCCAACAACAAGCGCCATGGCCTGTCGGTGATCTCCACTGTCACCACGCAGGCCCCAGCGCGCACCAAGCTGCAAGGGGTCAAGGCTGCTGCACGCCACCGGCGAAGCGTTCAATGTCAGCCTGAACGCATTCGCAAGCACTTCGAACATGGCCCCGTTCGCTATGCGGTTTGATTCAAGTTTGTTGATGCCGGATCAATATGCAGCACAGAAAAGGCGCATCATGCTCTCAAGCGCAGAACCCGTGACGCTGCGGCTCATGACCGAGCATGATCTGCCCATGCTTCATGAGTGGCTCAACCGGCCGCACATCATCGAATGGTGGGGCGGAGAGGAAGAGCGACCCTCTCTCGAAGAGGTAATCGAGCACTATCGCCCACGAGTTCTGGGTGAAGCGCCCGTCATCATGTACGTCGCCATGCAGGCATCAGAGCCGATCGGCTTCGCGCAGTCATACACCGCCCTGGGTTGCGGCGACGGATGGTGGGAAGACGAAACCGATCCAGGTGTCCGAGGAATCGACCAGTCCCTGGCCAACCCGATGCATTTGAGCCAGGGTCTTGGAACCAAGCTTGTCCGAGCCTTGGTCGAGCGCCTGTTCGAGGACCGTCAGGTCACCAAGATTCAAACTGACCCGGCTCCAAACAATCATCGAGCCATCCGCTGCTACGAGAAGGCGGGCTTTGTACGTGAGCGGGTCGTCACCACGCCGGACGGCCCGGCCGTCTACATGCTTCAAACCAGGCAAGCCTTCGAACGTGCGCGCAGTGCTGCCTTGAAACTTTGAGTCCAAGGTCTTTGACCCTTGATCTCTTGGTGCTGGCAGGCTGTGGGCAAGCGGGCCGGTCCGGACGAGGACCGAGCCCGGACCGTCCACTTGTCCACAGCCTCGCCGCCGGACAGTTCCGCGGCCGTTGCGCCCAACCTGACAGGCCTTTGAGTCAACAGCTCGTGGGTTGGCTTTCGGTCTACGCACGGGCCCGTTTCTCTCAACCCTGCAGCCCGAACAGTTGCCGATGATGAACACGCATCCGCACGGTGGGGTAGCTGTCAGGTCCCGCTGATAGAGTGCAAATTCAATGCCTGCCTGGACCGCCCCGCTCAAGCGCCGGCTCGCGCTGTGGAACCGGCGCCGGCTGCGGCGACGGCACCTGGCGCGGCAGCCGCCCTACGCCCAGTGGTGTGCGCGACACGACGGGCCCACGCCCACACGGCGGCAGGCTTGGGAACAGGCCGTTGCGCAGCGCGAGCTCGAGCTCGACACCGCCTTGCTGCTCGTGGCCTCGACCCCGCCGGACGCCGCCCAGCTTGCCAGTCTGCGTGCGCAGACTCTGAGGCACTGGCGCCTGCTGGTGGCGCTGACCGGTGCCAACAGCGGGGCCGCAGCCGAGCCCTGGCAGGCTGAGGCCCGGGCGGATGCCCGGGTCCACCTGCACCCTGATACACAGCCGGATGCCGCGACGGCTTTGCGCACCTTGCTTGCGGCCACGGCGCAGCCCTGGTGCGCGGTGCTCGACGCGCACGAGCGCTGGGCACCGCACGCTCTGCTGGCGCTGCAGGCCGCCGTGCGCAAAGACACGGTGTTGGTTTACGGCGACGAGGACAGTCTCGACGCGCGTGGCGAGCGCATCGACCCGTGGTTCAAGCCCGACTTCGACGCCGACTCGCTGTGGGCAATGGACAGCCTCGGCGCCCCTGCCCTTTGGCGCACGAGCGCGCTGCGCGAACGCCTGGGCACCGCGCCGCTGGAGCCTGGCGCTGAGCGACACGATCTCCTGCTGCGCGGAACGCAGGGTCTGACCGCCGATCTCGTGCACCACGTGCCCGGCGTGCTGGCTCACCGGCGCGCGCTGCAGTGCGACGCGCTGGCCGCCTCGCGTGCCGTGCAGCGCGCGTTGCTGCGGGCCGGCGTGGCCGGCTGCGCAGAGCCCGACGCCGACCCGCCGGCGGCCCGCGCCGGCCTCGTGCGCGTGCGCTTCGCGGTGCCCGCGCCAGCACCGCTGGTCAGCATCGTGATCCCCACGCGCAACGGGCTGGAGCTGCTGCAGAGGGCCGTCGAAAGCATCCGCAAGCTCACAACCTGGCCGCGCTACGACATCACGGTCGTCGACAACGGTTCCGACGACACGGCCTGCCTGCGCTGGATGGCCGCAGCAGAGCGTGCCGGCCACCTGCGCGTGCTGAGAGACGACAGACCGTTCAACTTCGCGGCGCTCAACAACGCCGCCGTGGCCCAGATGACGGGCGACCTGATCGCGCTGGTGAACAACGATGTCGAGCTGCTGACACCGGGCTGGCTGGAGGAAATGGTGTCGCTGGCTCTGCAGCCCGGCGTCGGGGCCGTGGGTGCTCGCCTGTGGTACGAGGACGGCACGCTGCAGCACGGCGGCGTGCTGCTGGGTATCGGCGAGGTGGCTGCGCACGCGCTGCGCGGCCTGCCCCGCGGCAATGGCGGTCCGGGCGCGCGCACGCTGCGCCTGCAGGGCTACCGGGCCGTGACGGCTGCCTGCCTCGTGGTGCAGCGGGCGCACTGGCAGCGCGTCGGCGGCATGGACGAGGGCCTGGCTGTGGCCTTCAACGACATCGACTTCTGCCTGAAGCTGGCCGCCGCCGGTCTGCGCAACCTGTGGACACCGCACGCCGAGATGCTGCACTTTGAGTCGGTAAGCCGCGGCCGCGACCACGACCCGGCCAAGAAGGCCCGCTACCGCGCGGAGGCCGCAGTGATGCGGCAGCGTTGGGGGCCGTGGATCGCCACCGATCCCTTCTACAACCCGCAGCTGTCTTCGGTGCACGACGACTTCTCGCTCGCCGATCCGCCGCGCTGAGCGCGGCCAGAGAGCCACGCGGCGGCGCCTGCACTGCGCGCAGATGAAGGAGCGCCCCGTCGGCATCAGCCTGGGCAACATCGGTGCATTGCACGACGGGCTCGGGGAGTCTTCCTGGCAGATCGGCCGACGCTTGGTCGCGCGCACTGCGGCCGACGTGTGCCGCCACCTCGGATGGACTGGGCAGACCACGGTCATCCACAAGGGCGCGCGCAGCTTCGCCGGTGCGCCGCAGCAGCCGCGTGCGGGCTGCAACCGCGAGCCAGGGCGGCCGTTCTTGTTCCGCCTCAGCCGCATCATGTCGCCGTCGAAGAACCCGCAGGCACTGCGGGGCCTGGCGGCTGAGTGGCCGCAGATGATGTTCGTTCTGGCGGGCCCGCCGTGCGACGACGCGCAGAAGGCCTGGTCCTGCGCCCGCTGCGCCGGCTTCGTGTTCCCGAGCCTGACCGAGGGCTGCGGCCTGCCGCCAATCGATGCGCTTCACTTCGGCAAGCCGGTCTTCCTGAGCCAGCTGAGCGGCCTTCCCAAGTGTGGCTGGCGGCGTTGCTGCAAGTGCTGCGGGATGACCATCAGGCGGACGCACAGCGAGCCTGGGCCGCAGATGACGCAAAGGCGTCAGCCGCTGTCGTTGGTGGTCGGTCAGGTCGCAGGTCTGGAGTTTGTGTGCCGGGATGAATGTTGCACGGCACAGTGGAAAGGCTGCACCATCTACCCGGCCAAGCGCTCAGGGTTCGGCCTCTCGCCGCCGCAGCGGCCCGTTCTTCCGCTGTGATCAGCGGCATCTGCCAGGCCCTGAGCATCGCCCCGTACGCTCGGGACCTGCGATTTCAAAGATGACCATGTGCATCGCATCAGAACGGAGAAGGTGCTTCCACTGTGGGGGCTCACTGCAACCTCATGGGTCGAAGGCTTGGGTGCAGCGACGCTGCAGGTCGGCGGCCAGGCATGTGGGTGGGGTGAATCCGTGCGGGCCATGAACCGCCCCAAGGACTGCGTGCATGAAGCCCTGAAGCATTGCTGCCACCAACGGTCGTTGAGCCCGTGATGACCCCATGCCTCAGCGGCGACCCAGGTCCATGATCCTGAAAACGGCAGTTGACCGCTTGCAATCTTGCCGCACACCGCGTGGACTCGGTCCTGGCGTTGTTTTCGCAGCCTCACCTCTGGGGTGACAGCGCCATGCACTTGCCAGCAC
>JBMLPD010000038.1:0-2226 GCA_049242285.1 Rubrivivax sp.
CCGAGTCCACGCGGTGTGCGGCAAGATGACAAGCGGTCAACTGCCGTTTTCAGGGTCACAGGAAGACGCCGGGCCGCACCACGTTTCTTGCGACGCCGCGAGGTGCCGGCAGGGGGCCGGCGTCCGAGCCTTGCCTGGCTCAGAACAGGACCGTCAGGCGCAACCAGCCTTCCGGCAGCAGGGCGTTCACACGGGCTTCCAGCCATTTGTCGGCCCCCGTCAGAATGGCCACGCCCATGGCCCCCAGCAGCACGGCAAACACGTTCTTGATGCGGTGGATGCGCGCCAGCACCCAGCCGCGGGCGCGCGTGAAACCGGCGCGCGAGGCATAGGCCACGGCCACCAGCGGCACGGCTGCGCCCAACCCGAACAGGCCCAGGATCACCCCGCCGCGCACGGCGCCGCCCTCGCTGGCCACCAGGGTCAGCGCCGAGGCCAGCAGCGGGCCGGAACAGGGGCTCCACACCAGGCCCAGCACGGCCCCCAGCAACAGCGCGCTGCCGAGCGAGCCGCCCGACAGGCGCGAAGAGGCCGCCTGCGCCCCACTGGCCAGGGGCGTCATCCACTGCGTGAAGCGCTCGTTCCAGGCCGGCACCAGCATCACCAGGGCGAAGGCGATGAGCAGCCAGCCCCCGGCCACGCGCACCACGTCGCCGTCCAGCCCCACGGCCTGGCCCACCGTGCCCAGCAGCACGCCGATGACCCCGAAGGACAGCGCCATGCCCAGGCCCAGCGCCACCGGGGCCAGGCGGTGGTTCTGCAGCGCCCCGCCCAGCACCAGCGGCAGCAGCGGAAACACGCAGGGGCTCAGCGTGGTGAGGCTGCCGGCGGCCAGGCTCAGGCCGACTTCGGCAAGGGTGACGGCCACGGCGGTCCCGTGCGGGCGCTCAGAGCGCGGCCTTGAAGGCGGCGCGGAACTTCGCGGGTTCGGTGTCGCCGCCCAGGCGCGCCTTTTCTTCCTTGCCGCGGAAGACCACCAGGGTGGACTGGCTGCGCACCTTCAGTGCGCGGCGCAGGTCCTTTTCCTTGTCGTAGTCGGCCACCAGCAGGGTGAGGTCCAGTCCGGATTCGGCCTTGAGCTGGGCCAGCACCTTCTCCTGCTGCTTGCAGGTGGTGCACCACTCGGCATGGAAGTGCACGGCCACGGGCTGGCCCGCGGCCTGCGCGGCGGCCAGGGCCTCGGCGGTGAAGGGCTTGATTTCCAGCGCTTGCGCCAGCGCAGAGGCGCCCAGGCTCAGCAGGGCGGTGGCGGTGATCAGCAGACGGCGGGTGAGGTGCTTCATGGCAGTGGGCGTGCGGGCATGTGACGGGGTGAAGGGGTGAAGGGGTGAAGGGTACGACAGATTCAGGCCACCGTGAGCCGGGGCTTGCCGCTGGACGCCACGCAGCGCCCCACCACGGCAGCGGCACCGAAGCCGTGACGGCTGAAGGTGGCCAGCACGGCGTCCACGGCGCCGGGCTCGCAGGCCGCCAGCAGGCCACCGCTGGTCTGCGGGTCGGTCAGCAGGGCCTGGTCTTCGGAGGCGAAGCCGGCGGGCAGCGTGACGTCGTGGCCGTAGCCGGCCCAGTTGCGTCCGGAGGCCCCGGTGACGAAGCCCTGACCGGCCAACTGGCGCACGCCATCGAGCAGCGGCACGCTGGCCCAGTCGATCTGCACCTCGCACCCGGCGCCGCGCGCCATCTCCAGCGCGTGGCCGGCCAGGCCGAAGCCGGTGACGTCGGTCAGCGCATGCACGCCGGGCAGGGCCGCGAGTTCGGGTCCCGGCGTGTTGAGCTGGGTGGTGCTGGCGATCATCCGGGCGTAACCGGCCTCGCCAAGTTCGCCCTTCTTCAGCGCCGCGCTCATCACGCCCACGCCCAGGGGCTTGCCCAGCACCAGCACGTCGCCGGGCTTCGCGTCGGCGTTGCGCTTGACGTGGTCAGGGTGCACCAGGCCCAGGGCCACCAGGCCGTAGATGGCTTCCACCGAATCGATGGTGTGGCCGCCGGCAATCGGAATGCCCGCGGCCCGGCACACCGAGGCGCCGCCTTCCAGGATGCGGCCGATGGTGGCGGTGGACAGCACGTTGATGGGCATGCCCACCAGGGCCAGGGCCAGGATGGGGCGCCCGCCCATGGCGTAGACGTCGCTGATGGCGTTGGTGGCGGCGATGCGGCCGAAGTCCAGCGGGTCGTCCACGATGGGCATGAAGAAGTCGGTGGTGGCGATCAGCGCCTGCTCATCAT
>JBMLPD010000039.1:0-8338 GCA_049242285.1 Rubrivivax sp.
GCGGCTTGCCGGCCATGATGTCATCGATCTGTTCGCTGTCGATGGTTTCCCACTCGAGCAGCGCCTTGGCCATGGTGTGCATCTTGTCCTTGTGGCCTTCGATCAGGGAACGCGCGATCGTGTACTGCTCGTCGATGATCTTGCGGATCTCGCGGTCGACCTTCTGCATGGTCTGCTCCGACACATTGACCTGCTTGGTCACCGATCGGCCCAGGAACACCTCGCCCTCGTTTTCGGCATAGACCATCGGGCCGAGCTCATCGGTCATGCCGTACCGTGTGACCATGTCGCGTGCAATCTGCGTGGCCCGTTCGAAGTCGTTGCTGGCGCCGGTGGTCATCTGGTTCATGAAGACCTCCTCCGCGATGCGGCCGCCGAACAGCACCGAGATGGTGGACAGCATGCGCTCCTTGTCCATGCTGTAGCGATCGCCTTCGGGCAACTGCATGGTGACACCCAGGGCACGGCCCCGAGGAATCACCGTCACCTTGTGCACCGGGTCGGTCTTGGGCATCAGCCGCGCCACCAGAGCATGACCCGCCTCGTGGTAGGCCGTGTTGCGCCGCTCTTCCTCGGGCATGACCATGGACTTCCGCTCGGGGCCCATCATGATCTTGTCCTTGGCCTTCTCGAAGTCGACCATCTCCACGACGCGCGCGCTGCGACGCGCGGCAAACAAGGCGGCTTCATTGACCAGATTGGCCAGATCGGCGCCTGAGAACCCTGGCGTACCGCGGGCCAGAATATCGGCCCGGATGTCCTGACCGACCGGCACCTTGCGCATGTGGACGTTCAGGATCTGCTCACGGCCCCGCACGTCAGGCAGCGTGACGTAGACCTGCCTGTCGAATCGCCCGGGACGCAGCAAGGCAGGGTCCAGGATGTCCGGCCGGTTGGTCGCCGCCATGACGATCACGCCCAGATTCGTCTCGAACCCGTCCATCTCGACCAACATCTGGTTGAGCGTCTGTTCGCGTTCGTCATTGCCGCCGCCCAGGCCCGCTCCGCGATGGCGCCCCACCGCGTCGATCTCGTCGACGAAGATGATGCAAGGCGCACTCTTCTTGGCCTGCTCGAACATGTCGCGCACGCGCGCAGCGCCCACGCCGACGAACATCTCGACGAAGTCAGAGCCCGAGATACTGAAAAACGGCACCTTGGCTTCACCCGCAATGGCCTTGGCCAGCAAGGTCTTGCCCGTTCCGGGAGGACCCACCAGCAAGACCCCGCGAGGGATGCGTCCCCCGAGCTTCTGGAACTTCTGCGGATCCTTCAGGAAATCGACCAGTTCCTTGACTTCCTCCTTGGCTTCATCGCAGCCCGCGACGTCCGCAAAGGTGGTGGAGTTGTTGGCCTCGTCAAGCATGCGGGCCTTGCTCTTGCCGAAGCTGAACGCCCCGCCCTTGCCGCCACCCTGCATCTGGCGCATGAAGTAGATCCACACGCCAATCAACAGCAGCATGGGGCCCCAACTCACCAGGATGCTCATGAGCAGCGATGGCTCCTCCCGGGACTTGACGTCGAACTTCACGCCGTTGGCGCGCAGATCACCCACCAAACCCCGGTCAAGGTAGGTGGCGGTCGCCCGCAGCCGCTTGTCGTCAACGGTGGTGGCCACGATCTCCGTGCCGCCACCGGGCTTTTCCTCCAGCACGGCAAACTTGATGCGCTTGGCCTGCACTTCGTCCAGAAACTCGGAGTAACCCATCTGGTTACCCTGCATCGCCCCCCGGTCGAACTGTTTGAACACGGTGAACAGCACCAAGGCGATCACCAGCCATACAGCGACTTTGGAGAACCACTGATTGTTCACCGCTGCTCCTTCATGACAGACCGTGCGGAAAAAGAAAGAATCTTCCTGCCTACGCTCCTGAATGTGGGGACGAGTGTAGAGCACACAAGACCTCCTTCATCGCGCAGGTGTTGATGGCCTTGCAGTGGGCAGCGAAGGCGCATGCGTCGCGGCCCGGTCCCTGCCCCAAGGGTGTCGGGCTGTCCGTGCAGCGCCTCAGCGTCAAACGGGATGGAGATCGCGGGGAGCCCAAGTACGCCAGGCTTGCATGAAGTCCTCAGGCGGTGTTCGAGTGAACTCCAATGCACGGCCGTCAACCGGGTGTTCGAAAGCGAGCCTGCAGGCGTGCAGGGCCTGGCGCTGCAAGCCCAGCGCATCCGCCCCGCCGTAGAGGCGATCGCCCACCAAGGGATGGCCCAGGTGCGACAGGTGCACCCGGATCTGATGGGTGCGGCCGGTATGCAGCCGGCAGCGCACCGCGGTGATGCCTTGGGCACTGGCCAGCACCTGGACATCAGTGCGCGCCGGGCGGCCCGTGGGGTGAACCGCCATGCGCACCCGAGAGGCCGGGTCGCGGCCGATCGGAGCCTGTACCGTCCGGACCCCGGGGGACATCACGCCATGCACCAGCGCCGTGTACTGGCGCTGCACCTGCCTGCTGGCGATGGCACGGGTCAGCCCGGTGACGGCCTGAAGTGTCTTGCCCACCATCATCAACCCTGAAGTGTCCTTGTCCAGACGATGCACGATGCCCGCACGCGGCAGCTGCACCGAGGCCGGGTGATGCGCCAGCAATCCGTTGAGCAAGGTGCCCGACCAGTGTCCAGGCGCCGGGTGCACCACCAGACCGACCGGTTTGTCCAGCACCAGGACTTGCGCGTCCTCGAACACCACCTCGAGCTGGAGGCTTTCCGGGCGGAATGCCAGGCTTTCGGCCGTCGGCCGCAACTCGACCTGCAAAGACTGGCCCGCCCTGACCTTGCGCGAGGCGGCGCCGACGGCCACCCCGTCAAGCACCACCAGCCCCTGATCGATCAGGCCCTGGAGGTGGCTGCGGGAGAACTCCGGCGCCAGAGCCACGAGCACCTTGTCCAGCCGCCAGCCATGCCAGACATCCCGGATCACTGACGCCCGCACCTCCTGCTCGGCAGCAGCCAGCCGCTGCGGGAGGTCTGCGTCATGCGTGCCTTCTTCGTCTTCGAACTCGATCATGGGCTCCGGGAGCCGCTCTCTATAATTTGAAGTGAACCAACCCAGGCGGCGCCTGACGCCGACATCCGAGGCATGAAACTCTTGAGAGCCCTGCGCCTCGGCGCCCTGACACTCACCGCTGCATTCAGCCTCGCGGGCTGCGGCATGTTCGGCGGCAAAGAAGAGCCCCGCGGCGAAAACCTCGACAAATTGTATGCAGAGGCTCGCGATGACATGGCCAGCGGAAGCTTCGACCGTGCGATCAAGAGTCTGGAGAGGCTGGAGGCACGCGCATCGGGCACCCTGATGGGTCAGCAAGCGCTGCTGGATCTTGCGTACGCTCAGTGGCGCTCGGGAGAGCGCGCGGCCGCGTTGGCGACGGTGGATCGATTCACAAAACTGCATCCGTCCAGCCCGGCCTACGATTACGCGCTGTACCTGCGTGGTCTTGTCAACTTCAATGACAACTTGGGTTTCTTCGGGGTTCTGGCGGGGCAAGAGGTGTCTGAAAGGGACCAGAAAGCTTCGCGCGAAGCCTTCCAGGCGTTCTCGCAACTCGTGCAGCAGTTTCCGGAATCGAAGTACGCAGCCGATGCGCGCGTGCGCATGGACTTCATCGTCAATGCCCTGGCCGCGTATGAGGTGCATGTGGCACGGTACTACCTGCGCCGGGGTGCCTACCTGGCGGCCGTCAACCGCGCCAAGCAGGCCGTGACAGACTTCGACCGCGCGCCGGCCACCGAAGAAGCCCTTGCCATCCTGGTCACAGGCTACGAGCGCCTGGGCCTGATCGATCTCAGCCAGGATGCCCAGCGTGTGTTGCGAAGGAGCTTCCCCCATTCGCGCTTCCTGACTGCCGAAGGTCAGCAGATGAACACCAAGGCCTGGTGGCGCTTCTGGTGACACAGGCCCCGAGGCAGAGCCGCCGGCCCACTTTCAGCCCTCAGGGTTCGCACCGACGACTTCTGCGAGCCATGCCAGCGCCTGCACCTCAGTGTCCAGGCGCGTCATGGGAGGCAGGGCCCTGAACAGGGTCTTGCCATAGCCCATCCGGCCCATTCTGGGGTCGCAGACCACCAGCAGGCCGCGGTCATGCTCGGTGCGGATGAGTCGGCCCGCGCCCTGCTTCAACGACACGGCGGCTTCAGCCAGGAAATGGTCTTCAAAGGCGCTCCCGCCGCGCAGTTCGATGGACTGGCTGCGGGCCTTGACGAGCGGATCGTGCGGCGGCGGAAACGGCAATTTGTCGATCAGCACGCACTGGAGGGCATCCCCCGGTACGTCGATCCCCTCCCAGAAGCTCTGCGAACCCACCAGCAGCTTGCCCGCGCCGTCACCAAAGCGCTGCAGCAATGACCTGCGGGGCTCTTCCCCCTGCACCAGCACCTCCAGCGGATGAGGCAGCGCCTGAGAAGCGTTGCGGATGGCCTGCGCCACCAGAGGAATTGCCTTCAAGGTGGTGGTCAGGACAAAGGTGCGGCCCGACAGGACCGCTGCACACCGGGCAGCCAGACGGCCCACGGCACAGGAGTGACCGCCATCCTGAGGCAAGGGCATGTCCTGGGGCACCCAGATCCGGGCCTGCCGTGGGTAGTCAAACGGGCTGCCCGCCTGCAGGATGCGCGCGTCCTCCAGACCGGTGCCCGCCGTGAACCAGGACAGTTGCTCATCGCTGCCCAGCGTGGCGGAGGTGAAGATCCAGGATCGCCGCGCAGACCGCCTCTGGGCGGTGAGCGCGTCGCGGATGTCCAGCGGCGACTCCGCCAACCGCACGCCCTGGGGTGAGAGATCGACCCACCGCACGCGCGACACGTCGGCTGGTTCGCAAAAGCGCCGAGCCCTCTCGGCAAGCTCGGCGCAGCGCTGCGCCAACCGCTTCCAGTCGGGCGCCGTACCTTCTACCGCCACCGCAGCTTCACAGGCCTGCTCCAGACGATCTTGCAAGGTTCTCAGGGCCTCGGGCCATCCGCCATGGGCTGTTGCGGTTGCCCAATCCAGTTTCAGCGCCGCCCGGACATCGCCGCGGCCGCTCGTGGCCACGAGACGCAGATTTCGCGCGCTCGATTCCACTGCGGCCGCGATTTCCTGCCAGGCACGCAATCCCCTTGCATGCTTCAGGCCCGCCGCGAGAAGATCGCGTGCGAGATCGATGATCTGCCCGCTGCCCAGGCCTGTGCCCAGGAACTGCAAACCGACCTCCATCAGCTGGTGAGCCTCGTCGAAGACCGCGACATCGACCGTCGGCAGCAGTTCGGCCACCTCGGTCTCCCGCAGCGCAATGTCGGCAAAGAACAGATGATGGTTGACCACGACGATGTCAGCGGCCATCGCCTCGCGACGCGCCCGCACGACGTGGCAAGCTGACCACTGGGGACAATCACTGCCCAGGCAGTTCTCACGGGTGGACGTCACGAGGGGCAGCACGGCAGACCGTTCGTCAAGCCCCTCGATCTCTGCGATATCACCGGTGCGGGTGTGCAGGGCCCAGGTCTCCACTCGGGAAAGCGCTCGGGCCACCCAGCGGTCGCGCCCATCGACTGCTTGACGGGCCTGATCCAGGCGGTGCAGGCAGAGATAGCTGGCCCGGCCCTTGAGCAGGGCCAATCGAGCCGGCATCTGCAGCACGCAGCGCAAGCGGGGCAGATCGCGCAGGAAGAGCTGGTCCTGAAGACTCTTGGTCGCGGTGCTGACAAGCGCCCTGCGACCGGAAAGGAGGACGGGCACGAGGTAGGCAAAGGTCTTGCCCACGCCCGTGCCGGCCTCCACCACCAGGGACTCCACGTTCTCCACCGCCTGGGCGACGGCACGGGCCATCTCCATCTGTGAAGATCGCACCGAAAAGCGAGGGTCCGCCAAGCTGAGCGGCCCGACCGCCGAGAACGCCGCCTCGACGGCTTCCACCAGGGGAGCGGTCACGGGAGCGGGCTCGGGCTCGGTCTTCCCGGGCCATGCTTGCACGCCGTCGCGGGTGGTCACACGCGCCTCGCGTCGGCCCTGCGGGCTCGGTGACCAGGTGTGAACAAGGCCGCCACCGATCAGGTCAGCCGGGTATCGACATCGCGGCGGGCCAGAGCCAGGAACTCGGCGGTCTGCATCTCTCGCAAGCGTGACGCGGTACGTGGGAACTCGTGCGACAGCGGCCCCTCGAGGTACAGGTTCTCAGGCTCATCCGCCGCAGACATGACAAGCTTGATCCGCCTGTCGTACAGCACGTCCACCAGCCAGGTGAAGCGCCGCGCCTGGCTGGACATCCTGGGGGGCATCCTGGGCACGTCGGACAACAACACGGTGTGAAAGCGCGAAGCGATCTCGAGGTAGTCGTTGTGCGACCTGGGCCCACCGCACAGGCTGCCAAAGTCGAACCAGACCACGCCGCCGGCCCGACGCCGCACCGGGATCTCCCGGTGCTCGATGTTCAGGTTCGCCGGCTCATCGCGTGCCTCGGCCATGGCCTCGAAGGCTGCGTTCATGGCCTGATCGGCCTGCACCCCCAGGGGGCAGTGATAGACCTGCACGCGCTTGAGAGACCGCTGGCGGTAGTCCACACCCGCATCGACGCTCACCACCTGCAGATGCTTCTTCAGCAATTCGATGGCCGGGAGTATGCGGTCCCGGTGCAGCCCGTTGGGGTACAGGGCATCCGGATGGAAGTTGGAAGTGGTGACGATGCTCACGCGATTGGCGAACAGCGAATCCAGCAGGCGATGGAGGATCATCGCATCCGTCACGTCTGCGACGTGAAACTCATCGAAGCAGATGAGGCGAAACCTGCGCGCGATGCGGCGGCCCAGTTCATCCAGCGGGTTGACCGTGCCCTTGAGGTCCTGCAGCTCACGGTGCACCTCGCGCATGAACTCGTGGAAGTGCAACCGGGTCTTGCGCTTGAGGGGGACGGATTGAAAAAAGCCGTCCATCAGGAAACTCTTGCCGCGCCCCACCCCGCCGTACATGTAAACGCCACGCGGGATCGGGGGCTTGACCAGCAGGCGCGTCACCGCATTTCGGCGCCGTGACAGGTAGCTTTCCCACTCGGTTTCACAGCGCTCCAGCGCATCGACCGCGGCCAGTTGCGCCGGGTCGGCCGTGAATCCCCTTTCGCGCAAGGTCTGCTGGTACAGCTCACGAACGCCCATGTGGTTTCCTGTGCCTTGATCCAGGCGAGGTCCTTGAATGCCAACGGCCGACCCGGCACGCCGCCAGCGGTCGGCCGTCGCGCACGGTGGCTCAGAAGTTCAGCGTACGCTTGTCCACCGCAAGGGCCGCTTCCTTTGTCGATTCCGACAAAGACGGGTGGGCGTGGCAGATGCGGGCAATGTCTTCGGCCGAGGCCTTGAACGCCATGGCCATCACGGCTTCAGCGATCAACTCCGAGGCCATTGGTCCGATGATGTGCACGCCCAGCACTTCGTCGGTCCGGACATCGGCCAGGATCTTGACGAAGCCGGTGGTGTCACCCAAAGCTCGGGCCCGGCCGTTGGCCAGGAACGGGAACTGCCCGGCCTTGCAGGCCACACCGTCGGCCTTCAGTTGCTGTTCGGTACGGCCCACCCACGCGATCTCGGGGCTGGTGTAGATCACCCAGGGAATGATGCGGAAGTCCACATGTCCGTGCTGCCCGGCAATGCGCTCGGCCACCGCCACGCCTTCTTCCTCGGCCTTGTGCGCCAGCATGGGGCCGCGCACCACGTCACCCACCGCCCAGACGCCGGGCAGGTTGGTGCGGCACTCGTCGTCCACCACGATGGCACCGCGATCATCGAGCTTCAGGCCGACCGCTTCCGCATTCAAGCCCTGGGTGTTGGGCACCCGGCCGATGGAGACGATGAGCTTGTCCACGTCCAGCTTGACAGCCTCGCCCTTGGCGCTGGTGTAGGCCACCGACACGGCCTTCTTGTCGTGGGTGATCTCGCCGATCTTGACGCCCAGCTCGATCTTCAGGCCCTGCCTGGTGAAGATCTTCAACGCCTCCTTGGACACCGACTCGTCGGCTGCAGCCAGGAAGGTGGGCATGGCTTCCAGAACGGTGACTTCGGCACCCAGACGGCGCCAGACCGAGCCCATCTCCAGGCCGATCACGCCCGAGCCGATGACTCCCAGCTTCCGGGGCGTGCCGCCCAGACGCAGGGCACCGTCGTTGGACAGGATGCGGTCCTCGTCGAAGGGTGTCCCGGGCAAGGGCCTTGCGCTCGACCCCGTGGCCACCACCACCTGCGTGGCGGACAGATCAGCCTCCTGCGCACCCGTCACCTTGATCTGGTACTGGCCATCGGCGGCGCCGGCAAAGCTGCCCCGGCCATGGAAGAAGCTCACCTTGTTCTTCTTGAACAGGTAGAGGATGCCGTCGTTGTTCTGCTT
>JBMLPD010000040.1:0-1571 GCA_049242285.1 Rubrivivax sp.
GCAGCACGTCGGGCATCAGTTCCTGAAAGCGCATGTCCTGCACGCCGGCCACGCATTCGGTGCGCAGGAAGTACTTGTCGGCGCGGTCGCCGCCCACCTGGCGCTTGCGCGCGTTGTAGACCAGGAACTTGGTCACCTCGCCCAGCGCCCGGCCTTCCTTGCGGCTGTAGGCGATGAGGCCCACGCCGCCTTGCTGGGCGCCGGCGATGCACTCCTCGATGGCGTGGGTGAGGTAGGGACGGCAGGTGCAGATGTCGCTGCCGAACACGTCCGAGCCGTTGCACTCGTCATGCACGCGGGCCGTGAGCGTGACGCCCGGGTCGGCCAGCGCACGCACGTCACCGAAGACGTACAGCGTCTGCCCGCCGATGGGCGGCAGGAAAACCTCGAGGTCGCTGCGCGTGACGAGCTCGGGGTACATGCCGCCTGTTTCCTCGAACAGCGCGCGGCGCAGGTCGGCCTCGCTCACCTTGAAGCGCCGCGCCACGCCGGGCAGCCACCACACCGGCTCCACCGCGATCTTGGTCACCGTGGCCGAGGCGTCCTCCAGCAGGATGCGCCCGTCGGTGGCCAGCCGCTGGAAGGCGACCGCCTGCTTGATCTCCGGCAGGTGGATGTGGGCCTTGGTGACGGCGATCGTCGGCCGGATGTCGCAGCCCTGCTCGAGGTAGGCGGCATAGACCTGTTGCACGCTGGCGCCCCACGGGTCGAGGGAGACGATCTTCTCGGGCTCGCCCCACTGGGGGTGCGGGCCGATCGGGTCCGTGGGCGCGGTGTCGGTGAGGTCGGCCCGGTGGCCGCGCGTGAGGTTGCCAGCCGCCACGGCCAGGGCGCGGTAGACGCCGTAGCTGCCGCTGTGCGTGCCCACCACGTTGCGCTGGCTGCGGTTCGTGGTCGTGCCCACCAGCGGGCCACGCACCAGCGGGTCGGCCGCACCCCACTGGAGGGCCGGCGCACCGGTGGTGCCCTGGCCGGGATGCGAGGTCAGGCGGATGTGGCGTGCTGCGACGGGGGCTTCTGCGGCCATCAGGGGCTCCGTGAGGTGGCGCTGCTGGGGCCAACGCGTAAGAAGCGGCGAAGCATAGCCCTGGAAAGCCACCTTGGAGATGTTGGGGTTCAGACGACCGGACAAGACCCGTCCCGAATGCGGGCGAGCGCCGGGTCCTTCAGGTGCGGCGGCAGGAACGACGCGTGGGCTGCCCGCAGGGACATGCGCTGCAGGTCTGTCCAGCTGAAGCCCGCCTGGGCCACCAGCAGGGCCGCCTCACGGCTGGCGCTGGTGCGCGAGAGCAGCCGGTTGTCGGTATGGAAAGACAGCGATATTCCGGCCTGCCACAGCGCCCTGATCGGGTGCGCAGCGATAGACGACGCGGCGCCGGTCTGGACATTGCTGCTGGGGCAGACCTCCAGGTGCAGGCCCCGCTCGCGCACTTCCTGCAGCACTGCGGCGCCCTGGGGCCCGGCGATCAGGTCGGCCAGGCGCACGCCGTGGCCCACGCGGGCAGCGCCCAGCCGGGCCGCTTCCAGCACGCGCAGGCCCTCATCCGCCTCGCCGGCGTGCAGGGTCAGCG
>JBMLPD010000041.1:0-6297 GCA_049242285.1 Rubrivivax sp.
TTGCCTGGCGCCCCAACAGCAGCGCTGGCAAATGCATCCAACTGCCGTTTTCAGGGTAACCACTCCTCCACCGCCAGCCCCGGCACGCGCAGAAACTCGCGGGCATTGTTCGTGACCAGCGCTGCATCTTCAGCCAGTGCGTGGGCCGCGATCAGCAAGTCCATGTTGCCGATGGTCTGGCCCTTGCGCTCCAGTTCATCCGCCACGATGGCCGACAGCCAGACCTCTGCCTGCTCCAGGCGGCTGAAGCGCTCCAGCATGCCGGGCGGGTGCCGGCGCAGCGCGTAGGCGCAGATGTTGGTGTCGAGCAAGCGATTCATCGGCGCTCAGCTCCCATCCCTCTCCTCAGGAGGTGTGTCTGTCCTGTCCGACAGGAATTCCTCAGGCAGCGGGTCATGGGTGGCGCAAGAGTCCTGAAGCCAGGAACTCAGCGAGCCCTGTGAGGGCTCGGCCTGGCTCAGCAGGGATTGCCCCAGTGGTTTGATCCGTACGTCCTGGCCCTCAAGGAGGAAGCGTGCCGGCCACCTGATGGCCCGGCTGCGGCCGCTCATGAAACTCTTGGTGGTGGCGCTGGTCATGGCGGGCATCTCAGGTTGTCACATCACGCTGAGACATCGAAACACCGCTCCGCACTGCAGAGCTCGGGCATAGGACAGCCGCGCGGCGTGCTGTGGATGCTGGTGCCGGAAGGTGTCGTGGTCGCCGCCGCAGGTGCCTTGTCTGATCGTCGATGGATGGGAGAGGCCCTGGATCTGGGACGGTGTCGGGGTTGCGTGGGGGGGCTGTCGGGCTTGCAGATGGCGTTCATACATCCTATGCTGTCCTGCTGCAATAGAGCCCCGCTGTCGTGAATGCGACTTGCTGCACGCCTCCGCATGCCTACGCCACTCACCCTGCCGCTGATCGACGCCGGCCTGCGCGGCATGGTGCTGGCGCTGCTTTTTCTGATGGCCAGCCTGCTGCTGCGCGACCGCCCGAAGCTGCCCGCCGCCCAAGCCGGCCTGCTGCTGACGCTGGGTCTTGCGGTGCAGGTCTTCAGTTCCACGCCGACGTTCGAACACGAGGCGTCCTGCGCGCTGCAGGCGCCGCTGGTGGGCGTGTCGTTGGCCAATGCGGTGGGCTTCTGGCTGTTCGTTCGAGCGCTCTTCGATGACGGCTTTCGCTGGCGGCCCTGGCACGCAGCAGCCTGGCTGTTCGCCTTCGCTGTCGGCACGCTGAACTGCGGCCTGGTGCTTGACCCGGGCGAGGCGCCGGCCTTGCTGTTGCGTGTGCTGCTGCGTCTGGTGCCGCTGGCGGCTGCTCTGCTGGCCATCCACGCTGCTGTCATGCACTGGCGCGACGACCTGGTGGAGACAAGGCGGCGGCTGCGCCGGTTCGTGCTGGTCACCGGCGTCATCTACACCGTGGCGCAGCTCTCAGCCAGGCTGGCCTCGCCGCAGGGGCGGCTGGGGGGCACGGTGGCGCTGCTGGATGTGCTGGGGCTGTTGGTCATCTCGGCCGGCGTGGTTTGGTGGCTGGTGCGCCTGACCCAGAGCGATCTCTTTCCGCAGCACGCCCAACCGCACTGCGGCTCCAGTGCGGCTCCTGACCCTCCTGCCGCTGTCGAGCCACCGCCGCCCGACGCCGCTGAGGCCCGACTGGCCGTCGCGCTGGAGCAAGCCATGACGCGGGACCGCGCCTACCGCGAAGAGAACTTGACGGTCGCCAGCCTGGCCGCACGGCTCAAAGTGCCGGAATACCGCTTGCGCCGCCACATCAACCAGCGTCTGGGCCATCGCAACTTCAACGCTTACATCAACGGTCTGCGGCTGGCCGAGGCGCAGGCCGCGCTGGCCAACCCGAGCAAGCGCGACCTGCCGGTGCTGACGCTGGCGCTGGACGCTGGCTTCCAGTCCATCGGCCCCTTCAACCGCGCCTTCAAGGCCGCCACCGGCCTGACACCCACCGATTTCCGCCGCCAGCGATTGGCCGATTCCTGAAAAACCAGGCCGGAACCTGCAAGACCGCGCCGAATTCCGCGGGCTTCGGCTTTCGGCCAGACTTCGGGCGGCTCGTACTGCATCGTCTCATCCACGGCGACTGACCGCCGAGGAGAAACCGATGATCGAGAAGCTTTTGAACGCCGCCCTGCGCGGCCCGCGCACGGCGGCCTTCGTCGCAAGCCTGCTGATGCTGGTCCCCGCCGCGCAAGCCGGCCTGGGCCAGAGCCGCCTGATGGCCACCGCCTCCGACGGCACTGCCGCCGAGGTGACGATCTACTACCCCACCGCCGCGCCCGACAAACCGGTGCAGCGCGGCCGCATGACGCTGCAACTGGCGGTCGACGCCGAACCGCAGCGCGGCAACGGCCGGCTGGTGGTGATGTCACACGGCTCTGGCGGCACGCCTTGGGTACATGCCGATCTGGCGCGTGCGCTGGTGGATGCCGGCTTCACCGTCGCGATGCCCTGGCACGCTGGCGACAACGCCCGAGACCATTCGCGTCCCGGGCCGGACAGTTGGGTGCTGCGGCCCGCGGAACTGTCACGCACCATTGACGCTGTGGCGCAGGACAGTCGCTATGCGCCGCTGTTGCAACTGGACCGCGTAGGCGTCTACGGCATGTCCGCCGGCGGCCACGCGGCGCTGAGCATGGCCGGCGGGCGCTGGTCGCGCGCCGGATTCAAGCGGCACTGCCAGGCGAATCTAGAAGCCGACTTTCCGGCCTGCGTTGGGCTGATCGCGCACCTGAAAGGGAAAGGCGACGCCCTCGACGGTCTGAAGCTGTGGGTGGCACACACGCTGATCGGCTGGATGTTCCGAGACGGCACGGTTCAGGCTCACGACGACCCTCGTGTGGCGGCCGTGGTGGCCGCGGTACCCGTCGCGGCGGACTTCGACCTCACCACGCTGGCCCGCCCACGCGTGCCGCTGGGTCTGGTGGTGGCGGCGCAGGACCGCTGGCTGGCACCGCGCTTCCACGCCCGCGCCGTGCTGTCCGCCTGCAAGACTTGCGAACTGATCGCTGACATGCCCGACGCCGGCCATGGCTCGATGCTATCGCCGTTGCCGCCGGGTATCACGGGTTGGGAAGGCGAATTGCTGAATGACCCACCGGGGTTCGATCGCCGTCGGATGGGTGAGGTGGATCAGCGGATTGCCGCGTTCTTCCGGAGGCACCTCTTGCCGCAGTCCGGCGCATGGACTGCGGCCGGGAAGCCGTAGCTGCCCTTGATTCCTCAGTGCCTGCGTCGGCATGCGGCGACGTGCCGCACAAGGCCAGGGCGAGGCTTGCCAAGGCAGGCTGCCGGGCGCGGTAACGCAGGTGACAGTCAAGCGCAGGTTGTTCATGCCACGCACCTGTTGGTGCCAGGTACCGAAGCATCGCCCCCATCCACATGAACAGATGCTCCCCCGTACCGCTGGCAGTGGCTTGGTGGCTCAGGCTGAAGCTGGCACTCCAGGGTACGCCGCGGTCATCGCTGTCCGGCACGTCACCCGCGTGTTCTCGAGGCCGGGCAGAGCCGAAGAGGCTTGTATCACCATTGCTGATCGCCCGCGCGGGTCAATGGGGAAGTCTTCCATGATCCGGGGCGTTGCCCCACGTCATGAAAATGAGAGCGGGGCTTCGCGGGGCTTTCTTCTCGAGTCTTCAGGCGCCTGCGCAAGCACGGCGCAACCACCGAAGGCACATGGGGGCCCCGACGCGTGAACCAGGGGGGATAGCGCTGCGCGCTGCAGGTGTCACCCTGCCGGCAGGTGGCCTCAGACCGCAGGTCAACCTGGGCGCGTGACCGTGCGACGCGGCTCGCGGCCTGTAGGGCCGAGCCGCAAGCCGCCTTGTCTGGTGGAGGGTGGATGGGCGAGGCCCTGGGTCGCGGGCGATGTCGGGGTTGCCTGGGGCCCGTCGGTCTTGCGGATGGCGTTTGAGTTTCCTATGCTGCGCCAGACCAACTGGGGCGACCTGGATTACCTGCTGGTGGACATGCCCCCCGGCACCGGCGACATCGCGCTCACGTTGTCGCAGCGCGTGCCGCTGACCGGCGCGGTGATCGTCACCACGCCGCAGGACATCGCGCTCATTGACGCCAAGAAGGGCCTGACGATGTTCGAGAAGGTGGGCGTGCCCATCCTGGGCATCGTGGAGAACATGGCGGTGTACTGCTGCCCCAACTGTGGCCACACCGAGCACATCTTCGGCGCGGACGGCGGCAAGCGCATGGCCGAGCAGTTCAAGGTGGACCACCTGGGCTCGCTGCCGCTGAACCTGTCCATCCGCCAGCAGGCCGACGAAGGCCGCCCCACCGTGGTGGCGGACCCCGACGGCGAGATCGCTGCGCTCTACAAGACCGTGGCGCGCACGGTGGCCATCAAGATCGCGCAAAAGGCCAAGGACTTCAGCGCCAAGTTCCCGACGATCACGGTGTCCAAGGGTACCTGACGAGCTCCGCGCCGGGGGCCCCATCGGTGCGGGGGCCGGCGGCCACAGGCCCCGTGTGAACCCGGACGCGCATCCAAGCAGCCCGCCGCCCCCGCCTTCCATCCCGACCGCCACCCCGCCGCTGCCGCCACAATCCCGGCATGCCCTGCGCCCAGCCCGATCCGGCCCCTGCCGAAACCGCCCTGGCCGCGCTGTGGCAGGCCGCCGGACTGCCGGCGGACGCGCTGCCGCACGCCGGCCTGCCCGGCACGCAACCGGTGCTGCCTTCGTCGTTCCGGGTGGCCACCGCGGCGCAGGCCAGCCTGGGCGCGGCGGCGCTGGCCGCGGCCGAACTGTGGCACCTGCGCAGCGGCCTGCCGCGCCAGCAGGTGCAGGTGGACCGTCGCCACGCCGCCGTGGAGTGCAGCGCCCATGCGCTGATCGACGGCGTGGCCCCGCCGCTGTGGGACAAGCTGTCGGGCCTGTACGACTGCGGCAGTGCTGTCGCTGCCCCGAGCCACGTGCGCATCCACGCCAACTTCGCCCACCACCGCGACGCTGCGCTGCGGGTGCTGGGCCTGCCCACGGGCGACGCCACGGAGCGCGAGGCCGTGGCAGCCGCGCTGGCGCACTGGCGTGCCGAGGACTTCGAGCAGGCGGTGATCGATGCAGGGGGCGTGGCGGCAGCCGCGCGCCGCTTCAGCGACTGGGATGTCCACCCGCAGGCGCGGGCCCTGGCCGGTGTGCCACTGGTGCAGATCCAACGCCTGCCGCCGCCTGCCGGCAGCGCTGACGCCCCACCGCGGCGCTTGCCTGCACTGGGTGCCGGGCAGCGCCCGCTGGCGGGCCTGCGCGTGCTGGACCTCACCCGCATCCTGGCCGGCCCGGCCGCAGCGCGGTGCCTGGCCGCTTACGGCGCCGACGTGCTGATGGTCAACGGCCCGCGCCAGCCCAACATCGCCGCCATCGCCGACATGAGCCGCGGCAAGCGCTCGACCCTGCTCGATCTGGACACGCAAGCCGGCCGCGCCACGCTGCACCGGCTGGCCGCCGGCGCCCAGGTGTTCCTGCAGGGCTACCGGCCCGGTGCCCTGGCCCGTCACGGCTTGGGCGCCGAGGCGCTGGCCGCGGCGTACCCGGGCCTGGTCGTGGCCAGCCTGTCGGCCTGGGGCGAGACCGGGCTCTGGGCCGGCCGGCGCGGTTTCGACTCCCTGGTGCAGACGGCCACCGGCTTCAACCGCGCCGAGGCCCAGGCCGCTGGCAAGGCTGCGCCTATGGCCATGCCGGTGCAGATCCTCGACTATGCCGCCGGCCACCTGCTGGCCTTCGGCATCCAGGCCGCGCTGTGGCACCAGGCCACAGCAGGCGGCAGCTGGCAGGTGCAGGTGACGCTGGCCGGGGTGGCCGGCTGGCTGCGTGCGATGGGGCAGGACAGCGCCGGACTGGCCGCCGTGGCGCCGGACCTGGCGCCGTACCTGGAGGACAGCCGCTGCGGCTTCGGCCACCTGGTGCATGCTGGCGCGCCGGTGGGCCAGCCGGCCACGCTGCGCGCGCTGCGCCATGCGCCGCGCTTCAGCGCCACGCCGGCGGGGCTGGACCTGCCGGCGATGCCGCCGGGCAGCCATGCGCCGGCCTGGGAAGGCGAGGCCGGTCACAGCGCTGCGCCCTGTCTGCCCGCAGCGGGCCGCGCGCACTGAGCCCTGCGTCCGCCCTGCAAGGGTGGTCTCGAAGGCAAAGCTCTCCCGTGTTGCGACCCGGGATCCGAGTCCTGCAGGAAGATGCGGCTCGCAGCCAAGAGTTCCCATTCGGGGGCAAGTGGAGAGATTCCGGCTGCATTCAGGGCTGTCCGCGCCGATCCACATTTGAGCCACCCTGCCGACCGAATATTGAGCCAGGGG
>JBMLPD010000042.1:0-24926 GCA_049242285.1 Rubrivivax sp.
ACGCGGTGGTCGGGGCAGGCGGGGTAGCCGGGGGCGGGGCGGATGCCGCGGTACTGCTCGGCGATCAGCGCCTCGTTGCTCAGGGCCTCGTCGGGCGCATAGCCCCAGAACTCGGTGCGCACGCGCTGGTGCAGACGCTCGGCGAAGGCTTCGGCCAGGCGGTCGGCCAGGGCCTTGAGCAGGATGGCGGAGTAGTCGTCGTGGTCGGCGATGAACTGGCGCTCCTTCTTCTCCACCCCTGAGCCCGCGGTGACGGCGAACAGGCCGATGTAGTCGGGCTTCGCGCCCGGCCCCGACTTCGGCGCAACAAAGTCCGCCAGGCAGCGGTTGGGGCGCTTCACACCCTCCACTACCGGGCGCTCGGTCTGCAGGCGCAGCGGAGACCACCGCAGCAGCACCTGCTCGCGCGACTCATCCGCGTAGACCTCGATGGTGTCGTCGTCCACGGTGTTGGCCGGCAGCAGGGCGAAGACGCCATGGGCCTGCAACCAGCGGCCCTCGATCAGGCGCTGCAGCATGCGCTTGCCGTCGCTGAAGACGCGCTGCGCCTCCGCGCCCACCACCTCGTCGCGCAGGATCTGCGGGAAGGGGCCGGCCAGGTCCCAGGTCTGGAAGAAGGGGCCCCAGTCGATGCAGGCCGCGATCTCCGCCAGGTCCACGTTCTTCAGCACGCGCCGGCCGATGAAGCGCGGCTGGGGCGGGATGTAGGCCGCCCAGTCGATGGGCGTCTTGTTGGCGCGTGCCGCGGCCAGGCTGACCAGCGGCGTGACCTTCTTGTGGGCGTGCTGCTGGCGCACGCGCGCGTACTCGGCGTTGAGCTCGGCGATGTAGGCCGCGGCGCGCTCATCCGAAAGCAGGTCCGAGCACACGCCCACGCTGCGCGAGGCATCCGGCACGTAGACCACAGGGCCCTCGTAGTGCGGCGCGATCTTCACCGCCGTGTGCACGCGGCTGGTGGTGGCCCCGCCGATCAGCAGCGGGATCTTCTTCAGCCGGAAATGCTCGTCGCGCTGCATCTCGGCGGCCACGTGCTGCATCTCCTCCAGGCTGGGGGTGATGAGGCCGGACAGGCCGATGATGTCGGCGCCCTCGACCTTGGCCTTTTCCAGGATGTCCTGGCACGGGACCATCACGCCCATGTTGACGACCTCGAAGTTGTTGCACTGGAGCACGACGGTGACGATGTTCTTGCCGATGTCGTGCACGTCGCCCTTGACGGTGGCGATCACGATCCGGCCCTTGGCGCGGGCCTGCCCGCCTGCGTCCAGCAGCGCCTGCTTCTCGGCCTCGATGCAGGGCAGCAGGTGGGCCACGGCCTGCTTCATGACGCGCGCGCTCTTGACCACCTGGGGCAGGAACATCTTGCCGGCGCCGAACAGGTCGCCCACCACGTTCATGCCGGCCATGAGCGGGCCTTCGATCACGTGCAGCGGGCGCCCGCCTGCGGCCCGCACGCGCTGCCACGCGGCCTCGGTGTCCTCGACGATGAACTCGGTGATGCCGTGCACCAGGGCGTGGCTCAGGCGCTCGTCCAGCGTGCCGGCGCGCCAGGCCAGGCGCGCGGAGTCGTCCTTGGCGGCGCCCTTGGCGCTCTCGGCGATCTCGATCAGGCGTTCGCTGGGGGTGGCGTCCGGCTCGCCCGCCTTCCAGGCGGGCGTTCTGTTCAGCACCACGTCCTCCACGCGCTCGCGCAGCACCGGCTCCAGGTCGTCATACACGCCCACCATCCCGGCGTTGACGATGCCCATGTCCATGCCCGCCTGGATGGCGTGGTACAGGAACACGGTGTGGATGGCCTCGCGCACCGGCTCGTTGCCGCGGAAGCTGAAACTCACGTTCGACACGCCGCCCGAGACCTTGGCGCCGGGCAGGTTCGCCTTGATCCAGCGCGTGGCCTCGATGAAGTCCACGGCGTAGTTGTCGTGCTCCTCGATGCCCGTGGCAATCGCGAAGATGTTGGGGTCGAAGATGATGTCCTCGGGCGGGAAGCCCACTTCGTCCACCAGGATGCGGTAGGCCCGCGCGCAGATCTCGGTCTTGCGCGCGAAGGTGTCCGCCTGGCCTTTCTCATCGAAGGCCATCACCACGGCGGCCGCGCCGTAACGGCGCACCAGCGTGGCCTGGCGCTTGAACTCGGCCTCGCCCTCCTTGAGCGAGATGGAATTGACGATGCCCTTGCCCTGGATGCACTTCAGCCCGGCCTCGATCACCTCCCACTTCGAGGAGTCGATCATGATGGGCACGCGCGCGATTTCGGGCTCGCCGGCAATCAGGTTCAGAAAGCGCACCATGGCGGCCTTGCTGTCGAGCATGGCCTCGTCCATGTTGATGTCGATGATCTGCGCGCCGTTTTCCACCTGCTGGCGCGCCACCGCCAGGGCCTGCTCGAAATCCCCGTTGAGGATCATGCGGGCGAAGGCCTTGGAGCCGGTGACGTTGGTGCGCTCGCCGATGTTGACGAAAAGTGAGCCTTCGCCGATGAGCACGGGCTCCAGGCCGGACAGGCGCATGGGCGGGGGCGGCATGCCTGCCAGCGCGGCCCTGTCGGGCGCCTTATTGGCGTCCGGTAGATTGGTGGGGTGGGGCAAAGGTGTGACGCTCATCGAACGAATCACTCACGCGGAGGTCGGGTGAATGAGCGCCGTTGACGACACCCGACCCTTGGCGGGCCTTGAACGGATGTCACACGAATCCGAGCCTGATGGATGCTGCCGCCCCAGTTGGGGCGGTGGGCCATTGCAACGCTCCTCGGATGCTCCGATTATCCACGTTGCAGACCGTTTGTTCGGTTTCGCGCATCCCATGCAAACCCGAGCAAGCCCTTCAGACTTGCAACTCCTTGCGTGATGGGCGCCGATGGGCGCCGATGGGCGCTGCGACTTTGAGCCAACGTCTTTGCATTCGGCACAGAAGACGCAAACGCCGTTGTCTTGTCGCCCTAGGGCTTGTATGGTCAAATAAATATGGTCACTTTGTGCGCAAAAGGGTTCACAGGCAACCGCATGGTCACCACACCGACCGAGACCACTTGGCAGGGCCTGTTCAAGGACAGCAGCTGGCGTGGGCTTTCCGGTCCCGCGGCAGATTCCAAGGCATCGCGCCTGGGTGCGGCGGACATCAGTCAGGTCCGGCAGATCGTGTCCTTGCTCTTCGGGGCGGACGCGCGCGTCTTTGTCCGCGAGAAGCCTGCAACCGGCAAGGATGGCTCGGTGATCAGCGTGGTGCACCTCATGGTGGAGTGCGCTCGGGTTTTGCCGGAGAGGCTTTCAGCCCAGACATCCCTGATCGAGCGCCTGCAGAAACCCCTGGCCGGGCGCCGCACCCGGGTGCTGCTGGTCGACCCTTCCTTCACGCTGACCGAAGAGCACAAACGCTTTCGTTTTGTGGCCATGGAGTATTAGCCCGTCGCAGGATTGCCCATGCTGCGCGGGCGGTTCGGGCCTGCGCCGGCCTCTGTGGCAAACTGCGAGCGCAGCGGATTGCAGCCGTCAGCCCCGCGCAGGGCAGGTTTTCTTCTTCTCTTTCCATGTCTGCGGTCTGCTCCATGGTCGGGCGGAGGCTGTCAAGTTGGACATTGGTGAATTCAAGAAGACCAGAATACGCAGGTCCGTCGAGCGATGGCTGGGCCAGGACGTATCGATCTGCGTGCACTCGACCATGGACGGTGTGGGTTCCAGAGAAATTCGTGTGCTGGTTCAGTACCCGCGTGAATTGCGTGACAAGAAGCGGGTTGCCGACGCGGTGGTCGCCGGCATCCAAAGGCCTGGCGCCCGCCCCCGGATCCGTCTCCTTCTCGTGGATGCCAACACCAAGTGGCAGGTTGACCATGAGCGCATTCGCGTTCTGGGAATGAGTATCTGAGTCCTGAGGCTGCGTTCAGCGGCTGTGCGAGGTCAGGCCCGAGAGCGGTCCGGCAGACCGCACTCCCAAGCCGGCGCGGCGGGCTCAGGGCCCTGGTCGGGAATTCGCACCCCGTCAAGGGCTTGCGCAGCCGGCCCCGGCAGGATGGTCTCCGAGTCCGCACCCCGCCGTATGGCCACCCCCACGGCCAGGATACCGATCACCAGAAGGTGCGGAATGCGGCTGATCATGGCACGTGGGTGCTGACGTCCTCAACGTGGTCCACGATCAGCGCCACGTCGGCCTTGCGTGCCAGAGGCGAGTGGCTGGCCGTGATGGCCACCACGCAGGCTCCGCGGCCATGCGCGGTGTCGGCCACCTCCAGCAGTTCATCGATGCGGCCGCTGCTGCTGCTGCTGCTGCTGCTGCTGCTGCTGATGATGATGATGATGATGATGATGATGACGGCCACATCGTCGGGTTGCAGCACGTCGGCCGCCAGCGGCTGCAGCCGTGGATCGGTGAAGGCTGCGCTGGACAGGCCGAAGCGCAGGAACTTGAACTGCGCGTCGTCGGCCACCACGCGGCAGTGACCCACGGCGTAGAAGTCCACGCGCCGTGCCGCTGTCAGCACGTCGATCGCGCGGTCCATGGTGTCGCGGTTGAGCTGGTCGCGCAACTGCAGGATGGCCGAGGCCGTGTTGCCCAGCACCTTGACGCTCAGCTCCAGCATGGAGTCCTCGCCCGTGACCTGCGTGTGGGTGACGGGCACGGTGCCGGTCAGGCCCGAGGCCAGGCGCAGCTTGAAGTCTGACAGTCCCTCGCAGCCCGGCGAGCGGCAGAAGCGGATGACCGTGGGCTGGCTCACGCCCGCGGCGCGGGCGATGTCGGCGATGGGGTCGTTCAAGGCCGAACGGGGGTGCGCCAGCACATGGTCGGCCACACGCTTCTCGGCCGGTGAGAGCCTGGGCATGGCGCGCTGGATCTGCCCCAGGATGGCCGGGCCCTGTCCGGCCTGCTTGCCGCGCAGTTGCGCCGCCAGCACCGCCCAGGCTCCGTCCAGCGTGGCGTGCTCGGCGGTGATCACGTAGGTGGGGATGGCCTGCAGATAGCCGCTGAAGCGGCCTTTGTCCTCGAACCGGGCGCGAAACAGGCTCCTGTCGAACCAGGCGCCCAGACGCGGCACGATGCCCCCGGCCGATGAACACCCCGCCCAGCGCCGCCCAGCCGTCGCCGGCCGGGATCAGCCCCGACACTCCCAGGCCGCTGCCTGCACCGATGAGCCCCACCACACTGCGCGCCACGGGCGAGCCGCCGCCCACCTGTCGCCGCTGCGAGGGCAGCAGGCGCGGCAGGGCCAGGGCCAGGGCGGTGAAGTCGTTCACCACCACCAGGGTCCGCAGTCCCAGGCGCTGTCGCATCTGCTCGATGGAGAACTTCCAGTGCTGATCGGTCATGCGGACCTCGTCGCCCTCGACGGGGTTGGCGATGGCCACCGGCGCATGATCAATCTGCGTAGGGGGCAGGGCGCCCAGGTAGGCGGTGACGGCTGCGTGGAAGTCGGCGTGGTGGGCACAGCGCAGGGATGCGGTGTGCTCGAGTTGCCCCGGGGCCCGCTCCAGGGCGAAGCGGGCGCAGGTGCCGCCGATGTCGGCAATCAGGCGGGGGCTGTCATGAGCGCTCATCTCATGCGGCCCGAAGGGGCGGTCGGGAAGTGCTGGCGTGGTAACTTGACCACAAGACCAACTTGACGCCTCAGGCCACTTCCTTGCTGAACGTTGAATTTGCGCAAGCAACCCGGTCTGACACCGGCAACTCCTCTTGTGGACCCATGTGGTTTTGCTACCTTTCCACCGCCATGAACCGACCCGGCGAAGGCCTTCCCGACAGCGCCGCCCATCAGGCGCAGGCGATGGCTCTGCCCTGGCTGGTGGCCGACGTGGGCGGCACCAACGCCCGCTTTGGCTGGGTCGGTGAGGCAGGCGGTCCCGTCCGGCACGTCAGGACGCTGCCTGTGGCTGGGTACGCCGGTCCGGCCGAAGCGGTGGCGGCCTACCTCCAGGTTCTGCAGGCCGAGAGCGGGGAGCCCTTGCCCCGCCCCCGCCGCGCGGCCTGGGCCCTGGCCACCGCGCTGGAGGGTGACGGGGTCGAGCTCACCAACGGTCACTGGCGCTTTTCCCGCTCAGGCCTGCAGCAGGTTCTGGGGCTGGAGCAGCTGTGTCTGCTCAACGACTTCGAGGCCCTGGCCCTGTCGCTGCCGCGGCTGCAACCGCACCAGATGCGCGCGCATGGCGCCTCGCCCCGGGCCGAAGGGGTGCTGGCCGTGATCGGTCCCGGTACCGGGCTGGGCGTGGGCGGTGTGGTGCAGACCGGCCAGACGTGGACGGCGCTGCCTGGGGAAGGCGGACACGCCACCCTGGCCGCCACGGACGACGACGAGGCGCAGGTGCTGGCCGAGGTACGGCGCCGATTCGAGCACGTCTCGGCCGAGCGGCTGCTGTCAGGCCTGGGCCTGCCGGTGCTGTACCAGGCGGTTTGCGTGCTGGCCGCTCGACCCGCGCGGGAACTCGCCGCCCCGCAGATCATGGAAGCGGGCGCGCTGGGCGAGGACGCCATGTGCCAGCGCACGCTCCACCTGTTCTGCGCCCTGCTGGGCAGCTTTGCGGGCAACGTGGCCCTCACCTTGGGCGCCCGGGGCGGGGTCTACATCGGGGGCGGCATCGTGCCGCGGCTGGGCGAGTTCTTCTTCCAGTCGCGCTTTCGCGAGAAGTTCGAGGCCAAGGGGCGCTTTCGTGCCTACCTGGCCGACATTCCGACGGCGCTGATCACCGATACCCTGGCCGCCCTCACGGGCGCAGCCGCGGCGCTGGAGCAAGCGCCAGGGTGAGCGCAGGGGCGAACCTCGGGGCAAGCGACCGGGCAGCAACGCTGGCGCGCTCGTTGGGGCCCGTGCCCTCGAACACCCGGCTCGTCACAGACCCCTGCCGCCAGCACCGGTCGTGCGCGACATCGTCGACGAAGGACTGGCAGGGGCCGTACATCGCATCGGGTTCGCTCGTGCCGCGGTTCAGGTACAGGCGCCGGCCCTGCGGGGCGGTCAGGCGCTCGTTCAGGTGGTTGAAGGCCGACAGCGGAAAGGCCGCGTTCGGTTCGCCCATGCCCACCCGGTGCACCGACAGGCCGGGCGCGCCACCGAAGACCTGCGGCTGGCCGTTCAAGGCGTGGATCGAGATCAGCGCGCCCATGCAGGAGCCCATCAGGAAGGTGGTTTCGCGGCCCGGCAGGGTGAGATCGCGTGCATCGATCGCGGGCTTGAGCTCGTCCACCACAAAACGCAGGTGGGCATCTGCGCGCGGCGTGCCGTGCAGGGCACTGATCACGAGGGCCTCCCGCCGGCCGGGCTCGGCGCAGAGAGGGCACTTCTGACGGCAGTACCCGCTGTGGCAGAGCCTGCCGTTGTTCCAGACGCCTCCCTTTGAAGGGGGGCGATGCGGCCCTTGACGACCTGGGGCCCGGGCCGGGCCGGGGCCTGACCTGGCCCCACGGCACCAGCCGCGACGCCACCACCGCCGCGACGCGCCAGAGGCGGCCCAGGAGCACATGCAGGCGCAAGGGTTCAGGCGCACGTCTGGGGATGTCGAGCCGGCGGATTGCCCGGCGGCCCGCGCTCATCGGGTATCTTGCAGGCCCCTGTCCGCGCAAGCCAGACAGGCAAGATACCGCCAGGAGATGTCCGACATGGATGCGCTGCACAACCTGAAGGTGCTGGAATTGGGCCAGCTGATCGCCGGGCCCTTCGCCGGCAAGACGCTGGCGGACTTTGGCGCCGACGTCATCAAGATCGAGCCGGTGGACGGCGGCGACCCGCTGCGCACCTGGCGCCTGCTGCGCGAGGGCACCTCGGTGTGGTGGGAGGTGCAGTCGCGCAACAAGCGTTCCGTTGCGCTGGACCTGCGCACGAGTGAAGGCCAGGAGGCCGTGCGCGCGCTGGCTGCGCAGGCTGATGTGCTGATCGAGAACTTCAAGCCCGGCACCCTGGAGAGCTGGGGCCTGGGCTGGGACGTGCTGCACGCGCTGAACCCGGGGCTGATCATGCTGCGCATCTCGGGCTACGGCCAGACCGGCCCTTGCGCCGGCAGACCGGGCTTTGGCGTGCTGGGCGAGGCCATGGGCGGCCTGCGACACCTCACCGCCGAGCCGGGGCGGGTGCCGGTGCGCGTGGGGGTGTCCATTGGCGACACCCTGGCGGCGCTGCACGGCGTGATCGGCGTGCTCACCGCCCTGCGCCACCGCGAGGTGAGCGGCGGGCAGGGGCAAGTGATCGATGTGGCGTTGTACGAGAGCGTGTTCAACGTGATGGAGAGCCTGTTGCCCGAGTACGACGCCTTCGGCGCGGTGCGCGGCGCAGCGGGCAGCGCGCTGCCGGGCATCGCGCCGAGCAACGCTTACGCCTGCGCTGATGGCGCTTACGTGCTGGTGGCGGGCAATGGCGACAGCATCTTTCGCCGTCTGATGCGCGCCATCGGCCGACCGGACCTGGAAACCGACCCCGGCCTGGCCCGCAACGACGGGCGCGTGGCACGGGTGGCGGAGATCGACGCGGCCATTGGCGCCTGGACGGCGCAGCACGCCATCGCGCAGGTCATCCAGACCCTGGACGACGCCGGCGTGCCCGCCGGGCGCATCTACTCGGTGGCCGACATCGCCGCAGACCCGCAGTACCAGGCGCGCCAGATGATCGTGCAGACTGTCGATGTCGATGGCCGGCCGCTGAAGGTACCCGGCATCGTGCCCAAGCTGGCCGACACCCCCGGGCGAATGCGCAGCCCCGCCCCGCGCCTGGGGCAGCACAACGGCGAGGTGCTGGGGCAAGCGGGCTGGCCGGCGCGCCGGGACCCTTAGCCCCTCAGACCCTCGGGCCCTCGGGCCCTCGGGCCCGTCAGCCCGGGCGTCGCTGCCGCCGGTGCGCCGCCCGGGCGTGCGGCACCCAGCCGTGGCGCGTCCAGCGCCGCCACATCAGCAGGCCGCGCAGCCATTCGTCTGTGGCACAGGCGATCCACACCCCCGCCAGCCCCAGGCCCAGCACTTCGCCCAGCAGCCAGCTGCCGCCGGCCAGGACCCCTGCCATCGAGGCCGCGCCGGCCCGCACCGGATAGGGGGCGTCGCCCGCGGCGCGCAGGGCGTTGACCAGCACCAGGTTGAACCTGAAAACGGCAGTTGACCGCTTGTCATCTTGGCGCACACCGCGTGGACTCGGTCCTTGCGTTGTTTTCGCAGCCTCACCTTTGGGGTGACAGCGCCATGCACTTGCCAGCACCGCTTTTGATGCGCCATGCGGTGTTGCTCCTCCTTGCAGGCACGAGCCTGCCGCGTCGTCGCGCCTTGCCTGGCGCCCCAACAGCAGCGCTGGCACATGCATCCAACTGCCGTTTTCAGGTTGAAGGTGGGCCGGGCTCCAGCAGCACCGTCCACCACAGCAGCAGAGCCCCGGTGGCCAGGATGCCGGCATCCTGGGTGAACCAGCCCAGCAGCCAGGGGCCGGTCGCGGACACGCTGACTTTCATGATGTGGGGCAACGCCCCGGATCATGGAAGTCTTCCACATCAACCATGAAAGCCAGGCGCCAGACCACCCCCACCCCGGCGCCCACCACGCGGAACAGGATGAACAGCATGGCGAACACATGTTGCGCCAGCGAGAACGCCGCTGCCGAGCTGTCCGACAGGCGCGCAGCCAGCGCCGTGGCCACCAGGCCCACACCGATGCCCAGGGTCCGCTCCACGAACATCGGCGCCGCGATGGGCAGCAGGCGCGGGCGGGTCGGAGCCGGCCTTGCCGGCGCGCCCGGCGGATCCAAGGCCAGGCGTACCGCGGCCCCCGCCACAGCGCAGCGCTCGCCCGTGGTCTGCCGCACCCAGCCCCCGCTTGCCGCCTGTGCCCGGGCGACACGCCCCTGGAGCCCAACCACCCGTTCCGGGGATGCCGGGCCGTCAAAGGCACCGAGGGACCTCGGCACCCGGCCTTCGGGCAGGCCGGTGTCCAGGCCATCCAGCACTGCGGGCCTGACGGCGCTGTTGAGCACCCTGAGGGCCGACCGCCCCTCAGGCGTCATGCGTCATGCGCCAGGCCAGCGCACCCGCGGCCGCAGCGTTGGCCTTCAACACCTGAGGCACCCCGCGCGAGAACAGCCGGTGCTCGCGCCTTACGGTGCGCCGCGACACCTCGGCCAGCCCAGGTGCCCGGGCGTCGCGCGCATGCAGGACGTGGGTGAAGAAATCCGGCGGCACGCAGAACGCGGCGTCGACGTGCAAGGCGTCCACGCCCACCTCGCGCACCCAGAAGCCGAAGCTGTCGCGCAGCGCGCGCCTTGCCACCGGGCTCCCGGTGTCCAAGTCGTCCAGACCCGACATCTGGCAGGTTTGCTCCTGCGCCGGGCCGCTTGGCAGTGGCGCATCCCCGTGCAGCATCGCACCGGCGCACCGGCAAGGGCCGTGGGGCTGTCCGGGGGGTCCTGGAGCCGCTGGAGTCCAGCCGCATCCAGCTCCTTCAGACGGCGATCGGCAGGCTCAGCTCGCTGTTCCCCTCGGCGGGCTTCAGGCAGCCCGACGGTGGCGGGTTCAATGCCCCGATGGACTTCGAGCGCAGGCGCTGGTTTCATCATCCTTCATTGCCACCTCGATCAGCGCACCGACTCCCCGGTCCGGCGGCGTTGCCGCGAGATGGAGGTGCCGCCGTCACTGACCGGACGCATGGGCCTGTACCGCAGCCACGGCTGCACTTTCAGGCAGGCCAGCGAGCGGTTCACGCATGGGGGTTGATTGCAGATCATGCACGGCCAGGGCCTGCGCCCCGACCTGCGGCGCGGCTGCACGCCCGCTCGCCGTCAAGCATGGTGGGCGGGGGCCCGCAACACCTGAACTCAGCGCTGGCTCAGCACACGCACCAGTTCCGGCACCCACGCGCCCGCGGGCGCGCGTGACACGCCTTCGTCCAGAGTGGCCAGCACGGCCGCCGCGACCGCCGCGTGCGCGCCGGCCTCGCGCGCCATGGTCTGGTAGTACCCCAGGTCCTTCTGCGCATTGGCCAGCGAGAAGCGCAAGCCCGAGGGGTCTTGCCCCAGCACGAAGGGCTTGAGCCGCTCCAGCGCGATGCCGCCGCCGCCGCCCTTGGCCAGCACCTCCACGAAGGCCTCGGGCGCCACGCCGCTGCGCTGGGCGCAGGCTGCGGCCTCTGCCAGCAGCGTGACCATGCCCAGCGAGACGAAGTTGTGCAGCAACTTCATGCTGTGACCGGCGCCCACCGGCCCTGCATGCGTGATGTTCTCTGCAAAGCAGGCCAGCACGGGGCGGCACGCTTCCAGCAACTGCGCATCGCCGCCCAGCAACAGGTTCAGCCGCCCTTCGGCCGCCTCCTTGGGCGTGCGTGTCATGGGGGCGTCCAGAAAGCGCCCCCCGGCAGCGGCAACGGCTTGCGCCATGCGCCGGGTGGAGGCGGGCAGCGCCGTCGAGCAGTCGATGACCACCGTGCCCGGGCGCAGCCCCTGCAACACCCCGCGCTCGCCCGTGAGCACGGCCTCCACGGCGGGTGAGCCGGTCAGCACGAGAAATATCAACTCCGAGCGCGCGGCCAGCGCCGGCAGGTCGGCCATCACCTGCACGCCGGCGGCGCGCAAGGTGTCCAGTGGCTGGTTGCCGGGATGGTCGAAGACCGCCAGCTGATGGCCGTGCCGGACGAGGTTGGTGGCAATGCCCTGGCCCATGAGGCCGACGCCGACCATGCCGATCTTCTTCATGCGGTACTCCATGAGGCGACCGCGTGGGTACCCGACAAGCCGGATTCACCCTGGGCGACACAGGTTTCGCCCGCATCGCGATCGGCGTGCATCGTAGCCGCCCAAGAAGCGCATGGCAGCGCCGCTCCCGCCGGGGTTGCCCGGGGGGAGCGACACAAGCGGGTTCAGAAGCTGTACTTCAGCGTGGCTCTGGCGGTGCGGCCATTGATGGAGCGTGCGATGTACAGCGCATTCTGGCCCTCGGCCTCGGTGTAGCCCACCACGTTGAACAGGTTGTTCACGCCCAGTGACAGTTGCAGATTGCGGGCGATCTCGTAGGAAGCGAACAGGTTGACCGCCGTGTAGGACGGCAGCACCACCTGGTTGTCGTCTTGCGCGTAGGACTTGCTGGTGCCGATGATGGAGGCGCCGATCTCGGCGTCACCGATCTGGTAGCTCGGCGTGAGCTGGTACACCAGCCGGGCCTGACGGCGCGGCGTCCTGCCCTTGTTGTCGCCTGACGCGATGGAGGCGTCGGTCAGGGTGCCACCGCCGCTGATGGCGAAGGCCCCGGCGCGCCAGCTCAGCTCGGCCTCGACGCCCTTGGCGTCGAAGTTGTTGCCGCGGTAGGTTTGGGTGGTGGCCTCGAAGCCGGCATCCTCGCGGGTCTTGGCCGAGAACACGGTGATGAAGGAGCTCAGCTTGCCGGTGCGGTTCTTCAGGCCCAGCTCAACCTGGTCGGTCTTGCCCAGCAGGCCGATGCCGCGATCGGGCGCCTGCAGCGACGCGCCGGAGCTGCTGCGCGCGAACAGTGCCGTGTCCTTGCTCAGACGGTAGTTCACACCAACCGAGCCGCTGGTCACTTCACGGGTGTTGTTGACCGTGGTGCGCTTGGCGGGGTCCCAGCCGGCGGCCGTGCCCTCGTTGCGCGTGCCCGTGGTCTTGAACCCGTCGCGGCGGATGCTGGCGTCGATGCTCAGGGGGCCCCGGTCCCAGGTGACGGCGGCGTAGGGGGCCGTCACCGTCACGTCGTAGTGGTAGGTGAAGTAGCAGCAGCCGCCCCAGAGGTTCTCGCCCACCGAGGCCGTGGTGACCTTGCCGGTGTTGTCCAGCAGACGCGCGCCGTCGCCCTTGAGCTCGACGTTGAATCGGTTGAAGCGCCAGGTGGCCCCGTCGGCCTGACGTCCGTTGAACAGGCCGCCGGTGAGCGTGACGCGTGACTGCGGGTCCAGCGGGATGGTCTTCTGCAGCTTCAGGTCGTTCAGCGTGTTGCCGAAGTCGTCCAGCGAAGTGTTGAAGCTGTGGCCCACGAACACGGGCGTGGCGCCGGTGTAGCCGCCGTCCTTGACCGCCCCCGCCGGGCCGGCGGCCGGGAACAGGCCGAAGAAGCGGCCGCTGTTTTCCGCACGGCGGAACTTGTGGGTCACCGTCAGGTCGCCCGCCAGCTTGATCTGGGCCTCCAGGCCGAAGGCCGTGCTCTTGACCGCCAGGCCGTCGGCCGGGTTGACATTCACGAGGTTGCCGTTGCGATCGCGGGATATGTCGGAGGGGAAGTGGCTGTTGATGAAGAAGGCGGAGCGCGGATCGATGCCGGGCAGCTGCACGATGTTGTTGCCGCTGAGGCCCACCGGCACGGGCAGGTAGGTGGGCGTCTTGTCGTTCAGGCTCTTGAAGGTGGCACGGATGTAGCCGCCGTCAAAGGTTTTGGTCAGGCTGGCGCGCAGCTGACCGCCGTTCTCCACGTTGACGTCGGTGTTGCGGGCGCCTTCGCCCACGCGGTTGAAGCCACCGATCTGGAAGGTCAGCCCCTGGCCGAGCGACCCGCCGTAGGTGAAGTCGATGCGGTTCTGCTTGTGGTCCAGGCCCAGGGAGTAGCCGATGGCGCCGCCGGGCACGCGGCCCGTCCTGGACAGGAAGTTGACGATGGCTGCGGGGGAGTTGGTGGAGGTGGTGCCGGCCGAGCCACCGCGGATGGCGTCCAGCGAGTCGGTGAAGTAGTCCGTGCGGGTGAACATGTCGGGCGTGGCGAAGGCCGCGTCACCGATGAGCAGCACGGGCAGGCCGTCCTCGTGGATGGAGACGTAGCGCGAGCCACCGGCGGAGATGGGCACGCCGCGAGCGGTGATGTTGGCGTTGCCCTCGCCGCCGCTGGATTCCGAACGCAGCCCCGGGATGGAGCGCAGCACTTCGGCGGCGCTCACGGCGCCGGACTTCACCAGCTGCTCGCTGTCGAGGGTGGACACCGACACCGACTGCTCCATCTTGGAGCGGGCCACCGACGTGCCGGTCACGATGATGGTGTCGAGCTTCAGGCCATCGCCAGCGGGCGCGGCGGGGGGCGCGCCGGCCTGCGCGAAGGCGGCGCCAGCCTGCAACAAGGCGAGGGCGGCAGCCACGGCCACGGGGCGGCGAATCAGGTTCGAATGCATGAACTTGTCTCCAGACGGACGGGAGGGTTGGGGGGCAGGGTGACGGGTGAACTCTAGTTTTATTGCAATCGATTGAAATTAAGTGGTTTCCCTAGTCATGTGTCACTTTTTTGGAATTCACGACAATCCTTTGCAATGCCGTGTCCGGGCCTCACCCGCCGCGCGCACCCAGGCCGGGCGGCGCCCGCGGTGGCGCGGGGGCCCCATGCCAGAATCTGCGCGCCATCTGCTTGTCACCTTGAGACCCCAGACGCAGGGTTCGCACCTCCAGATCCATGGTCAAGAAGTCTTCCACCGGTGCCACCGGCGCCGCAACCGCAGGCTCTGAGCGCCTGCAGATGGCCGACGTGGCCCGTCTGGCGGGTGTGTCGGTGTCCACCGTGTCGCGGGCGCTGGCGGGCAGCCCGCTGATCAACGCCGAGACGCGAGAGCGCATCGCGGAGCTGGCGCGGTCGGTCAACTACACGATCAACGCCGGGGCACAGAACCTGCGGCTGCGGCAGAACCGCACCATCGGGCTGGTGATTCCGCTGGACACACAGCAGCGCCAGCACATCTCGGACCCCTTCTTCCTGAGTCTGATGGGCTCGATTGCCGATGCAGCCACCGACCGCGGGCACGACCTGCTGCTGTCGCGGGTGGACGCGCAGCGCCTTGACCGGGCGGGCCAGCTGGTGGACACGGGGCGCGCCGCGGGCGTGCTGCTGGTGGGCCAGTGGGGACACCACGATCAGCTCAACCAACTGGCGCGGCGCGGCACCCCCATCGTGGTGTGGGGCGCCCGGCTGGAGGGGCAGTTCTACTGCACCGTGGGCAGCGACAACGTGGAGGGCGGACGGCTGGCCACCGAGCACCTGTTGCAGCGCGGGTGCCGGCGCATCGTGTTCATCGGTGACACCGGCCTGCCGGAGGTGGCCCATCGCTACGAGGGCCACGCGGCGGCGCTGAGGGCGCAAGGCCTTCCAGTGGACGACCGCCTGCGCCTGACGGCACCCTTTGCCAGCGACCTGGCCCGCCCGTTGCTGGAGCGCTACTTCGATGACCACCCGGGCTTTGACGGCGTGTTCGCATGCTCCGATCTGCTGGCCATGACGGCGATCCATGCCTTGTCGGCCAAGGGCCTGGTGGTGCCGGGAGACCTTCCGGTGGTGGGCTATGACGATGTGGAGCTCGCCCGCCTGCACCACCCTTCGGTCACCACCGTGCGGCAATCCATAGAGGACGCTGGAGCGGCCATGGTGGACGCGCTGCTGCGCATCATGGCCGGACAGCAGGTCTCCTGCGTGGTGCTGCCCACGCGGCTGGTGGTCCGGCACAGTTCCGGGCCCGCCTCTGCACGGTGACGGGGTGCCGCCGCAGCGGCCGCCATCTCACGGAGGCATCACAAGCGCCCCAGGCCCCGCGCCCTGCGCCACACCGTCGTTCACCGGCTCTGGGGCCAGTGGAGCCACAACACCTCGTAAGGGGCCAGGAGCGCGCCCCGGTGCAGGCGCAGGGGGCGCTGCGTCAACAGGTCCAACGCCTCGTCCTGACCGGCAGAAAAGACCACCGGGTGCAGCGCCTGCGCCTGCTCGCTGAAGTTGGCCAGCACCAGCACGCGCTGCGCGCCCTCGCCCCGCACGTAGCCCAGCACGTGCGGGCTGCCACTGCGAAAGCCCGTCAGCCGCCCACCGCCGAAGGCGGGTGTGCGGCGCCGCACATCGATCATCCGGCGCAGGCCGGCATGCACGCGACCGGGGGCCGTGGCCGGGTCATGGCGCTGCGCATAGCGGGCCTCGTCGCGCCGGGGCCGGTGCACCCAGCGGCTGTCGTCAGCCCTGGCGGGGTCGTCAGCGAAGCCGTGGTCGTTGAGCGTGCCCACCTCGTCGCCCAGGTAGATGAGCGGAATGCCGCCCGTGGACAGGGCCACGCTGTGCAGGAGCAGGATGCGTTCCACCGCATGGAGGTCGCCCTGTTCCAGCCCGCACAGCGAGGCGCAGGTGCCGCTGATGCGGCAATCGCCCGTGACCGGGTTGTCCTGGAAAGGCACGCCACGGGCAAAGCTGCCCGGGAAGCGGTTGACGAAGAACTGGTTGAGGAAGCGGCGGTGGTCAAGGCCCCGGATGCCCAGGCGCGCCGCGTCCTCGTCGGCGAAGGTCCAGCCGATGTCGTCATGGCTGCGCACGTAGTTGACCCAGGCCGTGCCCTCGGGCAGGTGGTGGCGCTCCTCCAGGGCCTGCTGCAGCAGGTTCACCTCGCGCGTGGCCAGGGAGTTCCACAACATCGCCATCTGCAGCGGGTTGTACGAGATCTGGCACTCGCCCGGGCTGATGTACCGCACCACCTCGTCGGGGTGGACGATGGCCTCGGACTTGAACAGCAGCCCGGGCGCGGCCATGCGCGCCATCGCATTGAAGGCGCGGATCAGACGGTGCGCCTCGGGCAGGTTTTCGCAGGTGGTGCCCAGGCGCTTCCAGATGAAGGCCACCGCGTCCATGCGCAACACCTCGGCGCCCAGGTTGGCGATGGCCAGCATCTCGCCGGCCATGGCGTTGAACACCGCCGGGTTGGCGTAATTCAAGTCCCACTGGAAGCTGTTGAAGGTCGTCCAGACCCAGCGCCCATCGGCGAGCTGCGTGAAGGCGCCGGGATGCTGGTCCGGGAAGATCTCGCGCACGGTGCGGTCGTAGGCGTCGGGCAGCGTGCGGTCAGGAAACAGCAGGTAGAAATCCTCGTAGCCCGGCTCACCCGCCACGCAGCGCCGGGCCCACTCGTGCTCGTTGCTGGTGTGGTTGAAGATGAAGTCCAGGACGAGGCTGATGCTCTGGCGCCGCAGGGCAGTGGCCAGTGCGCGCAGATCGGCCAAGGTGCCCAGCGCGGGGTTGACTTCGCGGTAGCTGCTGACGGCGTAGCCGCCATCGCTGCGTTCCTGCGGGCACTTGAAGGGCGGCATCAGGTGCAAGCAGGTGACGCCCAGTTCCTTGAGGTAGGCCAGCTGCTGCTGCACGCCCTTCAGATCGCCCCAGTGCAGGCCGGCATAGCACACCGCACCCAGCATCTGCTCGGAGGTGAACCAGGCCGGGTCAGCCTCGCGCTGCGCATCCAGGCGCTTGAGGTCGGCCGGGCGGTCGCGCCAGCCCCGCCAGGCGGTGTCCAGCAGCATGTCCAGCACTTGCAGGAAGTCCGGTCGGTGGCCGTACACCGTGCCGAGTTCGGCCGCCAGCGTACCCAGGTGGCGAGACACACGCTCATGGAACGCGGGCCAGTCCGCGCGGCCCGCCGCCTTGGGGTGACGCTTGAGCAGCGCGGCAGTGCAATGGCCCAACAGCAAGGCCTGCTGGTGATCGGTGGTCAACATCATCAGAAGTCAGCGGCGTGCCCCTCAGGCGCGGGCGGGCGAGGAGGGGGACTCTTCGTGTGCGCCCACGGGGGGCACCTTCACCCACAGGGTGGCCACCGCGGCGGCCAGCAGCAGGGCACCGGCCAGCATCAGCACGTTGCGGGGGTCACCCCCCAGCCAGGCGCGGTAGTACAGGGGCAAGGTCACGCTCTGTATGAGCATGGGGATGACGATGAACATGTTGAAGATGCCCATGTACACCCCCGTGCGGTGCGCCGGAATGCTGCGCGCCAGCATGACGTAGGGGTTGCCCATGATGCTGGCCCAGCCCAGGCCGATGCCGATCATGGGGATGAACAGCAAGGCCTTGGAATCGATGGACGGAATGGCCAGCATGCCCAGGCCCGCCAGCACCAGGCACAGCGCATGCACACGGCCGGCGCCGAAGCGCCGCGTGAAGGGCACCATGGCAAAGGCGGCGACGAAGGCGATGGCGTTGTAGAAGCCGCCCAGCTGGCCGTTGTCCAGCACGGCGTCCCGGAAGCCCGTGGTCGTGGGGTCGGAGGTGCCGTAGAGCGAACGGGCCATGGCGTAGACCACGTACTGCCAGTAACAGATCATCCCGTACCACTGGAACAGCTTCATCAGCGCGAGCTGGCGCATCGCCCTGGGCATGTCCGCGATGGCGTCCCGGATCTCGCGCAAGGTGGCCCCGAAGCCCCTCTTGCGGGCCAGGATCTGCGCGCGCATGTCGGGTGTGAGGGGCAACTCCGGCACGCGCCACATCGACCACGCCATCGTCGCCGAGGACAGGAAGGCGCCGATCATGAAGGCGGCCAGGGTGATCTGCGGGATGTGGTTGCCTCCCACCGCGTCCTTGTTCATTCCAACCCACACCAGCAGGGTGGGCGCCATGTAGGACAGCGTCTGCGCCAGGCCCGTGAAGGCGCTTTGCGTCAGGAACCCGGCAGGCTGCTGGTGCGGGGGAAGGCGGTCGCTCACATAGGCCCGGTAGGGCTCCATGGTCACGTTGTTGGCAGCGTCCAGGATCCACAGCAGGCTGGCGGCCATCCAGAGGGCCGAGCTGTAGGGCATGGCGATCAGGCACAGCGAACACAGCACCGCGCCGATGAAGAAGTACGGCGTGCGCCGCCCCCAGCGCGAGGCGGTGCGATCGCTCATGGCGCCGATGAGGGGCTGCACCAGCAGCCCGGTCACCGGTCCGGCCAGCGACAGCAGCGGCAACGCGGCCTCGTCGGCACCCAGGTAGCTGTAGATGGGCCCCATGTTGCTCTGCTGCAGGCCGAAGCTGAACTGCAGGCCGAGAAAACCCACGTTCATCTGGATGATCTGGGACAGGCTCAGGGCCGGGCGGATGGGGGCGGAAGACATGCAGGGGTGTCCAGTGAGGATCGGGCGAACGCTCGGCAGGGGCCGCACAGGCCAGGGCACGCAGCGGCCCGGTGTGTCCACGGGAGGACACAATGCTAGCCGTTTGCAATCGATTGTAATTTCGGGTTTTCCCGCCCTTCCACAGGATCTGCGTACATTCAGGCGCGGGCCATCGAGCGGCCCGGCCACCGAGACCCACCCATGTCCGACCCCACCCCTGATCAGGTCTACCCCGGCGATGTCAAGCAGGGGGTGCACCGCATCGTTGTCGTGGGCGGCGGCGCCGGCGGGTTGGAGCTCGTCACCCGCCTGGGTGACCGCCTGGGCAAACGGGGCCTTGCGCACGTGACGCTGATCGAGAAGGCGCGCACGCACTTCTGGAAACCGCACCTGCACGAGCTGGCCGCCGGCAGCGCTGATCTGCACGAACACGCCACCAACTACCTGGCGCAGTCGCACTGGCACGGCTTTCGCTACCGCGTGGGCGAGATGGTCGGGCTGGACCGCGACAAGCGCCTGGTGCACGTGGCGCCCTCGCTGGACGAGGACGGCCAGCCCATCACGCCGCCCTACACCCGCGCCTACGACACCCTGGTGATCGCCGTGGGCAGCCAGACCAACGATTTCGGCACCCCCGGCGTGGCCGAGCACGCCATCGCGCTGGAAACACCCGCGCAGGCGCAGCGCTTCCACCGCCGCCTGGTCAACGCCTGCATCCGCGCCCACGTGCAGGCCGCCCCCGTGCAGCCGCATCAACTGCAGGTGGCCATCATCGGGGCTGGGGCCACGGGGGTGGAACTGGCCGCCGAGCTGCACAAGGCCACGCGCACCCTGGTGTCCTACGGGCTGGAGCGCATCAACCCTGAGCGCGACATCACGCTCAACCTGATCGAGGCCGGTCCGCGCATCCTGCCGGCGCTGCCCGAGCGCATCTCCGGCTCAGCCACCGAATTGCTGACCCGCCTGGGCGTGAAGGTCCGCACAGGCGCGCGCGTCACCGCCGTCACGGCACAGGGCGTGGAGCTGGCCGACGGCCAGTTCATCCCCGCGGGACTGGTGGTGTGGGCCGCGGGCGTGAAGGCCCCGCCCTTCCTGCGCGAGATCGCCGGGCTGGAGACCAACCGGCTGAACCAGCTGGTGGTCACGCCCACGTTGCAGAGCACCCGCGACCCGAACATCTTCGCTCTGGGCGACTGCGCTGCCGCGCCCTGGCTGGGCCGGGAGGGCGTGAACGTGCCGCCCCGCGCGCAGGCGGCGCACCAGCAGGCCTCGCACCTGGTGCGCCAGATCGAGCGGCGGCTGCGCGGCCAGGCCCTGCAGGACTGGCGTTACCGCGACTTCGGCTCGCTGGTCTCGCTGGGCGAGTACTCCACGGTGGGCAACCTCATGGGCTCGCTGGTGGGCGGCAACCTCTGGGTGGAAGGCCTGTTCGCCCGCAGCATGTACCTGTCGCTGTACAAGATGCATGAGGTGGCCGTGCACGGCTGGTGGAAGACGGTCCTGGGCTCGGCCTCCCGCTTGCTGACCCGGCGCACCGAGCCGCGGGTGAAGCTGCACTGAGCGCGCGGGGCGCCCTTGCAGCGCAGCGCCTGGGCGCCGCTGCTGGAGCGTCGTCAGCCCAGCAGCGCCTGCGCCGCCGCCCGGTAGCGCTCGGCTGTGGCCTGGACCACCTCTGGCGGCAAGGCGGGAGCAGGAGCGGTCTTGTCCCAGGGGCGCCCCTGCACCTGCGCCTGCTCCAGCCAGTCGCGCAGGTACTGCTTGTCGAAGCTGGGTGGGTTCTCGCCTTCGCGCCAGGAGGCCAGGGGCCAGAAGCGCGAGGAGTCCGGCGTGAGCACCTCGTCCATCAGGGTGAGCGTGCCCTGCTCGTCCAGGCCGAACTCGAACTTGGTGTCGGCAATCACGATGCCGCGGGTCAGGGCGTAGGCGGCGGCTTCCGAGTACAGGCGCAGCGACACCTCGCGCACGCGGGCGGCGAGTTCCGGGCCCACGATCGCCGCGGCTTGCTCGAAAGAGATGTTCTCGTCATGCGCCCCGGCCTCGGCCTTGGTGGCGGGGGTGAAGATGGGCGCGGGCAGGCGGCTGGCGTTGCGCAGGCCAGCCGGCAGGGCCACGCCGCACACGGCGCCGCTGGCCTGGTACTCTTTCCAGCCCGAGCCGGCCAGGTAGCCGCGCACCACCGCCTCGATGGGCAGCGGCTTCAGGCGCTTGACGAGCATGGAGCGCCCGCGCACCTGCTCCACCTCGTCAGGCGCGACCACGCTTTCCGGGGCCTGCCCCGTCAGGTGGTGGGGCACGATGTGCGCCAGCCGGTCGAACCAGAACAAGGCCACGCGCGTGAGCAGCTCACCCTTGCCCGGAATGGGCTCGCCCATGATGACGTCGTAGGCCGAGATGCGGTCGCTGGCCACCATCAGCAGCCGGTCGGCCCCCACCGCGTAGTTGTCACGCACCTTGCCGCGGGCGATCAAGGGCAGGCTGTGCAGGCGGGATTCGTGCAGGGCGGGGCTGGGCATGGGGTGGGGCGCTTGGGCGCGCTTGGCGGGGAATGACCGGATTGTCCCCGCTGCCGCCCCCGCCCGGGCCAGCCCAGCGCCCTCAACGCAGGTGATGCACCTGCGCCTGCCCGTACACCGGGGTGGGAATGCCCTCGTAGCGCGCCTTCAACTGCAGGCCCATGAACTGCGAGTAGTGGCGGTTCTGGTGCAGGTTGCCGCCCTGCACCCACAGGTGCGGCACGTTCGTGGGCTTCCACATGTTGCGCAGCTCGCCCTCCCAGGGGCCGGGGTCCTTGGGGGTGTCCGAGCCCAGGCCCCAGACCTTGCCCAGGCGGTCGGCCACCTCGGGCGAGATCAGGTCCGCCAGCCACTGGTTCATCGAGCCGTAGCCGGTGGCGTAGACGATGAGATCGGCCTCGAGCTCGGTGCCGTCGGTCAGGACAACTGATTTCGGCTTGATCCGCGCGATGTTGACGCCGCTCTTGAGCTTGACGCTGCCGTTGGCCACGAGTTCGGAGGCGCCCACGTCGATGTAGTAGCCCGAGCCGCGGCGCAGGTACTTCATGAACAGGCCCGAGCCGTCGACGCCGAAGTCCAGCAGGAAGCCGGCCTTCTCCAGGCGGCCGTAAAGATCGGCGTCACGCCTTTTCATCTCCTCGTACACGGGGATGTGGAAGGTGTGCATGATCTTGTAGGGGACGCTGGCGAAGATCAGGTCGGCCTTGTGGTGGTCGATGCCGCTCTTGACCGCGGCTTCCGAGTACAGCCCGCCCAGCGCCAGCTCCATCAGCGACTCCGACGGCGCGATGTGCGTGGACGAGCGCTGGACCATGGTGGTGTCCACGCCCTCTTCCCACAGCGCGGCGCAGATGTCGTGCGCGGAGTTGTTGGAGCCCAGCACCACGGCCTTCTTGCCGCGGTAGTTCTCGGCGCCGGGGAACTTGCTGGAGTGGAACTGGTCACCCTCGAAGGTCTCGGCCCCCGGGACCTTGGGCACGTTGGGGTAGCCCGAGACGCCGAGTGCGATCACCAGTTCCTTCGGTCGCAGCGTCACCTCGCGGCCCTCGCGGTCCACGGTGATCTCCCACTCCTGGCGCGCCTCGTTGAAGGTGGCCTTCCTGCAGGTGGTGGAGCCCCAGTAGTTCAGCTCCATCACCTTGGTGTACATCTCCAGCCAGTCGCCGATCTTGTCCTTGGGCGCGAACACCGGCCAGTCGTCGGGGAAGGGCATGTAGGGCAGGTGGTCGTACCACACCGGGTCGTGCAGGCACAGGCTCTTGTAGCGGTTGCGCCAGGAGTCGCCCGGGCGCGGGTTCTTCTCGATGATGATGGCGGGCACGCCCAGCTTGCGCAGCCGCGCGCCCAGGATGATGCCGGCCTGGCCACCGCCCACGATGACGACGTGGGGCTGCTGCGTGTAGCCGAGCGTGCGGGCCTCTTCCTCGCGGTTTTCCTTCCAGGTCTTGCGGCCGCGGTGCGGGCCGTGCTCCACGCCCTTGGGCCGGGTCTCGCCGTGCGCCTCCTCGAAGCCCTTGAGCTCGGTCATGGTGGTCAGGAAGGTCCAGGCCCGGTCTGCCCCGGGCGTGCCTTTCAGTCGCAGATGGCCGCGGCCACGCGCCACGCGGGTCTCGAAGGTGAACCAGGCGTCCACCACGCCATCCGCCTCGGTGGCCTCGCCCTCGAGCGCGAAGTTCGACGGCGCGGTGTCGGCCAGGCGCGCGCCCAGCATGTCGGCGATGGCGGCGGGGCCTTCCTGGGTGCGGATGTTCCAGGTGAAGGCGATCAGGTCACGCCAGTAGCTGTCGGCGTCGAACATCGCGGCGGCCTGCCGGGTCTGGCCGGCGGCCAGGGCCGCGCCGAAGTCGGCAAGCCAGCGCGCCGCGCGCTGGGACGGGGTGGTCTCGGTCATCGGTGCATCTCCTGTGCATGGCGGCCACGACGCGGGCCGTTGAGCCTCAGGACATCAAGACGCGTGCCAGCCCGGGCGGCGCGCGCAAGTGCTTGTCAGCGTTGACTCATCGCTCAGGCCCCGAGGGTTGCGCCGGATGTCACAGCGTCACAGCTGAGTGGGCATCGGCTGTGACAGGTGTCACAGGTGTCACAGCGCCCGGTTCGGCGGCACGATGCCGGCGCGTTTCATGCGGCGGTACAGCGTCATGCGCGCCAGGCCCATCTCGCGCGCGACCTCGCTGACGTTCCACTGCGCGGCGCGCAGGGCGCGGTGCAGGGCCTCGTCGGCGTGTTCAGGCGTCCGATCGGGACTGCGGGCGGCCACCCCCGACGCAGGCCTGGAAGCCGGTGGCGACGCAAGCCTCGCAGACACCGGCGCGGCCGAGCGCAGCTCGGGCAGGTCGTCCAGGCCGATCGGCCCCACCGGGCACACGCTCATGGCGAAGTCCAGCACGTTGCGCAGCTCTCGCAGGTTGCCCGGCCAGGGGTGGGCCAGCAGGCGCGCGCGGGCCTCGGGCTGCAGGGTGCGCCCGCCCAGCAGGCGGCCGATCATGGCGGCCAGGTCGCTGCGCGCGCGCAGGGGCGGCAGCTCGATCTGCGCACCATTGAGCCGGTAGTACAGATCGTCACGGAAGCGGCCTTCGCGCACCAGCGCCTCCAGCGGCGCGTGCGTGGCGGCGATGACGCGGATGTTCACCGGCACCGCCCGCGTGGCGCCCACCGGCAGCACCTCGCGCTCGGACAACACCCGCAGCAGCCGCGCTTGCAGCGCCAGCGGCATGTCGCCAATCTCGTCCAGGAACAGCGTGCCGCCATCGGCCTCCTGCACCAGCCCGCGCTTGCCCTTGGCCGAGGCGCCGGAAAAGCTGCCGGGCAGGTAACCGAAGAGCTCGCTTTCGATCAGCGCCTCGGGGATGGCCGCGCAGTTCACGGCCACGAAGGGCCGCTGGCGCCGCTCGCTGCTGGCGTGCACCGCCTTGGCAAAGTACTCCTTGCCCGAGCCGGTCTCGCCCGTGATGAGCAGGCTGATGGGCGAGTTCACCAGGCGGGCCACGCGCTCGATCTGCCGATCGAGCTGGGCATCGCCCGCCGACAAGGCCGCCATCGGCGCGGGCAGGCGCGGCGTGGCGGGCCCGCGGGCAGCCACAGGCGGCGCCGGCGGCGGCGTGGCCGATAGAAACAGCAGCTGCCGCCCACCTGCGTGCATCACCGCGCGCTGGTCCGAGGGCTGGGCCTGCACGAAGCGGCCGATCTGCTCGAAGGCCACACCGAACAGCCCGGCGAAGTCGTCACCCAGCAGGAGCGGCCGGTCAGGCCGCCGCAGGGCCAGTTGCGCCGCGCGGTTGTGGCCCACCACGCGGCCGCAGGCGTCCAGCGCCAGCAGGTATTCGGGCTGCACGTCCAGGAACTGCGGCGCGCGCGACAGGCGCAACACCCAGTCGCGCTGGTGGCGGTATAGGAAGGCTGCGTTCTCGATGTCCTGCGCGTAGAGCTTGACCAGCTGCAGCGCCAGGTGCTGGCTGTCCTTGGGCTGCGAGGAGCTCAGCTGCGAGATGTCCAGCACGGCGCGCAGCTCGCCGCGGCTGTCGTAGACCGGTGCGCTGGTGCAGGTCAGCGGGATGTGCGTGGCGTCGAAGTGGTCGTCCAGGTGCACGGTGAGCGCCTGGCCCGTGCTGATGCAGGTGCCCACGCCGCAGGTGCCGGCGTGGTGCTCGCTCCAGTCGGCCCCC
>JBMLPD010000043.1:0-2571 GCA_049242285.1 Rubrivivax sp.
GGCCCGGTGCCTGAAGGTCTGAGCCAGGCGTTGCGTCGCGCAGCGCCAACCCAGCACCAGGCCTGGGTGAAGCGCCGACTCGAGGTCGGCTTCAGCGCCACAGGGTGCGCCCCAGGCCGATGAACATCAACCCCATGCAGATCACCCACGCGGCTGCCGCGCGCTGTTTCCAGCGCGTGCGCTCGCCAAACACCAGCAGCGACATCACGGTGGCCAGCACGATGCCCGCGTTGGTATAGGCCACCACCTCGGCAGCGGGCAGGGTGCGCATGGCGTGGATGACCAACGCATAAGCCGTGCCGATGCACAGGCTGCCCACCACGACCGCTGCAACGCTGGGCCGGGCCGGCGGTGACCAGCGCCCGGTGGCGCGGCGCAGGCGCATCGTCATCGCCACCCAGGCCGCCAGGTAGCCCACGCTCAGATAACCCAGGACGCCGCCGAACCCCGCGATGTGGGCGGTGGCCGCCTTGTCGGTGAGCGAGTAGACGCTGGTTGACAGCATGGCCAGCAGCGCCCAGGGCAATGCGCGGCCTTCCTCGCTGCCCCGCCCGGACCAAGCCATCGCCACCAAGCCCACCACGCTGATGCCTATGCCCACCCAGGCCCAGACCCCCAGAGACTCGCCGAAGAACAACAAGCTCCAGGCGGCAATCAGCAAGGGCGAGCTGCGCACCAGCGGGTACACAAAGGCCACCGGCGCGTGTCGATAGGCGCGGTGAATGGCGTGGAAGTACAGCACGTTGCACAGGGCAGAAGCTGCCAGCAGCAGACACAGATGTCCGCTCCACTGAGCTTCCACCACCAGGCGGTACAGCCCCCAGGGCGCCAACAGCACCAGGTGGCCCAGAAGCACCCACCACAGCGGTTCCGACTCGCGCGGTTGATGGCGCGCAATCAGGTTCCAGGTCACATGCATCAGCACCGACAAGGAGATGGCAATGGCCTCGTGCCCGCCCGTCACACGGTGCCCGGGGTTCGGTTGAGCTCGAGCGTGCGCGGCTTCACACGCACTGTGGCTGGCCCGCGTGTTTCAGCAGGCAAGCCACCAACAGGTCGCCTGCGCGGCTCAAGGGGCCGTCGTTGGTGATCACCTGGCCCGCGGGGGCGCTGCCCTGCAACACGCGGTGCCTCTCCAGGCGCTGTTCGATGGCCCTGGGGTCTTCCCGGCCACGAGCCAGCAGGCGCTGGCGCAGCAACTCGGTGGGCACCTCGATCGTCACCACCAGCAGTTCCGGGTAGTGGAGCTTGGCCTGGGCCATGTATTCACGCGAGCCGTTGACCACCACGGTGTTGCCCTTACCCAGCCACTGATTGATTTCGATGCCAATGCCATACGAGTGGCCATGGCTCGTCCAGGCCAGCGCAAACAGCCGGTTGCGCTGGCGCATCGCAAATTCGGCATCCGTCAGGGCCACGTGGTTCTCTCCGCCGGCGTCGTGCGGGCGGGTGATGTAGCGGTGGGCGAAGACCACGCCCGGGTGGTCGGCCAGCCGGGCGCGTGCGTACTGCAACAGGCTGTCCTTGCCGCTGCCCGAAGAGCCCACCAGGTAGATCAATCGTGCTTGCATATGGCTTGCGTGGAACCCCGCGTTGCAAGCAGCCTGCCAGGGGGTACTTCCTGGCGCCGCCACTGGGCAGAGGATATGGGGGAGAGAAGCTCGTAGCCGATGGTTCGCACCCAACAAGTCAGTGCGGTGACAAGCCTGCGGTTGGCAAATGCCGGCAATCAGAGTGAAGGGCGCGGGAAAGAAGCGCCGGCGATACGTCACGTTTCTGACTTGTTGAGCCTCGACAGTCCACCACAGTCCGACACCCATCCGCTACGAGGCCACGCCATGCTGCAAGTCCGTGTACTGACCAAGACCTATGGTTCCACCACTGCCCTGAAGGCGGTGAATCTGGACGTAGCCCAGGGTGAGATGGTGGGCGTCATCGGCCGCTCGGGCGCCGGCAAGAGCACGCTGCTGCGCTTGATCAATCGTCTGGCAGATCCCAGTTCCGGCAGCATCCGCTGTGCCACGCAAGAAGTGACCCAGCTGCGCGGACAAGAACTCCGCCTGTGGCGCGCGCGCTGTGCCATGGTGTTTCAGCAGTTCAACCTGGTGGGTCGGCTGGACGTGCTGACCAACGTGTTGCTGGGTCGCATTGCCTACAAGAGCGCACTGCCGGCCCTCTTCAAGCACTTCACCGAACAAGAGCGCGCCATGGCCGTGCTGGCCCTGGAACGCCTGGAATGCGCCCAGTTGGCTTTCCAGCGCGCAGAGACCCTCTCCGGCGGCCAGCAGCAGCGTGTGGCCATTGCCCGTGCGCTGATGCAAGAGCCCACCATGCTGCTGGCCGACGAGCCCATTGCGTCGCTCGACCCGCACAGTGCCACGCTGGTGATGGACGCCTTGCGCCGCATCAACCAGGAAGACGGCATCACCGTGCTGTGCAACCTGCACACGCTGGACACCGCACGCGAGTACTGCACGCGCGTGGTCGGCATCGCCGCCGGTGAAGTGGTGTTCGACGGCACGCCTGCGGCACTGACCAGCAGCATGGTGCGCCACATCTACGGCGTCAGCG
>JBMLPD010000044.1:0-2330 GCA_049242285.1 Rubrivivax sp.
GGCAGCCCTGCAGGCCCAGGCTGATCTCGGTCAGCATGTCGGCCAGCTTCTTCTGGATGAGCTGGTTGGCCGCCAGCGGGCGGCCGAACTGCTGGCGGTCCAGCACGTACTGGCGGGCGCGGTGGAAGCAGTCTTCGGCCGCACCGAGCGCCCCCCAGGCGATGCCGTAGCGCGCGCTGTTCAGGCAGGTGAAGGGGCCCTTCAGGCCGCGCACCTCGGGGAAGGCGTTCTCCTCGGGGCAGAACACCTCGTCCATGACGATCTCGCCCGTGGTGGAGGCGCGCAGGCCCACCTTGCCGTGGATGGCGGGGGCCGACAGGCCCTTCCAGCCCTTTTCCAGCACGAAGCCGCGGATCGAGCCGGCGTCGTCCTTCGCCCAGACCACGAAGACGTCGGCGAAGGGCGAGTTCGAGATCCACATCTTGCTGCCGCTGAGGCTGTAGCCACCGGGCACCTTGCGGGCGCGGGTGATCATGCTGCCGGGGTCGCTGCCGTGGTTGGGCTCGGTCAGGCCGAAGCAGCCGATCCACTCGCCCGTGGCGAGCTTGGGCAGGTACTTCTGCTTCTGCGCTTCGGTACCGAACTCGAAGATCGGCAGCATCACCAGCGAGCTCTGCACGCTCATCATCGAGCGGTAGCCCGAGTCCACGCGCTCCACCTCGCGCGCCACCAGGCCGTAGCACACGTGATTCAGGCCGGCGCCTCCGTAGGCTTCCGGGATGGTCGGGCCCAGCAGGCCCAGTTCGCCCATCTCGCGGAAGATGGCGATGTCGGTGTGCTCGTTGCGAAAGGCCAGCTGCACGCGCGGTGCCAGCTTCTGCTGGCAGTAGGCACGGGCGGCTTCGCTGACGGCCCGCTCGTCGCCGGTGAGCTGGGCGTCCAGGTGGAAGGGATCGTCCCACTGGAACTTGGCGGAGGTCTTGGATGCGGTGGCCATGGGTCTGGAGTCCTGTGGATGTCCGGCAAACCTGGAATGCTAAGGCGTCGGGCCCGACCCACGCGGGCAGTGGGTGGAACTAGAATCTGGTTGATTCAACCAAGAAAACTTTCGCGGCCTCTCTCACCAGCGCCTTCACCCGGTACAAGCCATGGAAACCATCGGGCTCTTCGAAGCCAAGACGCACCTGTCCGAACTGGTGGCCCGCGCCGAGCAGGGCGAGGAGGTGATCATTACGCGCCACAACAAGCCGGTCGCCAAGCTGGTGCCGATCAGCCAGGTATCGGCCGACCTGGTGGCACGGCGGCGGGAGGCTGTCGCGCAGTTGCAGGCCATCGGGCGTCAGGTCGTCGAGCGCACGGGCGACATCACCCGCGAAGAGATACTGGAGTGGGTTCGCGAGGGCCGCAAGTGATCGTCCTGGATTGCTCGTACACCTTGGCCATGGTCATGCCCGACGAGGCGCGGCCCTCCACACTCTGGGCCGTGATGGATGCGCGCCTCTTTGCGCCGGCGATCTGGCCTGTGGAGGTGGCCAATGCCCTGCGCAACGGCGTGCGACGCGGCCGTCTCCTGGAGACCGACGTGCAGGCTGTGTGCGAGCATGTAGAGGCCTTCGAAGTAGAAACGTCGCCCACGTCCGATCTGGGTGTCAGGCAGCGTTATCTCTCAGCGCACGCTCATGACCTGACGGCCTATGACGCGGCCTACCTGGAGCTCGCGCTGCAGCGCCGTTGTGCTCTGGCAACCCTCGACAATCAGCTGGCATTGGCTGCGCGACGCGCCGGCGTTGCTGTGCTGGACTGAACCCGATTCCCACCCCCGCCGACCGGTCCTGGTCTCTTGGTCGGCTGCCACTTGGCCTATCTTCCTGCGTTGATCTGACCCGAGTTCCCCATGAAAGCCTCCGACATCCGCTCCACCTTCCTGAAGTTCTTCGAGTCCAAGGGCCACCAGGCCGTGGCCTCCAGCCCTGTGGTGCCGGGCGACGACCCCACGCTGCTGTTCACCAACGCGGGCATGAACCAGTTCAAGGACGTGTTCCTGGGCTTCGACAAGCGGCCCTACACGCGGGCGGCGACGGCGCAGAAGTGCATCCGCGCCGGCGGCAAGCACAACGACCTGGAGAACGTGGGCTACACCGCGCGGCACCACACCTTCTTCGAGATGCTGGGCAACTTCTCGTTTGGCGACTACTTCAAGCACGACGCCATCTCGTATGCCTGGGAGTTGCTGACCGAGCAATTCAAGCTGCCCAAGGACAAGCTCTGGGCCACGGTCTATGCCGAGGACGACGAGGCCTACGACATCTGGCTGAAGGTGATCGGCCTGCCGCCCGAGCGCATCGTGCGCATCGGTGACAACAAGGGCGGGCGCTACATGTCCGACAACT
>JBMLPD010000045.1:0-2785 GCA_049242285.1 Rubrivivax sp.
CCACCACGTCCAGGCCGTCGCGGAAGGGGAAGAAGGCGTCGCTGGCCACGGCCGAACCCTGCAGCGACAGCCCGGCGTGACCGGCCTTGATGCTGGCGATGCGGGCGGAGTCGATGCGGCTCATCTGCCCGGCACCCACGCCCAGTGTCATGCCGCCGCCGCAGAACACGATGGCGTTGCTCTTGACGTACTTGGCCACCGTCCAGGCGAACAGCAGGTCGTCCAGCTGGGCATCGGTGGGCTTGAGTTTTGTCGGAAAGCTCAGATCGGCGGCGGTGAGCACCCGGTTGTCGGCCGTCTGCAGCAGCAGGCCCGAGCCCACGCGCCTGGCGTCCATCATGTTGCGGCCCTTGGCCCAGTCGGTGGCGCCGCCGGGCGGCAGGGCGATCTGCAGCAGGCGCACATGGGCCTTGGCCTTGAAGACCTCCAGCGCGTCTTCCGTGAAGGCCGGCGCCATCAGCACCTCGACGAACTGCCTGGACACCGCCCGGGCCGCAGCGCCGTCCACCGGGCGGTTGAAGGCGATGATGCCGCCGAAGGCCGAGGTGGGGTCGGTCTGGAAGGCCTTGCCGTAGGCCTCCAGCGGGCTGGCGCCCACCGCCACGCCGCAGGGGTTGGCGTGCTTGACGATGACGCAGGCGCTGGTCTCGAAGCTCTTGACGCATTCCCAGGCGGCGTCGGCGTCGGCGATGTTGTTGTAGCTCAGTTCCTTGCCCTGCAGCTGCTGCGCCACGGCCAGCGAGCCGGGCGCGGGGTAGAGGTCGCGGTAGAAGGCGGCCTGCTGGTGCGGGTTCTCGCCGTAGCGCAGGTCCTGCACCTTGACGAAGCGGCCGTTGCTCTGCGCCGGGAACAGGCTGCGCGTGCCATCGGCTTGCAGCGACGAGAGGTAGTCGCTGATGGCGGCGTCGTAGTTGCTGATGCGGTTGAAGGCCGCCACCGCCAGGGCGAAGCGGGTGGCCTGCGTGGTGTGGCCGTGCGCGCGCAGTTGGGCCAGTGTCTCGGCGTACTGGGAGGCATCGGTCAGCACCGTCACGTCCTTCCAGTTCTTGGCCGCGCTGCGCACCATGGCCGGGCCGCCGATGTCGATGTTCTCGATGGCGTCCTCCAGCGTGCAGCCGGCCTTGGTGACGGTCTGCTCGAAAGGGTAGAGGTTCACGCACAGGATGTCGATGGCGCCGATGCCGTGCGTCTGCAGGGCCTGCATGTGGGCCGGCAGGTCGCGCCGCGCCAGCAGGCCCCCATGCACCATCGGGTGCAGCGTCTTCACGCGGCCGTCCAGCATTTCGGGAAAGCCGGTCACTTCGGCCACCTCGGTCACGGGCAGGCCGGCGTCGGCCAGCAGCCTGGCGGTGCCCCCCGTGGAGACGAGTCGTACACCCAGAGCGTGCAGTTCACGGGCGAAGTCGAGGATGCCGGTCTTGTCGGAAACGGAGATCAGTGCGGTGCTCATCAGGCGAGTCCATGCTCCAGCAGCTTGCGCCGCAGGGTGTTGCGGTTGATGCCCAGCCATTCGGCTGCGCGGCTCTGGTTGCCTTCGGCGCGCGTCATCACCACCTCCAGCATCGGTTTTTCCACGGCGGCGACGATCATCCCGTGCACCGACTGCGGCGGCTCGTCCCCCAGGTCCTCGAAGTACTGGTGCAGCGTCTTGCGGATGCAGCTGTCGATGTCTTGGCGGCTCATGGTGCGTCAGGCATGAAGGGGGCTGTCGGATCTCAGGCCAGTTGCCGCAGGCGCGCGTCGTTGGCTGCGGGCCTCAGGCCCGGCGGCAGCGGTTGGCCCGGCCCCGGTGGCGGGACATCCGCACGGGGCGGCGGCATTGCTTCGGCGCCGGCAGGCCAGCGCGGGTGCGACAGGGCCAGCCGGCCCAGGAAGTCAGCCAGCGCGTGCACCTGGGCAGCGCTGGTGTCCAGCGCATTCATGGTCTGGCGAAAGTCTTCACCCCCCGGCAGGCCGCGCACGGCCCAGCCGATGTGCTTGCGCGCAGTGCGCACGCCAGCGGCTTCGCCGTACAGGCCGTAGTGGTCTTGCAGGTGCTCCAGCAGCCACGCCTGCACGTCCTGCGTGGCAGGGGCTTCGAGCTGTGTGTCCGCGCTCAGGAAGTGGGCGATCTCGCGAAAGATCCAGGGCCGGCCTTGCGCGGCCCGACCGATCATCAGCGCGTCGGCCTTGGTGTGGTGCAGCACCGCCCGGGCCTTCGCAGGTGAATCGATGTCGCCGTTGGCCACCACGGGGATGCGCAGCGCGGCCTTCACCGCCGCGATGGTGTCGTACTCGGCCAGCCCGGTGTAGCCTTGCTCGCGCGTGCGGCCGTGCACCGTGACCATGGCCACGCCGGCTTGCTCGGCGGCCCGGGCCAGCGCCACGGCGTTGCGCTCGCCGTCGCAGCGGCCCGTGCGCATCTTCAGCGTCACCGGCACTTGCAGGGGTGCGCAGGCGGCTACCACGGCCTCGATGATGCGCAGCGCCAGGGGCTCATTGCTCATCAGCGCCGAGCCAGCCCACACGTTGCACACCTTCTTGGCCGGGCAGCCCATGTTGAGATCGATCACCTGCGCGCCGCGGTCGATGTTGTAGCGTGCCGCTTCGGCCATCTCGCGCGGGTCCACGCCGGCGATCTGCACGGCAATGGGCGCCGTCTCTCCCTCGTGGTCGGCCCTGCGCGAGGTCTTGAGGCTGGACCACAGTTCGCGCCTGGAGGTGACCATCTCGCTGACCGCATACCCGGCGCCCAGGCGCTTGCACAGCATGCGAAACGGCCGGTCCGTCACCCCCGCCATGGGCG
>JBMLPD010000046.1:0-2961 GCA_049242285.1 Rubrivivax sp.
GAGGCGCTGGTGGTGCTGCCGCTGGTGCTGCCGCCCACGGTGCTGGGCTACTACCTGCTGGTGGGCCTGGGCGCGGCGTCGCCCGTGGGGGCCTGGCTGGCCACCCATTTCGGGGTGCAGCTCAGCTTCAGCTTCACGGGCCTGGTGGTGGCCTCGGTGCTGTTCAACATCCCCTTCATGGTGCAGCCCATCCAGCGCGCTTTCGAGGCCATTCCGCGTGACCTGGCCGAGGCAGCGGCGGTCAGCGGCCTGTCCTTCTGGCAGACGCTGTGGCGGGTGGAGCTGCCCCTGGCCTGGCCAGGCCTGCTGTCGGCCACGGTGCTGACCTTCGTCCACACGCTGGGCGAGTTTGGCGTGGTGCTGATGATGGGCGGCAACATCCCTGGGGAGACACGCACGGTGGCCATCGCCATCTACGACCGGGTGCAGGCCTTTGACCTGGCCGGCGCGGACCGCATGGCCCTGCTGCTGGCCGGGGCCTCGGTGCTGGCGGTGGCGGCGTCCTTTTTCGCGTCCGCGCGCTTGACGGTGCGGCGATGAACCCGCCGGCCCCCCTGGCCCTGCAGGTGCGGGTGGAGCAGACCGCGCCCATGCCTTTGTCGGGCGCGTTCGGCTGCGCCGCGGGCGAACTGCTGGCCCTGGTAGGCCCGTCCGGCGCGGGCAAGACCTCGTTGCTGCGCCTGATGGCCGGGCTGTTGCGGCCGCGCCAGGCCCGGGTGACGGTGGACGGGCAGGTGTGGGTGGACACGGCCGCCGGGCAGTGGCGCCCGCCCCAGCAGCGTCACGTGGGGCTGGTCTTCCAGCACTACGCGCTGATGCCGCACCTGGACGCCCACGACAACGTGGCGCTGTCGCTGTTGCACCTGCCGCGGCCCGAGCGGCAGGCCCGGGCCCGCCGCTGGCTGGACCACGTGGGGCTGGACGCCGCCCAGCAGAAGCGCCGCCCGGCGGCCTTGTCAGGTGGCCAGCAGCAGCGCGTGGCCATGGCGCGGGCACTGGCCCGCCAGCCGCGCCTGTTGCTGCTGGATGAACCCTTTGCGGCGGTGGACCAGATGACGCGCCAGGGTCTGTACCGCCTGCTGGCCGACCTGCGCCGCGAGCTGGCCATCCCCATCGTGCTGGTCACGCACGACCTGCACGAGGCACGTCTGCTGGCCGACCGCCTGGTGGTGCTGGACCAGGGGCGGGTGCTGCAGCAGGGCACCCCGGCCGCGATCCACCGCGCCCCGCGCAATGCCCGGGTGGCCGATCTGGTGGGCCTGCAGAACCGTTTCGAGGGGCAGTGGCTCGGGCCCATGGGCCTTGCGGACACCGGCCGGCTGCGCTGGACCACGCCCCTGGCCCGCGCGGGCGAAGGCCCGGTGCTGGAAGTGCCGGACAAGCGCCGACTGGAGCCGGGGCAGGCGGTGAGCTGGGTGATCCCGGGCGAGGCCATCGAACTCCTGCCGCTCCACGAGCGTGGGCCGGGCGACCTCGACGCCGTGGTGGCGCAGGTACGGCAGCTGGGCGAGATCACGCTCTACGCCGTGGACCTGGCCGAGCCCGCGGGCGCACGCCTGACCCTCACGCTGGCCGGTGCGCGCCGGGCGCTGCTGCAGGCCGGGCAGGCGGCGGTGGTGCGGATGGACGCCCGGCAGGTGCACGTCATGCCGGTGCGCTCCGCCTGATCAACCCCTGCGTCAAACGGCCCAGCGGCCCAGCGGCCCAGCGGGCAAGGCCACAATGGCCGCATGCTGACCCTTGCGCCCTTCTTCGCCCCTGCCGCCTTCGACGATGCCGACGCGGCGCTGCAGCGGGTGCAGGCGATCTACCAGGGCAGCACGGCCCACCTGCGGCAGTGGCTGCAGCGTTTCGTGGCGGGCGAGCCGCTGCCCGGCCGGGTGCGGGCCTTCTACCCGGTGGTGCGGATGCGCACGCACACCGTCGGCCGCGCCGAATCGCCCATCGCCTACGGGTTCGTGGCCGGGCCAGGCACCTTCGAGACCACCCTTACCCGGCCCGACCTCTTTGCCGGCTACCTGCGCGAGCAGTTTCGCCTGCTGCTGGCGCATCACGGCGGCAAGCTGGAGGTGGGCACGGGTGCGCAGCCCATGCCGGTGCATTTCAGTCTGGGCGAGAGCGACCACCTGGAGGGCGAACTCGACCCGCAGCGGCGCCAGCAACTGCGTGACCTGTTCGACCTGCCGGACCTGGCCGCCATGGACGACGGCATCGCCAACGGCACGCACGAAAGAGCCCCGGGCGATGCGCATCCGCTGTCGCTGTTCACCGCGCCGCGGGTGGACTACTCGCTGCACCGCCTGCGCCACTACAGCGGCACGGCACCCGAGCACTTCCAGCACTTCGTGCTGTTCACGAACTACCAGTTCTACATCGACGAGTTCGTCAAGCTCGGACGTGCGCTGATGGAAGAGCCGCCTGGGGCGGGCGAGGACGGCGGATTCGTCGCGTTCGTCGAACCGGGCAACGTGGTGAGCCTGCGCCGCGGCGCTGACAGCGCGGCCGGTACACCCCCGGGCGCACCCCAGGGCGCAGCCGCAGGCGTGGCGTCCCCGCGCCTGCCACAGATGCCCGCCTACCACCTGGTGCGCCCGGATGGGCTGGGCGTGACCATGGTCAACATCGGCGTGGGCCCGGCCAATGCCAAGACCATCACCGACCACATCGCCGTGCTGCGGCCGCACGCCTGGATCATGCTGGGCCACTGCGCGGGCCTGCGCAACACGCAGCAACTGGGCGACTACGTGCTGGCGCACGGCTATGTGCGGGAAGACCATGTGCTGGACGAGGACCTGCCGCCCTGGGTGCCGGTGCCGGCGCTGGCCGAGATCCAGGTGGCGCTGGAGCGCGCCGTGGCCGAGGTGACGCAGCTGTCGGGCTTCGAGCTCAAGCGCGTGCTGCGCACGGGCACCGTGGCCTCCACCGACAACCGCAACTGGGAGCTGCTGCCGCACCCGGGCC
>JBMLPD010000047.1:0-2278 GCA_049242285.1 Rubrivivax sp.
GCCCCTTCAGGGCATGACCTTCACGTCCTTGATGAACTCGGTGGTGAAGGTCTTGCGGTGGTCCACCTTGGCCGGGTCCAGCAGCTTCATCGCCACCATCATGTCGTAGGTCTTCTTCAGGCGTGCCTCGGTGATGGTGCCCAGGCCCAGGCGCGCGGCGTCGCCGCCGGCCACCAGGCCGTGCTGGTTCATCAGACGAATGCCCACCGCGATCTCGTCATCGGTCAGGGCCGGGTTGTCCTTCTTGATCAGGGCATTGGCCGCCGTCGGGTCACCCTGGAGGTAGCTCTTCCAGCCCTCCATCGAGGCCTTGACGAAAGCCGCCACGGCCTTGGGCCGCTCCTTGAGCGTTTTCTCCATGCACACGATGGTGCAGGCGTAGGGCGGCCAGCCGTGGTCGGCCAGCAGCAGCGCCGTGGGCTTGAAGCCGGCTTTCTTCTCGATGGCATAGGGCTCGCTGGACAGGTAGCCCTGCTGCACGATGTTCTTGTCGACCAGGAAGGGCTGGATGTTGAAGGTGTAGGGCCGGGCCTGGGACTCCTGCAAGCCGTAGGTGCTGCGCAACCAGGGCCAGTAGTTGGTGCGGGCGTCGCCCGAGATCAGGATGGTCTTGCCCTTGAGGTCTTCCATCTTCTTGAAGACCTCGGGGTGGCCGATCATGACCTGCGGGTCCTTCTGGAACACCGCCGCCACGGTGACGGCTTGCACGCCCTGTTCGCGCACCTTCATGGTCTGCACGTCAAAGCCCAGGTAGCAGTCGGCCTGGCCCGCGGCCAGCAGCTGCATGCCGTTGACCTGCGGGCCGCCCATCTTGAGGGTCACGTCCAGGCCCGCCTTCTTGTACAGGCCCTGCGTGAGGGCCTGGTAGAAGCCACCGTGCTCGGCAATGGCGTACCAGTTGGTGAGGAAGGTGAATCTCTCCTGGGCGTGGGCGGTGGCGCTGGCGCCCCACATGAGCGCGGCAACGGCAGCAGCCGCCAGGGTGGACATGCGAGATTTCATGGGTGTCCCCTCTGTGGGTTGGACCAGACTGGGCGGAAACTCAACTTTTGGGGGCTGTCAGCCCGCCCTTGGCCAGCTTCGACAGCAACCACGCCCAGAACGCGCCACCGGCCACCTTGGCCACGAACTGCGCCAGCACGATCTGCGGCATCAGCGCGCCGAAGGCGATGGTCGGAAACAGCAGCGAATCCACCGCAGCCCCGGCCACGTTGGAGCCGTTGGCGCGGCGCAGCCAGCTGCCCTTGAGCCGAAGGAAGGTGGCCCAGTCCACCAGCGCCGCGGCCGTGAAGGCCACCGCCGAGGCCACCGCGATCTTGCCCGCCGCCGGGTTCAGCACGAAGGTCAGCACACCTGTGAAGGCGATGAGGGCGCCCATCTGCCAGACCTTCAGGCGCACGTGCAGCCAGTCGCGCAGCGCCAGGTCCAGGCCGATCAGGACAAAGGCATTGAGGGCCGTGACGCTGGGCCCGAAGGCGGCCACGGACAGGTTGGCCAGGGTCATGGCCGCGGCATAGATGACAAGGGCGACGGGCAGGTTCATGGGGCGGTATTGTCGGGGCGGTGCCGCGGGCCGCCGTTGGGAGCTCCTTCAGGCCAGGCCGTGGTGCAGCAGCAGCGGGTCGGCCAGCCCGGCTTCGGCGAAGCCCTTGGCGCGCAGCGCGCAAGCATCGCACTCGCCGCAGGGGCGGCCATCGTCGGCCGGGTCGTAGCAACTGCTGGTCAGCGCGTAGTCCACGCCCAGGGCCAGACCCTCCTGGATGATGCGCGCCTTGTTCCAGTGCATCAACGGGGCATGGATCTTCAGCCGCTGCGAGCCTTCCACCCCCGCCTTGGTGGCCAGACGGGCCAGGGTCTCGAAGGCGGCGATGTACTCCGGGCGGCAATCGGGGTAGCCGGAGTAGTCCAGGGCGTTCACGCCGATGAAGATGTCGCTGGCGCCCAGGGTTTCCGCCCAGGCCAGGGCGAAGCTCAGGAACACGGTGTTGCGCGCGGGCACGTAGGTCACCGGGATGCCGTGCGACATCTCGGGGCCCGAGCGCCCCTTGGGCACGTCAATGTCGGCCGTCAGGGCCGAGCCGCCGAATTCACGCAGATCGATGGTGGCCACCACATGGCGCGCCACCCCCATGCGCGCCACCACCGCCTCGGCCGCGCGCAGTTCCTGCTCGTGCCGCTGGCCATAGCGAAAGCTCAGCGCGTAGGGGGCAAACCCTTGTGCCTTGGCGATGGCCAGCACGGTGGTGGAGTCCAGGCCGCCGCTGAGCAGGACGACGGC
>JBMLPD010000048.1:0-37125 GCA_049242285.1 Rubrivivax sp.
AGGCGCACGACTGCCGCCGCGTGCGCCTGCTGGCCTACTTCGGCGAAGCCCGGGAACCTGCGCAAGCCGGCAGCGCCTACCGCTGCGGCAACTGCGACAACTGCCTGCAGCCCCCCGCCACCTGGAACGCCACCGAAGCCGCGCGCAAGGCGCTGAGCTGCATCTACCGCTTCGGCCAGCAGGGCGGTGCCCGCTACGGCGCCGGCCACCTTATCGACGTGCTGCGCGGCAAGCTCACCGACAAGGTGAAGCAGCGCGGCCACCAGCGGCTGACCACCTTCGGCATCGGCGCCGAGGTGAGCGAGGCCCAGTGGCGCGGCGTGCTGCGCCAGCTCATCGCGCTGGGTCACCTGCGGGCCGAGGGCGAGTACGGCACTCTGGGCATGACACCCAGCGCTCGCCCGGTGCTGCGCGGCGAGGTGGAACTGCTGCTGCGCGTGCCGGCCGAACCCGCGCCGCGCTCCAAGGCCGGCGCACGCGGCGGCCGCGGAGCCCGAAGCGCGGCCGACCGGCCGCCACCGCTGCCGCTGGACGACCAAGGCCTGGCCCTGTTCGCCGAACTCAAGGCCTGGCGCGCCGAGGTGGCGCGGGAGCACGGCCTGCCGGCCTACGTGATCTTCCACGACGCCACGCTGGCCGAGATGGCACGCGAGCGCCCGGGCAGCCTGGACGAGCTGGCCGGCATCAGTGGCGTGGGCGCGAAGAAGCTGCAGGCCTACGGCCAGGAGATCCTGCGCGTGCTGGGGCGAACGGGCTGAGGTCTATCTGATCTGCCAAGGCGCCCAAGGCACTTCGAGGGCCATCCATGCGCCTCCAGGCCGGTCCTGACCCTGTGGTTGCACGCAGCCCGACCGTTCGGGCTGAGCCTGTCGACGCCCACCTCTCGAGAAGGACGCAGTGCAGCCGCGATACAGCCCGGCAAGCATGCAGAATGAACCGCTTCGGACACCGCTCCCGTACACCTGAACCCCCCGCACCGCCATGAACGACCGACTCCGCTGCTTCTGCCAGGCCGAGGACTTGCAAGGCGCCGCCGGCTGGCTGACCGAGACCCGGCGCCACCTGCACCGCCACCCCGAGCTCTCCTTCCAGGAAGCCGATACCGCCGCTCTGGTGGCCAGCCGCCTGCAGGAGTGGGGCTGGCAGGTCACGCGCGGTGTGGGCGGCCACGGCGTGGTGGGCACGCTGAAGCTCGGCCCCGGCCGCAAGTCCATCGCGCTGCGCGCCGACATGGACGCCCTGCCCATCCAGGAGACCACCGGCAAGCCCTGGCAGAGCGTGCACGACGGCGTGATGCACGCCTGCGGGCATGACGGCCACACGGCCATCCTGCTGGGTGCGGCCCAGCACCTGGCGGCCACGCGGCGGTTCAGCGGCACGGTGCACCTGGTGTTCCAGCCGGCCGAAGAGGCGGGCAAGGGCAGCGGCGCGCAGCGCATGATCGAAGACGGGCTGTTCGAACGCTTCCCCTGCGACGCCATCTTCGGCCTGCACAACTCACCGGGCGTGCCCACCGGCACCTTCGGCTTCATGCACGGCGCCTCCATGGCGGCCTCGGACAGCTGCCGCATCACGGTGCACGGGCGCGGCGGCCATGCGGCGCGGCCGCACCAGGCGGTCGACCCCATCCTCATCGCCGGCAGCCTGGTTGTGGCGCTGCAAAGCGTGGTGGCGCGCAACATCGACCCGCGCCACACCGCCATCGTCACCATCGGCTCGCTGCACGCCGGCTCGGCCTGCAACGTCATCCCCGACAGCGCCACCCTGGGCCTGAGCATCCGCTCCTTCGACGCAGAGGTGAGGAACCAGCTCGAGCAACGCATCCGCGCCCTGGTCACCGCCCATGTGGCGGGCTATGGCGGCGAGGTGACCATAGCCTACGAGCGTGGCTACCCCGTGGTGGTGAACACCGCCCCCGAGACCGAGTTCGCCCGCCAGGTGGCCGAGGAACTGGTGGGGCCCGAGCGCGTGATCTCGCCCTTCCCGCCCGTGACCGGCAGCGAGGACTTCGCCTACTACCTGCAGAAGAAGCCCGGCTGCTTCCTGCGCCTGGGCAACGGGGCCGACAGCGTGATGCTGCACAACCCGCGCTACGACTTCAACGACGAACTGCTGACCGTGGGCGCGGCTTACTGGACGCGGCTGGCAGAGCGCTTTCTGGACGCCGCTTGAACCCCACCGACGAGCGGCCCCTGCTGCGGGTGCGCGGTGCGCGCACGCACAACCTGAAGAACATCGACCTGGACATCCCCAAGCACGCGCTGGTGGTGATCACCGGGTTGTCGGGCTCGGGCAAGTCCAGCCTGGCCTTTGACACGCTGTACGCCGAAGGCCAGCGCCGCTACGTGGAAAGCCTGTCGGCCTACGCGCGGCAGTTCCTGCAGTTGATGGACAAGCCCGATGTGGACGTGATCGAGGGCCTGTCGCCGGCCATCAGCATCGAGCAGAAGGCCACCAGCCACAACCCGCGCTCCACCGTGGGCACGGTCACCGAGATTCATGATTACCTGCGCCTGCTCTACGCGCGGGCCGGCACGCCCTTCTGCCCGGACCACGGCCTGCCGCTGCAGGCGCAGAGCGTGAGCCAGATGGTGGATGCCTGCCTGGCGCTGCCGGAGGGCACGCGCCTGATGGTGCTGGCGCCCGTGGCGCGCGACCGCAAGGGCGAGTTCGCGCAGGAACTCGAGCGCTGGCAGGCGCAGGGCTACGTGCGCTTTCGCATCGACGGTCAGATCGTGGAGGCGCAAGCCCTGCCCGCGCTGAAGAAGAACGACAAGCACGACATCGACGTCGTCATCGACCGCCTGAAGACCTCCCCGGCCGTGGCGCAGCGCCTGGCCGAGAGCTTCGAGGCGGCGCTGCGCATCGCTGACGGCCGCGCCGTCGCGCTGGAGATGGACACGGCCGCTGACGAAGGTACGGCGCCCCGTGCCCCGCGGCAGGCGCCTGAACATCTTTTCAGCAGCAAGTTCGGCTGCCCGGTGTGCAGCTACTCGCTGCCTGAACTGGAGCCGCGCCTGTTCTCCTTCAACTCGCCCGTGGGGGCCTGCCCGAGCTGCGACGGCCTGGGGCAGATGACGGTGATGGACCCGGAGCGCGTGGTGGCCTTTCCCACGCTCAGCCTGGCCTCCGGCGCCGTCAAGGGCTGGGACCGGCGCAACCCCTACACCTACGCCATGCTGGAGAGCGTGGGCCGCCACCTGGGCGTGGACCTGGAGCAGCCGTTCGAAAGCCTGCCCGAGCGCGCGCGCCAGATCCTCCTCTACGGCTCGGGCCAGGAGGACATCGAGTTCACCTACGAGGCCGAGGGCGCGCGCGGCAAGAAGCGCTCGGTCAAGCGCTCGCACCCCTTCGAGGGGATCATCCCCCACTTCCAGCGCCGCCTGCGCGAGACCGATTCGGCTGTCGTGCGCGAGGACCTGGCGCGCTACCAGGCCGCCCGGCCCTGCACCGCCTGCCACGGCACGCGGCTGCGGCGCGAGGCGCGGCATGTGGTCCTGCAGCCGGCGTCTACCAGCCCTGACGCAAGCCCGACGCCGGTGCGGCCCGGCAAGCCCATCTACGAAGTCGAGCACGCCACGCTGGCCGAGTGCCTGGCCTACTTCGAAGGCCTGCAGCTGGCCGGCGCCAAGGCTCAGATCGCCGACAAGATCGTGCGCGAGATCCGCTCGCGCCTGAAGTTCCTCAACGACGTGGGCCTGACCTACCTGAGCCTGGACCGCAGCGCCGACACGCTGTCGGGCGGCGAGGCGCAGCGCATCCGCCTGGCCAGCCAGATCGGCTCCGGCCTGTCGGGCGTGATGTACGTGCTGGACGAGCCCAGCATCGGGCTGCACCAGCGCGACAACGAGCGCCTGATCGGCACCCTGAAGCGGCTGCGCGACCTGGGCAACTCGGTGCTGGTGGTGGAGCATGACGAGGACATGATCCGCGCGGCCGATCATGTGGTGGACATGGGTCCGGGTGCGGGCGTGCACGGTGGCCGGGTGATGGCCCAGGGCACGCCAGACGAGGTGGCCGCCGATGAGGCCTCGCTCACCGGCGCCTACCTGGGGCACCGGCTGCGCATCGAGGTGCCCGCGGCGCGCCGCTCGCCCCGCGCAGGCGCTGCCGGGAAGACCCTGCGCATCGAGGGCGCGCGCGGCCACAACCTGAAGAACGTGACGGTGGACATTCCCGTGGGTCTGTTCACCTGCGTGACCGGCGTGTCAGGCTCGGGCAAGAGCACGCTGGTCAATGACACGCTGTACGCTGCCGTGGCGCGCAAGCTCTACGGCAGCCACCTGGAGCCCGCGCCGCACGACACCACAGAGGGCCTGGAGGCCTTCGACAAGGTCATCAACGTGGACCAGAGCCCCATCGGCCGCACCCCGCGCAGCAACCCCGCCACCTACACGGGGCTGTTCACGCCCATCCGCGAACTCTTCGCCGAGGTGCCGGCCGCGCGTGAGCGTGGCTACGGCGCGGGCCGCTTCAGCTTCAACGTGGCGGCTGCGGCCGGCGGCGGGCGCTGTGAGGCCTGCGAGGGCGACGGCGTGCTGAAGGTGGAGATGCACTTCCTGCCCGACGTCTACGTGCCGTGCGACACCTGCGCCGGCCAGCGCTACAACCGCGAGACGCTGGAGATCCTCTACAAGGGCCGCAACATCCACGAGGTGCTGGACATGACGGTGGAGGACGCGCACGCGTTCTTTGGCGCCGTGCCGCCCATCGCCCGCAAGCTGCAGGCGCTGCTGGACGTGGGCCTGGGCTACATCCGCCTGGGGCAGAGCGCCACCACCCTGTCCGGCGGCGAGGCGCAGCGCGTCAAGCTGGGGCTGGAACTCGGCAAGCGTGACACCGGACGCACCCTGTACATCCTGGACGAACCCACCACCGGGCTGCACTTCCATGACATCGGCCTGCTGCTGCGTGTGCTGCACCAGCTGTGTGAGGCCGGCAACACCATCGTGGTCATCGAGCACAACCTGGACGTCATCAAGACGGCCGACTGGCTGATCGACATGGGCCCGGAGGGCGGCGCCGGCGGCGGCCGTGTGCTGGTGGCCGGCCCGCCCGAGGCGGTGGCCGCCTGCGCCCAAAGCCACACGGGGCGGTTTCTGGCGCCGTTGCTGTGCAAGACGCCAGGTGTGTGACCCTGCTGTGTCGGCGCATTCTGATGGTCTGACCCAGGCTCGTCTGCGCAGCGGATCCGCCCCCGACCGCGGGGTTTGCATCGCGGTGGCCCGCCCCCGAGGAGGAGTTCTCTTGTCCCTGACCGTCGACTACTACTTCGCGCCCCAGTCGCCCTGGGCTTACCTGGGCCATGCCCGCTTCCAGCGCATCGCCCGCGAGGCCGGAGCGCAGGTGCGCGTCATGCCCATCGATCTGGGCGGCCGGGTGTTCCCTTTGTCTGGCGGGCTGCCGCTGTCCAAGCGTGCGCCACAGCGTCAGGCCTACCGCCTGCTCGAACTGGAGCGCTTTGCGCGTTGGTTGCAACTGCCCATCCACCTGCACCCGCGCTTTTTTCCGCTGCAGGGCGACGCCGCCGCCCGCCTCATCCTCGCCGTGGACCAGCACGACGGCACCGATGCCGCCATGGACTTCGCCGGTGCGGTGCTGTCGGCCTGCTGGGCCGAGGAGTTGAACATCGCTGACGAGGCCACGCGGGCCGGTCTGCTGGAGCGCTGCGGCCTGCCACGCGCGCGCATCGACGACGGCCACAGCCAGGCCGCGCAGGCGCGCTACGAGGCCGCCACCCAGCGCGCAGTGGACGCGGGCGTGTTCGGTGCGCCCAGCTACGCGGTGGACGGCGAACTCTTCTGGGGCCAGGACCGGCTGGACTTCCTGGAGCGCAGGCTGGCGGCGGGCTGAGCTGCGGCCCCTGACCGCAGCGCTGGCAGGGCCCACAAAGCAAAAGACCCCCCGGAGGCTTTTGCCGCGGCGGGTCTTTCAGCGGGCCGGCGATGGTGCGGGCCCGAGGCGCTGACGGTGCCGGGCAGGGCCCTGGCACCGCCGGCGATCACTTGAGGTGGCCGCTGATGATCTTGGTCATCTCGAACATCGAGACCTGATCCTTGCCCAGCACCGCCTTGAGCTTGGCGTCGGCGTTGATCATGGTCTTGGCGTTCTTGTCCTGCAGACCGTTCTTCTTGATGTATTCCCACACCTTCTTGGTCACCTCGGTGCGGGGCATGCCCTTGTTGCCGATCACGGCACTCAGCGCAGCGCTGGGGGTCATGGGCTTCATGAAGGCCGCGCTGGGGGTGCGCTTCTTGGCGGGAGCAGCCTTCTTCGCTGGCGCAGCCTTCTTGGCAGGGGCGGCCTTGGCGGCGGGCTTTGCAGCGGCCTTCTGGGCCGGTGCCTTGGCTGCGGGCTTCTTGGCAGCGACCTTCTTTGCAGTTGCCATTGATTTCTCCGGAAGTCTTGAGGGTGATGTGAGGGTTATCAAACGCCGGGGCTGAAAACCAAACCCATTCTGGCGCTGGCGCGCATGGTAATGCCCTGCAAGGCCTCTGGGAAGGGCTCGGACCCACCGAGATAACCCGAATGCGCGGGCTGCATGCGCGTCCGCTGTCCGCGGGGCCGTGGCCCCGGTCAAGGCCCGCCGGGCCGGTCCCCAAGGGCGCCCGCGCTGTCGCGCCAACCCTGCCCGAAGGGTTCACGCGGCCCCGAGGCCCCGCGCTGGGACCGCGCCTCCTCCATCTCCTGGCGGCGCAGGCTCTGCAATTCGCGCAAGCGCGTGTCGATGATCGAGGCTTCGATGAAGTCCGCGCCCGCGGTGGCCGTGCGCGACCGCACCTGCGCCGCGCGCAGCCGGTCGATGGCAGCGCCCAGATCGCCTAGCGCGGCGCGCGCCTCCGCCTGAGCCCGCAGGGCACGCAACTGAAGGCCCAGCGCGTCGCTGGCCTGCGCAAGCAACAGCCAGGCCGCCGCATCGTTGCGGTGCTCCGCCACCCAGATCTGCAAGGCCTCCAGGGCCTCGCGCAGCGCGCCGTCCTGGCTGCGGTCCGCCTGCCCGCGAGTCTGCAAGGCCGCTGCCAGGAGGGCCTGACTTCGCAGCAGCAGCCATGCCCGCTCTGCGGGCCGCTGCGCAACCGCCGCGGCCGGCCCGTCCCCGGAAGGCGGCGCCGGCAGCCAGGTCAGCGCATCCAGGGCCGCCAAGGCGGCAGGGGGGTCCGCGCGCGCCAGAGCCAGTTCGGCCAGCAGCAGCTGGGCCATCTGTCGACCGCGCAGGGTGTCCGGGGTGGACGCGTGGGCTGCTGCTGCAGCAGCGGGCCCGCCACCGAGGTGCAGCGCCTGCGCAAGGCCCTCGCCCAGCATGGCGGCGGTGCGGTGGTCCCCCAGCCGTGCGGCCGCCAGCGCGCCGGCGTACAAGGCACCGGCCGAAGCCGTACCGGCGGGTGGCTGCGCCTGCGTCATCAGCCGGCGCCATTGATCGACCGTCGGGTCCATCAAGGCCCGGGCCCGGCCCTGCATCAGCTCGTGCAGGGCGTCGCGCCCGGTGCCGGCCGCAGCGCTGGGGTCGGTCAGGCGCGAGCGCGCCTCCGCCAACCGATCGCTGGTCAGCGGGTGGCTGCGCAGGTAGGGGAAGCCGCCGCTGTCGTTCAGGCGGCTGGCCTGGTCCAGCTTCTCGAACATCGCGGCCATGCCGGGCGCGGCGAAGCCGGCGTCGCGGAACACGCCATAGCCGATGCGGTCGGCCTCGCGCTCCATGTCGCGTGAGAAATTGAGCTGACCCTGGATCATCGCCGCCTGGCCGCCCGCAATGGCGGCTTGAGCGGCGTCAGGGTTGCTGCTGCGTGCGGCGATCAACACGCCCAGCAGCATGGCAGCCGCGCCCAGCGCCCCCTGGCGCCCGGCGCTGCCGATGCTGCGCGCGATGTGGCGCTGGCTGACGTGCGACAGCTCGTGCGCCAGCACGGCGGCCAACTCGTCGCGCGTGGCGGTGACGGCGATCAGCCCCAGGTGCACGCCCACGTGGCCGCCGGGCAGGGCAAAGGCGTTCACGCTGCGATCCTGCACCAGGAAGAGGTTCCAGGCGAAGGCCTGTTCGATCTCCGGGCCGATGTCGCCGCGTGCGCGCGCGGCCTGCAACAGCGGGCGCCACAGTGAACGTGCGTAGTCCAGCAGCACCGGATCGTCCAGGTAGGCTGGATCGCGCTTGATCTCGCGCATGATCTGCTCGCCCAGGCGGCGCTCGGTGCCCACGGGCAGGTCTTCCGAGGCGGAATCGCCCAGCGAGGGCAGGCGCACCTGGGCCTGTGTCCAGGGCGTGGACAGCACCATGCTGGCGCTGAGCAGGGCGGCAAGGGCTTTTTTCACGCCCCTATGATGACACCGTCACGTTGCCAGCTTGTTGCCCCCCATGACCGATGCCGCCCTGCCCCGCTCGCCTCTGACCCACTTCGATGCCCAAGGCCAGGCCCACATGGTGGACGTGACGGCCAAGGACGTCACCCACCGCGTGGCGCGCGCCAGTGGCACCATCCAGATGCAGCCCGAGACCTTCGCCCTGGTGGCCGAGGGCCGCGCGAAGAAGGGCGACGTCATCGGCATTGCGCGCATCGCGGCCATCCAGGGGGCCAAGCGCACGGCCGACCTGGTGCCGCTGTGCCACCCCCTGCCCATCACCCGCGTGGCAGTGGACTTTGAACTGGACGAAGCGCGGTCGCAAGTGCGCTGCACCGCGCAGGTGGAGACGCTGGGCCGCACCGGCGTGGAGATGGAGGCGCTCACCGCCGTGCAGGTGGGCCTGCTCACCGTCTACGACATGTGCAAGGCCGTGGACCGCGGCATGGTCATGGGCGACATCCGCCTGCTGCAAAAGCGCGGGGGGAAGTCGGGGGATTGGGGGGTGGTGGGGTAGGGCGTCGCGGGGCGTCTTGCCGTCGGCGCCTGGTGCGATGGCGGCCGAGTGTCAGCACCTTCAGCGGTGGCGTCGCTGCCCCGCAATCACCCACGCAATCCCGCCCAGGATGGCCAGCGAGCACAGGGCCAGGCGCAGGGTCACGGGTTCGCCCAGCAAGGCCACGCCGCCCAGGGCGGTGAGCACGGGCACGCTGAGCTGGACCGAGGCGCTGCTGGTGGGGTGCAGGCCCTTGAGGGCGGCGTACCACACGGCGTAGCCCAGACCGGAAGTCAGGGCGCCGGAGCACAGGGCCCAGACCAGGCCCATCGGGTCGATGCGGGCCCAGGGCAGCCCCGCCAGCCCCAGCACCAGCGCCAGCGCACCGGCGCGCAGGAAATTGCCGGCTGTGGCGGCCGTGGGATCGCCCGCGCCGCGGCCGCGCAGCGAGTACACGCCCCACGCGGCGCCAGCGGTCAGCATCAGCAACGCGCCCGTGACCGGCGGCGCGCTCACGCCCGGCAGCAGCAGGGCGGTCAGGCCGCCCATCGCCAGCACCAGCCCCGCCACCTCGCCACGGCCCAGGCGCTGGCCGCGCCACAGGCCCCAGCCCAGCATCGTGGCCTGCACGGCACCGAACAGCAGCAGGGCGCCGGTGCCGGCAGACAGGCTGAGGTAGGCAAAGGAGAAGGCCGCGGCGTAGACGAAGAGGGCCGTGGCCGAGGCCCAGTCGCCTGCGCTGCGCTGCCCCCGCCAGCGCACCAGCGCCCACAGCACTGCGGCACCCGAGACCAGGCGCACCGCGGTGAAGCTTGCGGGGTCGATGGCGGTGTGCTGCAGCGCCTGCCGGCACAGCAGCGAATTGCCGGCAAAGGCCGCCATGGCCAGGGCGGTCAGCCCCAGCACGCGAGCGGCCGGCAGCGCCGTGCTCATGCGCGGGCCAGCGGGCGGCGCCGCCGTGGGTGTCGGGCGGCCCTCACCGTCGCCGCGCCAGCTTCGGGTCCATCAGGTCGCGCAGCCCGTCGCCCAGCAGGTTCAGGCCCAGCACGCTCAGCACGATGGCCACGCCGGGGTACACCGCCAGCAGCGGCGCCTGGAACATCAGCGTCTGTGCCTCGTTGAGCATGCGGCCCCAGCTCGGCTGCGGCGGCTGCGTACCCAGGCCCAGGTAGCTCAGCGCTGCCTCGGCCAGGATGGCGGTGGCAAAAGAGATGGTGGCCTGCACGATCAGCACGCTGGCGATGTTGGGCAGCACGTGGTCCAGCGTGATGCGCACCGGCCCCTTGCCGGCCGTGCGCGCGGCCAGCACGAACTCGCGCGCCCACACGGCGTTGGCGCTGCCGCGCGTGATGCGCGCAAACACCGGGATGTTGAAGATGCCGATGGCCACGATGCTCATCACCAGGCCCGGGCCGTAGATGGCCGTGAGCATGATGGCCAACAACAGCGCGGGGAAGGCGAAGGCGAAGTCGCTGCCGCGCATGATGAGCTCTTCCACCCAGCCGCGCCGGGCTGAGGCCACGCAGCCCAGCAGCACGCCGAAGCCCAGGCCGATGCCCACGGCGATCACGCCCACGACGATGGAGTTCTGCGCCCCCACCAGGATCTGCGAGGCGATGTCGCGGCCCAGGCTGTCGGTGCCCAGCCAGTGCGCGGCCGAGGGCGGCTGCAGCTTGCCGGGAATGTCGATCTCGGCCACCGGGTAGGGCGTCCACACCAGCGACAGCAGCGCCATGGCGGCGAGCAGCGCGGTGAGCACGCCGCCGGCGACGAAGCTCTTGTGGCGCAGGGCGCGGTGCCAGAAGCCTTGCATGAGAAGCCGTGTCCAGCCCGTCAGCCGCTGCGCAGGCGCGGATCGATCAGCGCATACAGCACGTCGACCACGAAGTTGACGACCACCACCACGCCAGCCAGCAGCATCACCACGTCACGCACCACCACCAGGTCGCGGTTGCTGATGGCCTGGAAGATCAGGCGCCCCACCCCCGGCAGCACGAAGACGTTTTCCACCACGATGGTGCCGGTGATGAGGTTGGCGAACTGCAGGCCCATCACGGTCAGCACCGGGATCATGGCGTTGCGCAGCACGTGGCGCCACAGCGCCTGGCGCCGCGTCAGGCCCTTGGCGCGGGCGGTGCGCACGAAGTCCTCGCGCATCACCTCCAGCACCGCCGAGCGGGTGACGCGCGCCAGGATGGCCGCCTGCACCAGGGCCAGGGCGATGGCGGGCAGGATGAGCGCCTGCAAGCCCTCCCACAGCCCGCCGCCGTCGTCTTCGGTCCAACCCGGAAAGCCCCCGGCGCTGACCCACTGCAGCTTCACCGCGAACAGCAGGATCAGCAGGATGGCGAACCAGAAGTTCGGGATGGCGATGCCCACCTGGCTGGCCGCCATCACGCCCACGTCGCCCAGCCGGTTGTGGTGCGAGGCCGCGTAGATGCCCAGGGCCAATGCCAGCAACACCGTCAGCGCCATGGACAGCACGGCCAGCGGCAGCGTCACGCGCATGCGCTCGGCGATCAGCTCGGCCGTGGGCGTGTCGTAGCTGATGCTCTGCGCCGTGCGGCCCTGCAGCAGCCCGCCCACCCAGTCGGTGTAGCGCTGCAGGGCGGGGCGGTCCAGGCCCAGCCTGGCCTGCAGTGAGGCCAGGGATTCGGGCGTGGCCGTGTCGCCCAGGATGACCTCGGCCGCGTTGCCTGGCAGGAGTTCAAGCACGGCGAACACCAGCACCGACGCCACGGCCAGGGTGGCCAGGAAGGTGGCGAACCGTTTGAGAAGGAACACGCCCATCGGAACTATCATGCCTCAGAGACCGGCCAGCGCCGATGAAGCCTCCCCGGTCGCCCCCTCACCTTCCTCACACGCCTTGCCCATGAATGCCGTGCCCTTCGATGCGTCCCAGGTCTTCATCGCCGGCCGCTGGCAAGCCGGCGACAGCGGCCAGACCCTGCCGCTGATCAACCCGTCGGACGGCAGCGAGCTCACCCGCATCGCGCGCGGCAACGCCGCCGACATCGACGCTGCGGTGAAGGCCGCCCACGTGGCGCTGGAGGGTGAGGGTGGCATCGAGGGCGAGCGTGCCGGGGTGTGGGGCCGCCTCACCGCCACCGAACGCGGCCGCCTGCTGACGAAAATGAGCGCCATGGTGCTGGAGCAGGCCGACGAACTGGCGCGACTGGAGGCGCTGGACGTGGGCAAGCCGCTGAAGCAGGGGCGCGCAGACGCGGTGGCCCTGGCGCGCTACCTGGAGTTCTACGGCGGCGCGGCCGACAAGGTGCACGGCCACACCATCCCGTTTGCCAACGGCTACACCGCCCTCACCCTGCGCGAGCCCCACGGCGTGACGGCGCACATCGTGCCCTGGAACTACCCCATGCAGATCATCGGCCGCAGCGTGGGTGCGGCGCTGGCCATGGGCAACGCCTGCGTGCTCAAGCCAGCCGAGGAAGCTTGCCTCACGGCCCTGGCCTTCGCCCGCATCGCCGACGCCGCCGGCCTGCCCGCGGGCGCGCTGAACGTGGTGCCGGGCCTGGGCGAGGAGGCAGGCGCCGCGCTGTCGGCGCACCGCGCTGTGCGCCACATCTCGTTCACCGGCTCGGTGGCGGTGGGCACCTTGATCCAGTCCGCAGCGGCGAAGAACGCCATCCCCGTCACGCTGGAACTCGGCGGCAAGAGCCCGCAGATCGTGTTTGCCGATGCCGACCTGGACGCGGCGCTGCCCTTCCTGGTGAACGCCGGCATCCAGAACGCGGGCCAGACCTGCTCGGCGGCCAGCCGCATCCTGGTCGAGCGCGCCGTCTTCGACGAGGTCGTCTCGCGCATGGCGCAGCGCTACCGTGCCCTGCGCGTGGGCCCGGCCCTGGACGACCTGGACATCGGCCCGGTCATCTCGGCGCGCCAGCGCGAGATCGTGCAGGGCTACCTCGACGTGGTGAAGGACAGCGGCCTGCACATCGCCGCGCAGGCGCCCCTGCCCGCCACCTTGCCGCCTGGCGGCTGCTGGGTCGCGCCCACCCTGGTGGCCGACGTGAACCCGGGCCACCGCATTGCGCAGGAGGAGATCTTCGGCCCGGTGCAGGCGGTCATCGCCTTCGAGGGCGAGCGCGAGGCCCTGGCCATCGCCAACGGCACGGCTTTCGGGCTGGTGGCTGGCGTCTGGACGCGTGACGGCAGCCGCGCCCTGCGCATGGCACGCAAGCTCCAGTGCGGCCAGGTCTTCGTCAACAACTACGGTGCCGGTGGCGGCATCGAACTGCCCTTTGGCGGCGTCAAGCACTCGGGGCATGGGCGCGAGAAGGGCTTCGAGGCGCTGTACGGCTTCTCGGTGCTGAAGACCGTGGCCGTGAAGCACGATTGACCACCTTTTCGAGGGCTCTTCCATGCAACTTGCCGCACTTTCGTACAGCCCGGCTTCAGGCTGGAGCCAGCCGCTGCCGGCGCAACTGGACGGCCCGCAGACCTTGGTGCTGCTGTTTGGTGCGCCTTCCTTTGCGCAGACCCCAGTAGCCCTGCAGGCCTTGCGTCAGGCCTTTCCGCAGGCGGTGCACGCGGGTTGCTCCACGGCTGGGGAGATCTTTCGGGGTGAGGTGCGCGACGGGTCGCTGAGCGTGGCCGTGCTGCGCTTCGAGTCCACCCGGCTGGTGCAGGCCGTCACGACCGTGGAAGACCGCGAAGACTCCGCCGCCGCGGGAAAGCGCCTGGCCGAGCAGCTGCTGCGGCGAGACCTGCGGGCGGTGCTGGTCTTCAGCGAGGGCGTGCAGGTCAATGGCGCCGCGGTGGTTGATGCCCTGACCCGGCACCTTCCGTCGGACGTGGCCGTGGCGGGTGGCCTGGCGGGTGACGGTGACCGCTTCGGCAGCACCTGGATCTGGGACGGTCAGGCGCCCCGCAGCCACGGCATCGTGGCCGTGGGCTTGTGCGGCGACCGCATCCAGGTGGGGCTGGGCAGCGAGGGCGGCTGGGCCGACTTCGGGCCCCAGCGCCTCATCACCCGCGCACAAGGCCAGGTGTTGTACGAGCTGGATGGCCGGCCCGCGCTGGACCTTTACAAGGACTATCTCGGCGAACTGGCGGACCAGCTGCCGGCGGCGGCGCTGCGCTTCCCGCTGTCCGTGCGTCAGAAAGACGGTGCCGATGAGGCGGTGGTGCGTACCATCCTGGGCGTGGACGAGGCCCAGCGCGCCCTCATCTTCGCGGGCGACATTCCGCAGGGGGGCACGGCCCGCTTGATGCGGGTCAACCACCTGAACCTGACCGACAGCGGCAGCCTGGCGGTGGCCAGCGCGGCCGGGGCCGGCGGCCCCCAGGGCCCGGCCCTGTGCCTGCTGGTCAGTTGCGTCGGGCGTCGTCTGGTGCTGGGCGAGCACACCGAGGAGGAACTGGAGGCCGTGAGTCAGTTCCTTCCGGAGGGCAGCGCCCATGTCGGGTTCTATTCCTACGGGGAAATCTCGCCTGCGGGGGGTCGATGCAGCCGGCTGCACAATCAGACCTTGACGGTGTCGGTGCTCTGGGAGCGTCCGGCTTGAGCGGGCGCGAAGGGTGCTGATGGTCGGAAGGGTGCGGATGGTGCGGATGGTGCGGATGGTGCGGATGGTGCGGATGGTGCGGACAGCGTGGACATGCGCGCGCTTGCGGCGGATATGGATGCCTTGCACAGGTCTCGGGAATGGCTGAAGACGCCGACTCCTCCCATCCCCTGGTGAGCAGGCAGTTGCGGCGTCTGGGACTGGACCCGCAGACGCCCCCCGACGCGCAGGGCTGGCGGGCCTTCATCGACCGGGTCGCTCGCACCTACGCCGAGGCCGACCAGGACCGCTACCTCATGGAGCGTTCGCAGTCTCTGGCCTCGGACGAGATGGCCGCGCTCAACGAGGCGCTGCGCCGTGAGCGCGATCTGCTGGAAACCCGGGTGGCCGAGCGCACCGAGGCGCTTCGGTTGAGCGAAGGCCGCCTGGCAAGCCTGGTGTCCTTGTCCTCCGACTGGATCTGGGAACAGGACCCGCAGGGCCGCTTGACCTATCTGTCGGAGGGATTCCTGCTGAGTGTGGGCCTGGCGTCAGCCGCCCTGCTCGGGCGCCGGGCGCAGGAGCTCGACGGTTTCGAGTGCGACGAACGCACCCGCCAGCGCTACCTTCAGGCCTGTGCCGCGCGCAAGCCGTTCCGCGACTTCGTGCACGGGTTGCGCATTGGCGATGGCAGCCAGCGCTTCATCAGCATCAGCGGCGAGCCGGTGTTCAACGCCGCGGGCGTGTTCATGGGCTACCGCGGCGTGGGCACCGATGTCACGCAGGCCACCCTGGCCTCGCGCCAGCTGACCCTCATGGCGCGTTTCGATATCCTCACCGGGCTGCCCAACCGGGCCCAGTTCATCGAGGAACTCGACCGGGCCGTGGCCCGCGCCCGGCGCTTCGAGGGCCAGTTCGGCCTGTGCTTCATCGATCTGGACGGCTTCAAGCAGGTGAACGACCTGCACGGCCACGCAGCGGGCGACGAAGTGCTGAAGGTGACGGCGTCGCGCCTGCGCTCGGAGATGCGGCAGAGCGACTTCGTGGCTCGCCTGGGCGGCGACGAGTTCGTGGTCCTGCTGCAAGGCAAGGCCAGCCCCGCAGGGCTGTCCCATGCAGGTCAGAAGATGCTGCAGACCATTGGTCAGCCCATCGACTTCCAGGGCCGGTCCTTGCACGTGCAGGGCAGCATCGGTATCGCCCTGTTTCCCGACGACAGCACCCACGCCCGCCAACTGGTGGACCAAGCCGATGCCGCCATGTACCTGGCCAAGCAGGCGGGCAAGAACCAGGTGCGCTTCTACACGGGCGATCTGGCGCGCGATGTGGCACGGCAGTTCGCCATGGAGATGGACCTGCGCCAGAGCGTCACGGCCAGTGGGCTGGAGCTTCACTTTCAGCCCCGCATCGAGCTGGCCTCCGGGGCGATGTCGGGGGTGGAGGCGCTGGTGCGCTGGGACCGCCCGCAGTGCGGCCCGGTGCCGCCTTCGGAGTTCGTGGTGCTGGCCGAAGAGCGCGGGATCATCCTGCAACTGGGCCGATGGGTCCTCAACACGGCCTGCCGGCAGGTGCGGCTCTGGCGCGACGCCGGCCTGCAGCCACCGCGGTGCGCCATCAACCTGTCTGCGCACCAACTGGCGACCGATGCCTTCTTCGACGATGTCTGCAACGCGCTGGAGCAGCATGGCATCGAGGGCTCTGCCATCGAGCTGGAACTTGCCGAAGGCATGGTCACGGCCCAACACGGCCGCGCCGATGCCTTGCTGTCGCGCCTGCGGACGCTGGACATTCGCTTGACCATCGACAATTTCGGCACCGGCACCTCCTCGCTGTCGCTCATGCGCCGGGTGCCGGCACAGTCGCTGAAGGTGGACCGATCGTTCGTCGGCCGGCTGCCTGAGGGCGATGCGATGGGCATCACCCGAGGCGCCATCGCCCTGGCCCACGGCCTGGGCATGCGGGCCGTTGCGCAGGGTGTGGAATCTGCCGCGCAGTTGCAGGCGCTCAAGGACCTGGGGTGTGATGAAGCCCAGGGCTTCCTGCTCGGTCGGCCGCTGTCGGCCGATGCCTTCGCCGAGCACCTGCGGCGCTGACGGGCTTCAGCCCAACACCGCCGCCATGGCCTGCGCGGTGCGCTCCACGTTGCCGGTGTTCAGGCCTGCCACGCACATGCGGCCGGAGCGCACCAGATACACGCCGAACTCCTCGCGCAACCGGTCCACCTGGGCGGGGCTCAGCCCCGTGTAACTGAACATGCCGCGCTGGGTGAGGAAGAAGCCGAAGTCGCGCCCGGGCAGGCGCGCGCCCAGCACGCCGTGCAGCGAGCGACGCATGGCCAGGATGCGCTCGCGCATGGCGGCCACGTCAGTCTCCCAGGATGCGCGCAGCGCAGGGTCCGTCAGCACGCGGCTGATGATGCCGGCCGCGTGGATGGCAGGGCTGGAATAGTTGCGCCTCACCGTGGCCTTCATCTGCCCGAGCACCCGTTCGGCCTGGCCTGCATCGGCGCATACCACGCTGAGCGCGCCGGCACGCTCGCCGTACACGCTCATGCTCTTGGAAAACGAGTTGGCGACGAAGAAGGGCAGGCCGGCCGAGGCCAGGGCGCGCACGGCGAAGGCGTCTTCCTCGATGCCGTCACCGTAGCCCTGGTAAGCCAGGTCCAGGTAAGGCAGCAGCTGGCGCTCGCGCAGCACCGGCATCAGCGCTTCCCACTGCGCCCGGGACAGATCCACGCCCGTGGGGTTGTGGCAGCAGGCGTGCAGCAGCACGATGCTGCGCGCGGGCAGGCCGCGCAGCGTCTGCAGCATGGCGTCGAACTTCAGCCCGCCCGTGGCGGCGTCGTAGTACGGGTAGGTGTGGACCGTGACGCCCGCGCCTTCGAACATGGCGCGGTGGTTGTCCCAGGTGGGGTCGCTCACCCACAAGGCGCTGTCGGGAAACCATCGCTTGAGGAAGTCTGCGCCCACCTTAAGGCCGCCACTGGAGCCCACGGTCTGCAGGGTGGCCACGCGGCCACTGGTCAAGGCCTCATGGTCGGCGCCGAACAGCAGCTTCTGGACGGCCGAGCGCGCAGCGGCCGCGCCTTCGATGGGCAGGTAGGGCTTGGGCGCGCTGTCGGCCAGCATCTGCGCCTCGGCCTGGCGCACGCAGTCCAGCACCGGGATGCGCCCGGCGTCGTCGAAGTAGATGCCGATGGACAGGTTGATCTTGTCCTTGCGGGGGTCTTTCTGGAAGGCCTCGTTCAGGCTGAGGATCGGGTCGCCGGCGTAGGGCTCAAGGTGTTGGAACATGGTCGGGCGGGTTGGGTTTCGGGAGGGATCGGCGGTGCCAGGGCACAAGGCGCATGGCCCGCATCGTAGCTGTGGCACGGTTCACTTCAGATCGCGTCCGTTCGGCCGAACACGTTTGCGTTGGTCGTTCCTCTTCTGGTGTGGGCGGCTGACCGCTCTTGTGAGCGGCTCGATTGTGAGCATCCCGGCCTCATGCCCGCGCCCGGCGTCCGCGAAGAGCCCGGCGTTCTCGATGACCCCGATTTCAGACATGCGATGGGCCGGGACAGTGGCGTGCGCGAGGGCCAGGCTTGCTTGCGGCCTGGACGCGCTGGGTGGGGGCCGTGCTGCGGCCGGAGCGGGCCGATCACAGCGCCTGATCCACCGCAGCCGCACCCCGTCGGCGCCGGGCCCCGGGCTTCAGCGCCGCCAGGCGGCCAGCAGCGAAGCCCCGACGATCAGCGAGCCGCCCAGTGCCAGCGCCCAGCTCATGGTGCCGGCGCCCAGGGCCACGGCCGAGGCGGAGGCGAACAGCACCTCGCTCACCATGATCACAGCGGTGGCGTTGGCCGGCAGGCGGGCGGTGCCGTACTGCAAGGCCAGGTTGCCCATCAGGAACACACCGGCCAGCACCAGCAATGCCGTCACCCATCCCGGCGCCGGTGAAGGCGGCCAGGGCACCATTCCCACCGCTCCCAGCCACAGGGCGGCCCCCAAGGACACCAGCGTGCCCCCGGCAAACATGGCCAGCGCCCTGGCGCTCTCGGGCCGGTGGGCCTCCCGGCGCAGCATCACGTTGTTCAGGGCAAAGGTGAACCCGCCCAGCAGCGCCAGCGCTTCGGCGGTCGAGGTGGGCATCGGCCAGCCTGATCCATCGGCCGGCCACAGCACGATGGCCGCCCCGGCCAGCGCCAGGCCCACGCGCAGGGCGGCCAGCGCCGTCAGGCGTTCGCCCAGCAGCACCCGGGCCAGCAGCACGGCCCACAGCGGCATCAGGTAGAACAGCAGCACCACCCGGACCACGTCTGCGATGGTGACAGCGGTGTTGAACGCGGCGTTCGTGGTGCCGGAGGCCAGCACCAGCCACCACAGCGAGGGCGTGCGCCACAAGTGGCTCCAGGCCCGGGGCTGCCACAGGCTGATCAACAGCACGGCCACGGCGTACACCAGCACGGTGGCCCACAGCGCGTGCAGACCCCGCTCCTGCAGCCAGCGCAAGGGCCACCAGGAAACGCCCCAGGTGAAGGCGTTGAACGTCAGGGCAAGCGCTGCGAGGCCCGCCTGCGGCGCCACCATACCCATCCCAAGGCCAGGGCACCGACGCCCAGCAAGACGAAGATGCCGATCTGGAACTGGTGCAGCACCTTGAACATCCAGTCGCGGTTCAGGGCGCCGAAGTAGCCCAGGTAGATCCAGATGGGCACGCTCACCAGCGCGGCCAGGCCGTCCATCACAAACCAGGTCGTGAACGTCACCCGACGTGACATGCCGGCTGAAAAGAACACCGGCGTGCGCAGACCGGGCAGAAACCGCGCCACGAACATCACCCACTTGCCGTACTTCTGGAAGGCCTGCTGGGCCTTTTCGAAGCGTTCGGGCGTCAAGACCCTGCGAAAGCCCGGCAGCGTCTGCACCCGCTGCCCGTAAACCCGTCCCAGCGTGAACATCAGGCCGTCGCCGATCAGCACGCCGGCCATGCCGACGGCGAACATCACGTGGGGGTTGGCGTAGCCCAGTCCGGCAATCACGCCGCCGGTGACCAGGGTCACATCCTCGGGCACAGGCACGCCGAAACCGCAGATCAGCAACATCACGAACACGGCGATGTAGCCGTACTCGGTGAAGATGGGCATCAGGAAATTGAAGACTTCCATGCGAGTCCGCAACGGGGTGGGGCCGCACGGGGTGCCGACCGGAGCGGGTTTATAGCATTGGCCTTGCTGCACGATAGGATGCCCTGACCATGCCCCGACCCATTGAAGCCCTGATCCACGTCGATGCTGTGCGGCACAACCTGGCCCGTGCCCGGGCGGCGGCTCCGGATGCCCGCGTGTGGGCCGTGGTCAAGGCCAATGCCTATGGCCATGGCATCGAGCGGGTCTTCGATGGCCTGCGCGCGGCCGACGGCTTTGCCCTGCTGGACCTGGCCGAGGCCGAGCGCGTGCGGGCGCTGGGCTGGCGCGGCCCCATCCTGCTGCTGGAGGGCGTGTTCGAGCCGCGTGACCTGGAGTTGTGCTCGCGCCTGGGGTTGTGGCATGTGGTGCACTGCGCTGAGCAGATGGATTGGCTCAGCCGCCACAAGACGCAGCAAGCGCACCGCGTGTTCCTGAAGATGAACAGCGGCATGAACCGTCTGGGCTTCACGCCTGAGGCCTTTCGCAGCGCCTGGGCGAGGCTGAATGCCTTGCCGCAGGTGGACGAGATTTCGCTCATGACACATTTCTCGGACGCCGACGGCCCGCGCGGCATTGCCCACCAGGTGGCCGCCTTCGAAGAGGCCACGCGCGACCTGCCGGGCGAGCGCAGCCTGTCGAATTCGGCGGCCACGCTGCGCTACGGGGCCCAGCCCGGGCAGCAGCCTCAGCCCCCCTTGCGCAACGACTGGGTGCGCGCGGGCATCCTGTCCTACGGCTCGGCGCCCGACTTCCCCGAGCGCAGCATCGATGACTGGGGCCTGCGCCCGGCCATGACCTTGCGCACGCGCCTGATCGGCGTGCAGTCGCTGCGCGCTGGCGACACGGTGGGCTACGGCAGCACCTACCGTGCCGAGCGGCCGATGCGCATCGGCATCGCCGCCTGCGGCTATGCCGACGGCTACCCCCGCCATGCGGGCACGGGCACGCCGGCGCTGGTGGACGGGGGGCGCTGCAGCACCGTGGGCCGGGTGTCGATGGACATGCTGGCGGTAGACCTGACGCCCGTGCCCGGCGCCGGCCATGGCAGCGAGGTCACGCTGTGGGGCGAAGGCCCGGGCGGCAGCCGGCTGGCCATCGACGATGTGGCGCAGGCGGCGGGCACCATCGGCTATGAGCTGATGTGCGCCCTGGCGCAGCGCGTGCCGGTGCGGGTGCTGGAAGAGGCCGCCTGAGGCCATGACGCTGCTGCGCCACCCCCGTGTCGACCCCGATGAGGTGGAGTTCGCGGCCATCCGCGCCCAGGGCGCGGGCGGGCAGAACGTCAACAAGGTGTCCAGCGCGGCGCACCTGCGGTTTGATGTGCGCGCTTCTTCGCTTCCGCTGGACGTGAAGGCCCGGTTGCTGGCCTTGCAGGATCATCGTCTGACGGCCGAAGGCGTGGTGGTGATCAAGGCCCAGGAACACCGCAGCCTGGCCATGAACCGCGAGGCCGCTCTGGCCCGCTTGCAGGCCCTGGTGGACCAGGTGGCTCACCCGCCCATTCCCCGCAAGCCCACCCGGCCCACGCGCGCCTCGGTGCAGCGCCGCATCGAGGGCAAGGCGCGACGCGGCGCGGTCAAGGCGATGCGGGGGAGGGTCGCGGGGGATTGATCTGCAGCAGAGCGATGGCGGGTCAGCGCCCGGTTGCCCCGATGACGTGGGGCTGCACCCACACGGATGGACCCCGCGCCCTGTGATTCACGCATAACATGTGCGCACAGGAGGTCATGATGAACATCACGCTGTCCGTTGACGAACGCGTTGCCGAGCAGGCGCGAGCTGCCGCCGCCACCATGGGCAAGAGCCTCAACCAGGCTGTTCGGGACTACCTTGAGCAACTGGCTGGCCGACAGCAAGTGGCAGCGGAAGTCGAAGCGTTCGAGAAGTCTGCGCTGGAAACCCCCGGACGCCTGAACGGTTGGCGATTCGACCGCGACGAGGCCAACCGCCGTGCGTAGCCTGCTGGACACCAACGTCCTGATCTATGCGGACGCTGCAGACGAGCCGGCCAAGCAGCGCCAGGCGGTGGGCCTTGTCAGCGAGCTGCGCCGCACCGGGGACGCGGTGTTGTCCACCCAGGTGTTGCAGGAATACGTGAACGTGGCCCTGCGCAAGTTGCGCCTGCCGCCGGCCCTCATCCGCGAGCGGCTCGCCTTCTACAGGCGCTTCGATCTGGTGGTGACCTCACCCGACTTGATGGCGGCCGCACTGGACCTGCATGTGCTGCGCGGCATCTCGTTCTACGACGCGCTCGTCGTCCAGGCCGCTGCCGCTGGTGGTTGTCAGCGTGTCTTGAGTGAGGACCTGCAGCACGGTGCCACCCTGGGCGGCGTGCGCATCGACAATCCCTTCCTGGGGTTGTGAAGCCGCGACTGCGAATTCGCGAAGCTCAGTGCGGGATCCCTTCCTAGATGCCGTCTCGGCGACGGGTCTGGTGATGATCAAGGCTCAGGAACATCGCCGCTTGGCCATGAACCGCGAGGCCGCACTGGCACGCCGCGGGTCCTGGTAGACAACCTGGCCCTCCCGCCGATTCAAAAAAGTGCCAGCCACCCGGACCATGCGCCCGTCCGTGCTGAGGGGCAGCCCGGTCAAGGCGATACGGGGCGTGCGGGCGAGGGCTGACGTTCGCGCATGTTGCGCGTCGCGTGTTGCTTCGCCGCCGCGCCGGCCCGGGCGCGAGGCCCGCTCGGGCGGTCGGCCCTGCAGGCCGACACCGCTGCGATGCTCGCCCCAGGGCCGCGCCGCCGAACTCGCTGCGCTCACCTGCGGTTCGCTGCACTCAGACAACGGCGACGAGCATGTCCACGATGCGCGCTGCGCGCGCCGGCCCTGCGGCTGCGCTTCTCGCCGCCCTCAACGGGCCCCGCGCCCGGGCCAGCGCGGCGGCTGCGGTCAGTGAGGGTGTCGGCAGCACCCATGAGAGGGGCGCTGCTGTGGTGGTCATCCCTTCACAATCCCCCCATGGCCCGCGAATCCAAGACCCTCTACACCTGCCGCGAGTGCGGTGGTAACAGCCCCAAGTGGCTGGGCCAGTGCCCGCATTGCAAGGCCTGGAACACGCTGGAGGAGTCGGTGGCCGAGCCTGCGGGTGGGGCGGGCAAGAACCGGTTCCAGGCGCTGGCGCGCAGCCAGCCGGTGGCCACGCTGTCGGAGATCGAGGCGGCCGACGTCGAGCGCACGCCCACGGGGCAGGAGGAGCTGGACCGCGTGCTGGGCGGCGGCATCGTCGCGGGTGGGGTGGTGCTGATCGGCGGCGACCCCGGCATCGGCAAGAGCACGCTGCTGCTGCAGGCGCTGGACGCGCTGTCGGCGCAGGTGCCGGTGCTGTACGTGACGGGTGAAGAGAGCGGTGCCCAGGTGGCGCTGCGCGCGCGCCGTCTGGGTCTGGCGGGCCGCAAGGTGCGGGTGCTGGCCGAAATCCGCCTGGAGGCCATCCTGGCCACGCTGGAGACCGAAGGCCCGGCGTTCTGCGTCATCGATTCCATCCAGACGCTGTATTCCGACCAACTCAGCTCCGCCCCCGGCTCGGTGGCGCAGGTGCGTGAATGCGCGGCGCAGCTCACGCGCGTGGCCAAGACCAGTGGCTGCGCGATGGTGCTGGTGGGACACGTCACGAAAGAGGGCGCGCTGGCCGGCCCGCGCGTGCTGGAGCACATCGTGGACACGGTGCTGTACTTCGAGGGCGACACGCATTCCAGCTTCCGCCTGGTGCGCGCCATCAAGAACCGCTTCGGCGCGGTCAACGAGATCGGCGTCTTCGCCATGACCGAACGCGGCCTGAAGGGGGTGAGCAACCCGAGCGCCATCTTCCTGTCCACCCACGGCGAGCCCGTGCCGGGTTCCTGCGTGATGGTGACGCTGGAAGGCACGCGGCCGCTGCTGGTGGAGATCCAGGCGCTGGTGGATTCCGGCGGGCCCAGCCCGCGCCGGCTGTCGGTGGGCCTGGACCGGGACCGCCTGGCCATGCTGCTGGCAGTGCTGCACCGCCACGCCGGGGTGGCCTGCATGGACCAGGATGTCTTCGTCAACGCGGTGGGCGGCGTGCGCATCGGCGAGCCGGCGGCCGACCTGGCCGTGCTGCTGGCCATTCAGGGTTCGCTGCGAGGCCGCGCGCTGCCGCGCGGCTTCTTTGCCTTCGGCGAGGTGGGGCTGGCCGGCGAGGTGCGGCCCGCCCCGCGCGGCCAGGAGCGGTTGAAGGAAGCGGCCAAGCTCGGCTTTTCCGTCGCCGTGGTGCCCAAGGCGAATGCGCCCAGGAAGCCCATCGAGGGCCTGACCGTGCATGGCGTGGAGCGCATCGAGCAGGCCATCGAGGTGGTGCGGGGCTTGTAGGAGCCCGTGGGGTTGCGTTTCACCGTGTTTCGCATAAAAATGCAAATATGCGAACCAGTTTCGATCTGCCAGACCCGCTTTTTCGCCACCTCAAGGCGCGCGCGGCCCTGGAGGGCAGAAGCCTGCGTGAGTTGGTGGTTTCGCTGCTCGAGCGGGGGCTGACAGCGCCCGCGCCCTTGCAGCCCGACGAGGGCACGTTGCCTTCCGCCGCCCCCAGCGTGCGCCTGGGCGCGCCCATGGCGCTGGCGGCCGATCAACTGAGCAACGCCGCCTTGAGCGAGTTGCTGGATGGCTGACGCACCCGCCCGCCCGTTGCGGGTGGCCGAACCTCCGGCACCTTGGCTCCTGGGGCTGGAGGGGGCGATTCAAGGCGATCTGCCCGACATCAACGTCTGGCTGGCCCTGGCCGTGCAGGAACATCCACACCACGTGCAGGCGCAGCGCTACTGGGCTTCGCTGCACGAACCCGGGGCTGCGCGGGCCGTCCTGGGTCCCGACCTGTGGTTCTGCCGCGTCACCATGCTGGGCCTGGTGAGGCTGCTGTGCCAGCCCAAGGCCGTGGGCCCGGGCGCGCTGGATACGCGTGCCGCGTGGCAGCTGTACGCCCAGTACCGTGCCCTGCCGCGTATCGGTTTGCTGAGCGAGCCCCGCAGTTGCGACGACTCGTTGCGCGCCCTGGTGGACACCCAGCCGCTGCCCGCGCGGCTGTGGACCGACGCCTACCTCGCGGCACTGGCCCGCGCGTCTGGGCTGCGGCTCGTCAGCTTCGATCGGGACTTCGAGCGCTTCGGGCTGGAGCGTTGCCTGATCCTCGCCGTCTGATCGGCGCTGTCCCACGCCTGCCCTCCATGCCTGTGGCCGCTGCCGCCAGCCATTGTGTCCCCCATGCTCAGCGCCCCGGCGATCCACCCGGCCCTGCAGCCCCGGATGCCGTGTGACACGCTCAGGGACCGGGCGCCCGTGTTGCTGATGAACCGCAGCGGCCAGTACGGCTGTCCTGAGGTCACCTGACAATCGGGAACATGAATGCAATGTGGGGATGGACGCTTGCCCTGACAGCCTTGGTGGCGGGCGGGCTCCAATGGGGCTGGCCAGGCGTGGTGCTGGCCCTCACGGTCATCGTGTTCTGGCTGCTGCTGCAGTTCAGTCTCGCACTGCGTGTCATGCGCCAGGCCACCGGAGCCCCGGTGGGCCATGTGGACAGTGCCGTGATGCTTCACGCCAGGCTGCGCACCGGCATGCGCCTGATCGACATCATTCCGCTGACCCGAAGCCTGGGCCAGGCCGAGAACCCGCACGGCGTGCCGGATGTTCAGGCGCTGGAGATCTTCACCTGGACGGACTCAGCCGGCGTTGCCGTGCGCGTCGAGTTGCGGGCCGGGCGCCTGCAGCGCTGGGAACTGCAGCGGCCGACCGCGCCCGCCCAGCCTGCCCAGCCCGGCGAGCCCGCTGCCGACGCATAAAATCCGGGTCCCGGCGTTTGCAGCGCAGGGCCCTGTTTTTTCTCAAGCACCACAAGGAAACGCGATGTCGATGTCCGACCGTGACGGCAAGATCTGGATGGACGGCCAGCTGGTCGATTGGCGCGACGCCAAGATCCACGTGCTGAGCCACACCCTGCACTACGGCTGCGGCGCCTTCGAGGGCGTGCGGGCCTACAACACCGCCAACGGCACGGCCATCTTCCGCCTGCGCGAGCACACCGAGCGGCTGTTCAACAGCGCCAAGATCCTGCGCATGAAGATCCCCTTCACGCTGGAAGAGGTGATGCAGGCCCAGAAGACGGTGGTGCGCGAGAACAAGCTCGAGAGCTGCTACCTGCGCCCGCTGACCTGGATCGGCGACAAGAAGCTCGGCGTCAGCCCCAAGGGCAACACCATCCACCTGATGGTGGCGGCCTGGGCCTGGGGCGCCTACCTGGGCGAGGAGGGGCTCAGGCGCGGCATCCGCGTCAAGACCTCCAGCTACACCCGCCACCACGTCAACATCACCATGACGCAGGCCAAGGCGGTGAGCAACTACACCAATTCCATCCTGGCCAACATGGAAGCCACGGACGAGGGCTATGACGAGGCGCTGCTGCTGGACCCGGCCGGTTTCGTGGCCGAAGGCGCAGGCGAGAACATCTTCGTCATCAAGAAGGGCGTGGTCTACACCCCCGACCTGTCCGCTGGAGCGCTCAACGGCATCACGCGCGACACCATCTTCGCCATTTGTCAGGATCTGGGCCTGAAGCTGGTGGAAAAGCGCATCACCCGCGACGAGGTCTACATCTGCGACGAGGCCTTCTTCACCGGCACCGCAGCCGAGGTCACGCCCATCCGTGAACTCGACCGCATCGAGCTGGGCGCCGGCGAGCGCGGCCCCATCACCGAGAAGATCCAGACGGCCTTCTTCGACATCGTCAACGGCCGCAACCCCAAGTACGCGCACTGGCTCACGCCGGTGGCCGCCTGAAGTCCTGAGCGCCCGGCAAGCAGGCGATCACCATGAGCACCCAGACCCCCAGGTCCATCGTCGAACTGGCCGCCTCCGACCTGCAGGGCCCGGGCGTGATCCCTTGCCCGAACCCGAAGATGCCGCTGTGGAGCAACCATCCCCGCGTCTTCATCGATCTGGCCCACACGGGCCAGGGTGTGTGCCCGTACTGCGGTACGGTCTACCGCCTCAAGGCCGGGGAGCACCTTCACACCCACCATTGAGCCCTGGCGGCGCAGGCCTGCACGGCCTGCCCCGGCCCGGCCCCCACCCAGCCTTCACTTCAGCGGATCCCTGCCTTGCGCGAGCGCGAATTGATCCCGCCCTTGTCCTGCGGGGACACGACCGGCATCCTCTGCGTCGGCGGCGGCTGTCAGTTCCCGGCCGTCCGCAACACCCGGGAGTCGCCACGGCTGGGCGCGCTTGAGGGCTTGCAGGTCCATGCCCAGGGCGTGAAGCGCATGGACCCGTCGGTGGACTTTCGCTGAGGGGGTCTGCGCCTGCCCAGGAACTGCGCCGCCCTTGCCTCATCCCCAATCCCCCGTGCCTTTCCCCCCCATGCCCCTTCGCCGCAAGCCCCCGCCCGCCGCCTTGATGGCCTCGCCCGAGGACACCGAGGCGCAGTTCTACGAAGCCCTGCAGAACGGCGACATCGACCGCCTGATGGCCTTGTGGGCCGACGACGACGAGATCTCCTGCGTGCATCCCGGCGGCCCGCGGCTGGTGGGGGCTGCGGCCATTCGCGCCAGTTTCGAGAACATCTTCGCCACGGGGGGCATCCCGGTCGTACCCGAGCAGGTGCACCGCCTGCACACCATGACCACCGCCGTGCACCACCTGGCCGAACGCATCACCATCGCATCGGCAGAGGGCCGGCAGACCGCCTGGGTGCTGACCACCCATGTGTTCCTGAAGACGGAACAGGGCTGGCGCCTGGTGGTGCACCACGCCAGCCCGGGCAGCGTCGGCGAGCAGGCGCCCGTCATGGGCGAGTCGCCCTCTTTGCTGCATTGAGCGGCTGATCGCCGGTGACCAGCACCTCGCCCGACGGGCCGCCGCGGGGACCGCGCAGCCCCGGCACGGCCACGCTGGCGTCTTTTCGCAGCCCCCTGTGGCTGCCTGGCGGCAACCTGCAGACGATCTGGGCGGCGCGGGTGGCGGTGGCACACCAGGGCCCGCCACCGGTGTTTCGGCGCGAACGCTGGGACACGCCCGACGGTGACTTCATCGACGTGGATTTCGCCTTCGAGCCCAGCGTGCAGCCCGGCCCGGCGGACCCGCCTGCGCCCCTGCTGGTGCTGTTCCACGGCCTGGAGGGCTCTTCCACGGGCCACTACAGCCTGGCCGTGGCCGATGAGGCGCGCCGGCGCGGCTGGGCTTACGCCGTGCCGCACTTCCGCGGCTGTTCCGGTGAACTCAACCGGGGGCCCCGGGCCTACCACTCGGGCGACTTCGAGGAGATCGGCTGGATCCTGACGCGCCTGCGCGCGCGGGCCCGGGGCGCGCTGTGGGTGGTGGGCATCTCGCTTGGCGGCAATGCGCTGATGCGCTGGGCGGCCGAGGCGGGGCAGTCCGCCGCCGCCCTGGCGCGCGCCGTGGTGTCGGTGTGCTCGCCCCTGGATCTGGCTGCGGCCGGCCAGGCCATCGACAGCGGCTTCAACCATCAGGTGTACGGGCGCATGTTTCTGGCCACGATGAAGCCCAAGGCATTGGCCAAGCTGGCCCAGCACCCCGGCCTGTTCGACGGGCAGCGCCTGCGCCAGGCCCGCACGCTGCGCGAGTTCGACGAGATCTTCACCGGCCCTCTGCATGGCTTTGCCGGCACCGACGACTACTGGGCCCGGGCCTCGGCGCAGCCGCACCTGTCGCGCATCCGCATACCGGCGCTGGCCGTCAATGCCCGCAACGACCCTTTCATCCCGGCCCACAGCCTGCCGCGCCCTGGGCAGACCGGCCGGGTCGAGCTGTGGCAGCCTGCCCACGGCGGCCATGTGGGCTTCGCCCATGGCGCTCCGCCGGGCCATCTGCGCGCCATGCCGCGCGCCGTGCTGGACTGGCTGGCGCAGCACTGAAGCGGCTGCGCCGGGCCGGCCGTGGCGTAAGCTTGCCCGATGGATCCTCTGGTTGAAGCCGCGCTGCGCAAGTGGCCGAACGTACCCCACTGCCATGGCTGGCTGGCCCTGGACGCGCGCGGTGACTGGTACATGCGCGACGAGCGGGTGCAGGCTGCCGGGCCGTTTCCGCAGGTCAAGGGCAGCGTCATCCGCCATGACAAGCTGCGCGAGTTCATCCACCGCAACTACCTGCGTGATGAGCAAGGGGGCGCCTACTTCCAGAACGGGCCACAGCGCGTCTACGTGGACCTGGAGGCCACTCCTCATGTCTGGCGGCTTCAGCAAGGCCCGCCGGACGCACCGGCCCCGCTGGTGACGGCGCACACGGGCGAGCCCGCCCGGCACGTGGACTCGGTCTGGATCGACGAGGAAGGCCGGCTGTACCTGGCCTGCACCCTGCCCAGCGTGGGGCTGGCCTTCGGCCTGGTGCACACCCTGGACATGCTGGTGGCCGCGGGCGCGGTGGAGTCCGGCCAGTGGGCGCCGCAGAGCCTGGCCTGGGCTGACATGCCTGGGCGTTTCGGCTTCAGTCGCACGCCCAGGCCCTGAGCCTTCAGCGGGCTGGCGCGGCCGCCGGCCGTGTGGCGCATCGTCTGAAATGACAACGCCGCCCAGGGGCGGCGTGTGTGCCGAGCCGCCGCGCCGCCGAAGGGGCGGCGGCGCCGGGGAGGGGTCACTTGGGCGCGCTGGCCCCCGTGGCGGCCGCCGGTGCCGCGGGCTCGGCGAACTTCGCGCCCGCCTGATTGGCCATGTAGACCACGGCGCGGCCGATCTCGGTGTCGGAGTAGTCGCCGCCGCCTTGCGCGCCCATGGCGCCCTTGCCCTTGAGGGCCGAGTTCAGCAAGGTGTCGTAGCCGGTCTTGATGCGCGGTGCCCAGGCGCCGGCATCGGCCAGCTTGGGTGCGCCTGCGGCGCCGCTGTTGTGGCAGGCGGCGCAGGCCGTCTGGTAGACCTGTTCGCCCGTCTTCATGGCCGCGACATCGGAGGGGTCCTTCAGCTCCACCCGGCCCACGGGTGCAATGCGCTTGGCCACGGCCTCGGCGTCCATCGCCCGGCTGCCGGCGCCCGTCTTGTCGCCCATGGCCACGTAGTTCACCAGCAGGATGATCGCGATGATGGGCACCACGAACGATGCGACCACGGCCCAGATCAACTGCTTGGGCGTTTTGATCGGGCCCGTGTGGCCTTCATGCGCTTCGGGGGCTGCGTGGGAATCGCTCATGGGGTCCTCGGAGTTCTGTCTTGGATGTTGGCCTTCGCGCCCCGGCAGGTGCGGGCAGGCGGCATCGAAGCCCCTGGCAACCGGGTGGACGAATTCTGGCGTTCACCTCGGCGGCACCGGGCTCGAATGCAACCCACGAGTATACGGGGCAGCCCTGACGCGAACCCGCCATCCGACGCCCAACTGCAAGGGGGCCTCAGGGGCGGACGCTAGAATACCGGACCTCGGCGACTGTGGTGAAGTGGATATCATGCGGCCCTCCGAAGGCCGCGTCGCAAGTTCGATTCTTGCCAGTCGCGCCAGTTTGGACATGACCCGATGCCCAACGCCTTCGCTTCACGCCCCGGTGCCCTTCGCCTTCTGGCCGTCTGGGGCTTGGCGATTTTGCTGACCGCCTGCGCAAGTTCCCGCCCACCGGTGGCCCGCTCGCCCGCAGCGCCCGATCCCGCGGTCGATGGTCCGCCCTTGTCGGTGCCGCCCGGGCTGGCGCAGGTGCCGGATGCCGTGCCGCGCGTGGAGCCCTTGCGCGCGGGGGGGGCCAACAAGCCCTATCAGGCAGGTGGCCGTTTGTACGTGCCCATTGCCACCGACCTGCCGCTGGTGGAACGCGGCGGCGCCTCCTGGTACGGCCGCAAGTACCACGGGCGGCCCACGTCCAGCGGCGAGCCCTATGACATGTTTGCGATGACGGCGGCGCATCCGACCATGCCCATCCCCAGCTATGCGCGCGTCACCAACCCTGCCAATGGCCGCCAGGTGATCGTGCGGGTCAACGACCGCGGGCCCTTTGTGCCGGGCCGGGTCATCGACCTGAGCTACACCGCCGCGCTGAAACTGGACACCTTGCGGGGGGTCACGCCGGTGGTGGTCGAGCGCCTGACACATGACGCCATTCGGGCCATGCGCCGGCTGTCGTATCTGTCCGGTGTTGCGGGCGACGGGCCTGAAGCCGCCCCTGCGGCGGTGGTCGTTGCCCGCCCCTGAGGCCTTCCCGGCACCGGATCAGGACCCCTGCGCAGGGGCGCGCCGCAGCTGGGTCACCCGGGCGCGGCCGGCCGTGGAGACAATGCTGACCGCGTCGCCCGGCCTGATTTCTTCTGCCCCCTTGGCCTGCACCACCGCTCGACGTTCGCCATCGGGCAGGCGCACCACGATCTCCAGGGCCTCTTCGCGGGTGCTCTGGCGCTCGATGGCGTGGCCCACCAGGCCCCCCAGCACAGCTGCAAGCGTGCCCACGGCCACCTGTTCGCGCTTGCCGCCCACGCTGCTGCCGGCCGTCCCGAGCACCAGCGCGCCGGCGGCGGCGCCCACGCCGCTCTGGCCGCCGTCCACCGTGACGGCCCGCACCGCTTCAACGGTGCCGGTCTGAACCGATGACAGACGCCCGGCGTCCGAGCGTGCGATGACGTCGGGGTTGGAGGTCGAGCAGGCGCCCAGAAGCCCTGCAAGGGCCAGGACGGTGAGGAACTTGGTCATGAGAACACTCCTTGGTTGGCAGTTGACATGTCTGCGGGCCGTGTGCCGGTCAGGGCCTGCACCCAAGCCCTGACGGGCTGGGCCCTGCGGTCGAGCGAATGTGCCCGGTAGTTTCGATATCCGCCACCGATATGGCAGTCGTAGCGTGTTTCCACCCGTTTGGTATCTTGTGGCGGTACGATTGAGCACATCCGGGCGCCTCAGCCCGATGGACCAAAGCCCTTGAGCACCCCGAAATTGCTGTTGCAGGCCCTGCGCGCCGAGATGCGCCGCGCCGGCCTGACCTACCGTGCGCTGGCCGGGCAGGTGGGCATGAGCGAGTCCAGCATCAAGCGGGTGTTCAGCCACGGCGACATGAGCCTGAGCCGCCTGTCCCAGTTCTGTCAGGCCGCCGGGGTGTCGATGCAGGAGGTCCTTCAGCAGGCGCTGCAGGCCACCCCCGAGACCGATCGCCTGACGCTGGAGCAGGAGCGCTCGCTGGTGGCCGACCCGGTGCTGCTGCTGGTGGCCGTTTGTTGCCTGGGGCACTGGAGCTTCGAGCAGATCCTCGACACGTACCGTGTGGAGGCTGCGCCCTGCACGGCAGCCCTGGTTCGACTGGACCGGCTGGGGCTGATCGAACTCAAGCCCCTGAACCGCTACCGTCTTCGGGTTTCACGTGCGTTCCGTTGGCGGCCTGACGGCCCGGTGCAGGCCTACTTTCGCGAGCATGTGGTGCAGGACTACTTCGGTGGGCGCTTCGACGGGCCGGGGGAGACCCTGATGGCCGTCCACGCCAGGCTTTCCAGCGCCAGCGCCGAAGAAGTGGCCCAGCATGTCGAGCGTCTGGCTGCTGAACTGTCCCGTCTGCATCAGGAAGATGCCCGGCTGCCGGCGGCCGGGCGCGACGGCTACACCCTCGTCGTGGGGCTGCGTTCCTGGGAGCTGGCGGCCTTCACGGGCCTGCGGCGCAGCCATTCGGCTGCGGCCACGCCTCACCAGAAGGGCCCGAGGAAGACGTAGATGGCACGTCCGCCACGGTGCGTGGCGCCCAGCGCAAAGTACAGGGGCCCGAACAGCGTGTCGACGGAGACGAAGGCACTGCCCGCCGGCTTCAGCTCGCTGAGCTGCCGGCTCTGGCCGGGCAGAAACAGTCCGCCAAGCTCGACCGAGAAGCCCGCGCGCACGGCCCCGCCCAGGCCCAGGGGCATGTGGGCCACCGGCACCCCCATGACCGCGCGTCCCAGCAGGCTTGTCTGCCCGTAGAGGGATCCGATGGGTGTCCCCGACAGGCGCAGGAAGCCGCCCAGCGCCACGGGCGCCAGGCCTTCGGAGGCGTACGACGCGTCGGCGTAGAGATGGCCGGCCCAGCGCCCCATGCGCAAGCCCGTGAGCACCCGGCCCTCGGCCTGCGAGCCCTGATCGTTGCCGGACAGGCTGCCTGAGCGCCAGACGGCCTGCAGCAAGGTGCCGTGGGTGGGAAAGGCGATGGAATCCAGGGTGTCCAGGCGCAGCCGTGCGTAGGCCTGCGTGGTCGTGAACGCGATCGGGCCGTCCTCCAGAGCCCCGCGCAGCAGCGGCGAGGCGCGCGAGCGCGATCTTTCCAGCCCCAGTTGCACGTCACCGGCCCTTCCCAGCGACACGCCCGCTCCCAGACGCCATATGGCGCTGGACACGCCCAGCCGGGTCACGCGCCGCCCGTCGATGTAGATGTCCTGGGATTCAGCGTCGCGCCGCCACGAGGTCACGCCAAAGACTTTGCTCCCGGGCCCCAGGGGCTGCCACCACTCGCCCATGACGGTGGTCTGCGAGCCCAGCCGCAGCAAGGCGCGAAGCTCGCCGCCCCAGGCATTCACCGGCCGCACCGTGGTGGTGGCCGTGGCGGCGAACCGCGTGGCATCCTCACGCGTGCCTTGTTCGGTCTGCAGCTCCACCCCCAGCCGCAACGGGTTGCGCCGCCACGCGGCCTCCACCGGCACGAGGATCAGGGCCCGGCCGTCGGGCAGCAACGCCGATTGCACCTCCACCCGCTCGAAGTCGCCGCTGGCGTAAAGCTTGTCGGCTGCCGCGCGTGCGGTGGCGGCATCCACGGAGCGGCCCAGGGCCGCGCCGGCCGCGGCAGCCAGCAGTTCGGCGCTGGCGCGGCCCGTGGGCCTGATCAGCAACCGGCCCTCTTCGGTCGCGCCCAGCGCCTGGGGCTGCTGCAGGCGAGCCTGCTCGAAGGAGGTCCAGGCCTCGGCCTCCACGGCCAGGGCCGCCAGACGCGAGGACACGGCCCGGGCGGCCCGCTCGCCAGCGGCAATCGCCCGTGGCGCGCCGGTGGCCAGTTGGCTGGCGTCCAGCCCCTCCAGGTCGGGCTGGAGGAGCACATCGGCTGGCCGCAGCTCCCCGAGAGACCGCTGCGCGTTCTGTTCCGTCAGCAGGTTGATCATCTGCTGGGCCACGCCCAGAGGGCTGGTCAGATCTCGCACATGGTCCACGGGCGTGCCCACGTTCACGACGATCAGCACCTGCGCACCGAGGGCTCGGGCCAGGTCCACGGGCACGTTGCGCACCAGGCCGCCATCCACGAGCAACCTGCCGTCACGTGGCAGCGGTGGAAACAGGCCGGGCACGGACAGTGATGCGCGCAGCGCGACGGCCAGCGGTTCATCCGCCAGGGCCACCAACTCGCCCGTGCGAAGGTCGGTGGCCACGGCCCGGAAGGACACGGCCAGGCTGCCGGCCGGCCGCCGGGCCTGACCCTGTGGCAGGAGGGCTTCCAGGGCGTTTTCCAGGGCATGGCTGCCGGCCACGGCCGGGGGGACGTTCAGACTGAGCCCGGGGCCCACGCCGAACTCAATGCGCGAAGGCACCTCCGGATCCAATTCGCGCCGCCGAAACTCCCCTGCGGTGCGGGGCGGCCGGTCTGCCAGCACGCCGGCCCAGTCCGTGTCGCGCGCAAACTGCTCCAGATCGTCCGCGCTGCGTCCGGCCGCGTAGGCCCCGCCGACCAAGGCCCCCATGCTCGTGCCCACCACCACGTCCACCGGCACCCGCATTTCCTGCAGCACCCGCAGCACGCCGATGTGGGCAAAGCCGCGGGCTCCGCCGCCTGACAGGACCAGACCGATGCGCGGGCGCTGGGTCTGGGTCTGGGTCTGGGCCTGCGGGTCGGCCGGCCGCTCGGCGGCCACCGGCTGGGCCTGGGTGGTCCCTGCCATCCACAGTGCCAGGGCGACCCACAGGCCCGTCCAGTGCCGGGACCGAAAGCCCGGGGCGAGGTGTCTGCCGTGTCGCGTTTGTCGGTGCATGCAAGCCGGCGCCTCAGCGTCCGCCGGTGACGTCGATGGTGGTGCCGGTGGCGTAGCTGGCCTCGTCGGACAACAGCCAGACCACGGCGGCGGCCACCTCGTCGGCGGTGCCGGCACGCTGCAGGGGCACGGTGGGGCCGATCTGGGCCACGCGGTCGGGCAGGCCTCCGCTGGCGTGGATGTCGGTGTCGATGATGCCGGGGCGCACGCCGTTGACGCGCACACCCTCGCCGGCCACCTCGCGTGCCAGCCCCAGGGTGAAGGTGTCGATCGCGCCCTTGGAGGCGGCGTAGTCCACGTACTGGTTGGGCGAGCCCAGCCGGGCCGCGGCAGAACTCAGGTTGACGATGCTGCCTCCCGGGCCTGCGTGGCGGCGGCTCATGCGCTTGAGCGCCTCGCGCGCGCAGAGGAAGGAGCCCGTGATGTTGATCGCCCACATCCGCTGCAGCCGCTGCAGGGACATCTCGTCCACCCGCGCGGGCATGTCCACCACGCCGGCGTTGTTGACCAGACCGGTCAGCCGGCCCAGCCCGGCGTCCACGGCGGCGAACATGGCCAGTACCTGGGCCTCATCGGCCACGTCGCCCTGTACCACCAGCGCGCGGCGCCCGCTGGCGCGCACCTGCGCGGCCACCGCCTCGGCGGCGGCGGCGTCCCGCGTGTAGTTCACGGCCACGTCCCAGCCGGCGCGGGCCGCCTGCCGGGCGACGGCCGCGCCTATGCCTCGGCTGCCCCCCGTGACCAGGAGGATGCGCACAGCGGCAGCCGTCCCGCTTTTGACCTCGGCGGCGCTGGCGGCGCCGGGGTGGGCATGTTCGCCGGGCTCGACGGTGGCGGTGGCAGCAGCAGTGTTCATGGACGCATCGTAGACGCTTGCGGGGCCGGTCGCCGGGCCCGAGTGCGGACAGCGCGTGGCCGGGGCCCCCGATGCTCAGCGCTCGCCTGCGGCTCCTGCGGCCTGGGCTGGCAGCCCGTCCAGATGGCTGGCATCGGCCCAGCGCACGATGTCCAGCGTGCCCTGGCGCCAGCGCAAGTGGTTCATTCCGGTGTTGGGGATGTCACAGGTGCGCAGGCCGTCCAGAGGCTGGCCGTGCGCGGTGCGCCACAGCATGTCCAGCACGCCGCCATGTGTCACCACCGCCAGGCGCCGGCCGGGGTGGGCCTCGGCCAGGGCCTTCACCGCGCCGATCACCCGTGCGTGAAACTGCTGCAGGCTCTCGCCACCGGGCAGCGCGAAGTCTGCGCGATGCTCCAGCCAGCGCAGCCACAGCGCAGGGTGCCGGGCCTTGATGGTGGGCACATCCAGCCCCTCCAGCACGCCGAAACCCTGCTCGCGCAGGCCTTGCACCAGGGCCGTGGCCGCCCGCCAGGCGGCGGCCACGGGCGCGGCCGTCTGCTGCGCGCGTTGCAGGTCGCTGCTGAACAGGTGATCGGCGGGCTCGGCGCCCAGGCGCTCGCCCAGCCTTCGGGCCTGGGCGTGCCCCAGGTCGTTCAGCGGCACGTCGATCTGGCCTTGAAACCGCTGCTGGCGGTTCCAGTCGGTTTCGCCGTGGCGAATGAAGAGGAAGTCGGTCATGGGGGGTCCAGGAAGGGGGCCGGGCGGCGCCGTACCCGCCCTTGGTCACGGGGTGGGGGCATCAGGTGTACGAGAACACCATCTTGGCCGCCACCAGGTACAGCACCACGGCGAACAGCCGGCGCAGCGTGGCCACGGGCAGGCGGTGGGCGAGCCGGGCGCCCAGCGGTGCCGTCAAGGTGCTGGCGACGACCACGACGGCCAGGGCCGGCAGCAGCACGAAGCCCAGTGACCCAGCCGGCAGCCCGGCGGCGCTCCAGCCGCTGACCACGAAGCCCAGCGTGCCCAGCCCCGCCACGGGCACCCCCAGGGCGGCGCCGGTGCCGATGGCCAGGCGCACAGGCACGCCACACCACAACATGAAAGGCATGGACAGGAAGGCGCCGCCCGCCGACACCAACCCGCAGATGACGCCGATGACCAGGCCCACGCCCCACAGGCCTGCCGGCCCCGGCAGGGTACGGCCCGGGCCGGGCTTGCGGCCGATCCAGATCTGTGTGGCGGCCCCCGTCACGATCACGGCGAAAGCCAGCGCCAGGGTCTGCTGGGGCAGCCATGCCGAGGCCAGCGACGACAACAGCGTGCCCGTGGCCATGGGGGGCGCCAGGCGCCTGACCACAATCCAGTCCACCGAACCGAGCTTGTGGTGCTCGCGCACGCTGGCCGAACCGGTGAACAGCACACCCGCCATGGCCGTGCCCAGCGCCAGGTGCATCACATGTTCGGGCGCCATCTGCTGGGCGGCGAACAGGGCCGCCAGGATGGGCACCAGCGTCATGCCGCCCCCGATGCCCAGCAAACCCGCGAAGAAGCCGATGACGGTGCCGGCAGCAAGGTAGGCGAGGATCCAGGTCATGAAGCGCGGCGGGCTGATGCAACGGCCGAGTTTCGCACCCGCGCCCGTGGGCATCGCCACGCCCGTCGGCGTGCGTTTCCCCGTCTGCGCCAGGCACGGCCCTTGACCCAAAAACCGGCAGTTGGCCGCTTGTCATCTTGCCTGGCGCCCCAACAGCAGCGCTGGCATGTGCATCCAACTGCCGCTTTCAGGTTGACCCGCGCCGTGCGGCCGGTTCGAATCGCCTTCACCCCATCCTCGGAGCGTCTCATGACCCGCGTGATCCTCCTGCCCGGATTGGCCAGCGACGCCGCCCTGTGGC
>JBMLPD010000049.1:0-2980 GCA_049242285.1 Rubrivivax sp.
AAGCCCAGGCCCAGCAGTTGCAGCTCCAGCCCTTCTTCGCGGGCCAGGGTGGCACCGGCCAGGCCCCACAGCGACACCTGCCAGCCCGTGCCGCTGGGCGCGCGGGCCCACAGCGTGCTGGGGCCCAGCCAGTCCTTGCCGATAGCCGTGGGCGGCAGGTCCAGCCCGAGCTCGGGCACCTCGCGCGCCACCCAGGCCACGAAGGTGTTGCTGTTCGGCCCCGGCCAGGCGCGGTACTCGTTGGGCCAGGGGTAGCGCTGCACGGCCGCGGCGATGCGCTCGATCATGGCCTGCGCCGCCGGCCCGCGGTGCTCGGCCAGCAGTTGCGGTGCCGCACCATACCAGTGCCGGTCGGGCTCGGCGCCTTCGGTGGTGACCAGTGCGGTGCCTCCGCGCATGGCGCGCCAGCCGATCACCTGGTACGTGGTGTACGAATCAGCGCCCTCAGGCTTGACGGCGATCCAGGGGTGGATGGCAAACGCTCCGCGCCAGCGCACGGCGCGCGCGCCGTAGACCTGCACCACCGCGCCGCGCTCGGCGGCCGGGTCAGGTGCCAGGCCGGCGCGGTCCTGCTGCGCGGCGTACCAGGGAGTGCTCAGGTCCACCGCGCCCAGGGCCATCACCGACAGCGGGCCCAGCAGGAGCAAGGTCACCAGGCCGAACAGACCTACCAATCCCACCAGGCCTGCCCGGGTGGCCCACGGGGCTCGCGACAAGGTCGTACGCGGCGTGTCAGGCGTGCGCGTCATGGGCCCCATGCTCACCCTGTGCCGGGGCGCGGCCCTGCGCTCACGCCGGCACCACCAGCACGTGCCGGCACTGCCACCGCAGGCTCCCCTCGCGCGCCGCTTGCGTGGTTTGGGCGGTTTGGGTGACTTGCACGGGCTGCAGCTTCATCGCCAAGGCCGTCCGCTGCCCGGCGGACAGCTGGCGCCAGAGAAAGTCGCCGCTGTTGGCCGGCTCGCCGTCCACGAACAGCTGCGAGGTGAGCTCGCCAAAGCTCGGGTGGCGCAGCTTCAGATGGATGTGCGGCGTGCGGCCAGCGTAGGGCGCCGGGCGGATGGTGCGGAAGGCCACCGTGCCGGGGCCTGCCGTGCGGGCCTCACCGTAGCCCTGGAAGCCTTCATCGACCTCCGCCGGTGAGGCGCCGTCGCGCGGGTGCCGGTAGCGGCCCCAGGTGTCGCACTGCCAGATCTCCACCACGGCGCCGTCCAGCGCGCGGCCGCGCGTGTCGCGCACCTGCAGTTCCAGGCCCAGCGGCTCGCCTTCGGCCACGCGCTCACGCCCGCCACGCGTCACGCGGGTCAGGTCGGCGTCCCAGTCACCCGCAAACGGCCCGCGTGCACGCCAGGCCGGCTGCGGGTAGAACGGCCCTTCGGTCATGGGGGGCAAGGGCGTGGCATTGCCGGCAGCCCGCACCACGTGGGGCGCGACCACGGCGGCGGCGGCCGCGCTCAGCAGCAGGGTGCGGCGGTGCAGGCGGGTTGGGGTGTGAGACATGCTGCGGATTCAAGCATCTCTGCGCCGGCCTGCGTAGCATCAGGGTCAGAGACAGGGGGGCGCATGACGCTGCCCGTGGCAACGCGTTGCAGTCCACTGGGCAGGTGTGAGTGCGGCGTAGATTGCGGCCCAGACCGTCCCTTGCTCACCCCGCCAGGTTCTCGATCAAGGTTGCCATCCCCATGCCCGATCCCAGGCACATGCTGATGACAGCGTAGCGGCCACCCGTGTCGGCCAGGTGGTGCATGGCGGTCATGGTCATGCGCAGGCCGGTGGCGCCGGGGGGGTGGCCGATGCTGATGCCGCCGCCGTAGAGGTTGGTGCGCTCGCGCGGGATGCCCAGTTCGCGCTCGGCGTGCAGGTTGACGACGGCGAAGGCCTCGTTGATCTCCCAGTAGGCGATGTCGGCCACGCTCAACCCGGTGCGCTGCAGCAGCTTGGCGATCGCCGGTACCGGGCCCGCGCCCATGATCTCCGGCGCCACGCCCACCACGGACCAGTCCACCAGACGCGCCTGCACCGGGATGCCGTGCTCCCGCGCGGCCTGGCGGCTGGCCACCAGCAGCGCCGCGGCGCCGTCGGTCACGCCGCTGGAGTTGCCCGCGGTCACCTGCCCCTTCCCGTCATGGCGGAAGGCGGGCTTGAGCGAGGCCAGCTTCTCGGCCGTGATGTGTGGGCGGGGGAACTCGTCGTGCTCGAAGCAACGCGTGGCGGGACGACCGTCGGCGCCCTTGCGCGAGGATCGGCCATCGGAGTCCGGCACCTCGATGGGCGCGATCTGCCGTGACAGAAAGCCGCTTTGCATCGCCGCGCCGGCGCGCTGCTGGCTCGTCAGGCCCCAGGCGTCCATGTCTTCGCGCCGGTAGCCGAAGCGCGCGGTCAGGTTCTCGGCCGTGTCGCCCATCAGTTCCTTGGTGAAGGGGCAGCGGTAGATGTAGTCCAGCCCGTCCACCAGCGGGGTGGGCCCGCGGCCGGCGCCCCAGCGCGTGCTGTGCGACAGGTAGGGCACGCGCGAGTAGTTCTCGCCGCCGGCGGCCACGGCGATGCGGCTGTGGCCGGACAGGATCTGCTGCGCGGCGCTGACGATGGCCTGCGAGCCCGTGCCGCAGGCGCGCACCACGCCCAGGGCCGAGCTGTCCTCGGGCAGGCCGGCCAGCAGGGCGATCTTGCGGCTGACGAACAGCCCGTCGTGGTCCACCGGCGCGGTGTTGCCGAAGACGAGATGGTCCACTTTCGACGCTTCCACCCCCGCGCGCGCCAGACAAGCCTGGACCACATGCACGCCCATCTGGTGCAGCGGCACCTCGCGCAGGGCCCTGCCGAAATCGCCAAAGGGCGTGCGCGCGCCCGAGCTGAGGATGATGTCGTCGTCTTTCACGGCAGGAGTCTTTCTTTGGGGAGACGGCTCTCGTGGTCCCGAGTTGTGGTGTGGGTGAGAGTCCTTCGACAGGCTCAGCACAGGCCCTTCGACAGGCTCAGG
>JBMLPD010000050.1:0-2255 GCA_049242285.1 Rubrivivax sp.
TCAGCTTGAAAAGGGCGTTTGAATTTCCTATGCTCCGTTTGAATTTCCTATGCTCATGCTCCCACCGCCTCGATGGGCAGGGGCTTCAGCCGTTTGACCAGGATAGAGCGCCCGCGCACCTGCTCCACCTCGTCAGGCGCCACCACGCTCTCCGGTGCCTGGCCGGTCAGGTGGTGGGGCACGATGTGCGCCAGCCGGTCAAACCAGAACAGCGCCACGCGCGTGAGCAGCTCGCCCTTGCCCGGGATGGGCTCGCCCATGATCACGTCAAAAGCCGAGATGCGGTCGCTGGCCACCATCAGCAGCCGGTCCGCGCCCACGGCGTAGTTGTCCCGCACCTTGCCGCGGGCGATCAATGGCAGGCTGTGCAGGCGGGATTCGTGCAGGGCGGGGGAGGGCATGGCGGCGGTGCGGTTTGAACAGACCTGGAGAGTGTCCCTGCTCAGGTGGCGACCTTGCCGTCGCCTGGCGCTTGCGCGAAGCCTGCACGCCGAGTGCCTCAATCGTCACGCTTCATGGGCGACAACCATCAGAACTGCGCATAATTCTTACCAAGTAAAACTTCCAGAAAGTCCACCAATGGATGCTGTACTGATTTCGACCAAAGGCCAGATCGTGTTGCCAGTGGCCGTGCGGCGGGCCCTGGGCCTGAAGCCCGGCATGCGGGTGCAGGTCAAGGTCGAGGGCAAGCGCGCCACGATCACACCCGCGCCAGCGGGCAAACCCTCCTCGCTGGCCGCAGTGCAGGCTGTGCTGGACTACAAGGGGCCTGCCGTGTCCGTTGACGATATGCGGGTCACCGACTACAAGGGCTGAGTCGTGCGCGCGGTCGATACCAACCTCCTTGTGCGCGCCCTGGTACGCGACGACGCAGCCCAGTCCGCGGCAGCCGAGGCGGTGTTGGCGAATGAGCCCGTGTTCATCCCGGTAACCGTGATGTTGGAACTGGAATGGGTACTGCGCTCACGCTACGGCTTCGAGCCCGACAAGCTGTCGCAGGCTTTCACCTTGCTGTGTGCACTGCCGAATGTGACGGTCGGTGAGGCCGCTGCAGTGCGCCAGGCCGCAGCGCGGTTGGCCAAGGGCTGGGACTTTGCCGATGCGCTCCACCATGCCTTGAGCGAGGGTTGCGTTGACTTCCTGAGTTTTGATGATCACCTGGTCAAGCGAGCAGCGCGCGCCAGCCCACGAGCCTTGCCGCCCATCCGCAAACCTTGACAGTCGCAGGGCCGGCTTGAGCTTGATCTGGTTGGGACCCAAATCCGCACCACCCGGCGGGAACCCTGATGGGCCGCCCAGTCAAGCTGCGCTGGTGCTTATCGTCTTCGCAAAGCAGACACTCGTGGGATCGTCCCGATACGCGCCGTAGGGTTCTATGCGCCTGACTTCCGAGAGTCGGCCGTCCATCGGGTGATGTGAGCCCATGGCGACGGGGATGCTTTCTGCGTAAGCGATGAAGTAGGCGCCTCGCGGTGGCGTGGGGCGATGGGTGGGCCAGGGGTCGTCGGGACGGTGCAGTTCAGGGTACGAGCGTCTCGCTTCGATGGCCGCTTCGCGCAGCAGCAGCAACGCATCAGGTCCTTGCGGATCAGCTTCCTGGATTTCGAGCTTCATGGGGCGCAATTCCTGCTGTGGCACCGAGTACCGAACAGTAGCGCCCTGAACAGCTTCCCTTGAGCATGAGTGGAACCCGTTGTCTACGATCGGGAACCTCCATAACTCGGGCGACGACGGTCGTGCTTGACGACCGGGATCCTGAGCTCGTCTGCCGCGCCCCGGTAGATGACCGTATACGGAAAGACATTCATGGGCAAACTCCGTCGGTCTCGGCTGCGGGGAGCGCCTATGTCAGGTTGTCCAGCAAGCAGAACGCCGACTCGTTTGAACTCTGCGACGAACCGAGCGGCCAGTGCCCGCGACCCTTCGCGCTCGTAGAACGCCGCAGCCTCAAGGAGGTCCTGTTCGGCATCCGGATGAAGCGAAACCCTCATCCTGGGAAGCGGGACTCGAGCCTCGCAACGACGATCTCCAGTGGGGTCGACTTGACCTGACCGGAATCGAGACTGTGTTCGCGTTGATCGGCCAGAGCGTCCCAAGCCGCCTCTGCACCGACATCAGTGTCCAGACTCGCGATCAATCGATCCAGCAGGCGCGCACGATCCGTTGCGCAAAGGCGCAGCACCTGTGCCTGGAGAACCTCAATTTCGATCGACATCAATACCTCGGCAGGGCTGTTTCAAGCCCGAAGATTGCCA
>JBMLPD010000051.1:0-1602 GCA_049242285.1 Rubrivivax sp.
GACCATCATGAAGGTCATCTCCGCGCTGGGCCTCAAGCTTCATGCCGCCCCGGCAGGTTCAGCCTGACCTTTGCACAGGGACTCCCCTTTCAGTCAACAAGGTCGAGTGAGTTACGAATCAGTTCTGACCGGCATCAGCAGCGCGCAGTGACAACACCGACGAGGAACAAACTGCACATCTACAGGCGGGCTTGTTTCGGCCTTGGCTGAGGCCCCAGATACGAAGCGCTCGGCGGTGCACCATTCGCTCACCGGGCGTTTCGCCCTTGAGGGTTACCGGGGTTGGCTGCCGCCGGTCTGACCTGTGGTGCTGTCTGCGCTTCGCGTCTGCGGGCGGGAACGAACTCGTCAAATCGCCAGTCGATGGCTCAGAGCACAGTGCGGTGCTGGCGCCTCGGGAACATGATTCGGATCGAATCGGCCATTCCGCGTGAGAACCGCCCACAAGATGCGTGCGTTCTTGTTGGCCGGTGCCACCACTGCCTTCTGCCAACCGACCCTGTCCTTCAACTGCACCAGCCATTGGCTGATGAGATCGCCTCGTTTGCCTGCGGTCATCACCGCCGACTTCGCGCCCTGGATCAGCAAGGTGCGCAAGTAATCATCGCCCCGCTGGGTGATGCGCCCAAGGCGCGCCTTGCCGCCAGTGGTGTTCTGGCTGGGGACCCATCCCAGCCACGCGCCGAACGGCTTGGCGCTGGCGAACCGACTGAAGTCGCTGACGCCGGTCACCAGCGCCGAGGCCCCGATTGGACCGACCCCCTGCAGCGCCGCTGCCTTGGCGGCGCACTCGTCGCTGCGGACGTGGGCGCTTGTGCGTTCGTCGAACCACTTCATCTGCAGGTCCCAATCGATCCAGTGCAGGTGCGCGCGCTGCAGTGCCAGCCGGGCAATTCCCGTCAGCTCGTTGCTGGCATCCTCAAGCACCTCGGCCAGCACCCGGTGCAGCGCAACCGAGCCTGCAGACCCATGCCCAGCAACCGACGCGCCACGTGAGGGGCAACGCCACAGGCTTCCATCCCAACCAGGCAGCCGGCTGGCAACTCGGCGCACCAGGCAAAAACCGATCCGGCGCCATCGGCTTGGCCGTCACCACTCGCCCCGAACTGTCCACCGCGTGCACCTGAAACACGCGCTTGGACAGATCCACCCCTACCCGTGCGACCGCGCCGCGTGTAACCTCCGCCATGACTTCCCCTTTCCGATCAGATTGAACTTCCACACGTCAATCTTGGTACATCGATACCGTCACAGGACTGGGGAGGTCCCGTCGCATTCGCTCAAGCGGAGCGCCAACGGCAGGCCACCAGGGCCCGGCCACACGGTGCATTTTCACAGCCCGGGCCCTGGCGCCGTGTCGGTGGTGCGCATGGTGTGAAAGCGGCTCTGCATGACCGCGCCAACTACTAAAGCATTCTTTGATTTGTGGCGAGACTTTGAAAGAACGCCGAACGCAGCACCGCCCGCAGTTAACCAAGAGCGCGCCTCGGAAGGCCTGGGCTACGATTCCGGCCGCGCCCATCCCTTGGCCGCCCTGGAGCCCCGCATGCAAGTCGTCTGCCTCGACCTCGAAGGCGTTCTCGTCCCTGAAATCTGGATCGC
>JBMLPD010000052.1:0-2429 GCA_049242285.1 Rubrivivax sp.
GACACCGGCACGAGCAACCGGCTGCCGAACTGCGCCAGCTTGCCGCTGACCGTCACCACCGCCTGACCTTCCAGCACCGACGTCCCCGGCGCCGGCCCTTCGACGATGCGGGCACTGAGGTTCATCGAGGCGGCCGAGCCGGTGCGGTCAGCGCCCTTGCCCAGCATCTGCAGGGTCCGCGTGGCCGCGTCCAGGGCCAGCACTTCGATGGTGCCGTTGAACTGCATGGACGCAGGGCCGATCTTGGCCTTCACCGTGCCCTTGTAGTGGGTGTCATCGGTCTGCTCCGTGATCTGCGCCCCGGGCATGCAGGGCGCCACGGCCCGGATGTCCCGCAACACGGCCCAGGCGTGATCCGGGCCGACCTCCAGGGGGAACTGCTTGTCGAGCTTGACTTCCATGGGCCGACATTCTGGGGTCTGAGGACAAGGCGCGCCGGGCAGCGCGCGGATGTCCGAGCAAAAAGGACAACGCCCGCAAGGCCGAAACCTGGCGGGCGACTGCTTGTGCCACCAGGGCGGCGGTTTACTTCTTGCGCAGCTTGGCGATTGCCGCCAGTTGAGCTGCCATGGCGGCAAACTCGCTTTGCGCTGCGGCCAGGTCGATGTCGCTCTTGGCGTTCTTCATCGCCTCTTCGGCCGCCTTCTTGGCCTCGTTGGCCTTGGCTTCATCGAGGTCATGGCCCCGGATGGCCGTGTCGGCCAGCACGGTGACGGTGCCGGGCTGGACTTCCAGAATGCCGCCGGCCACGAACACGAACTCTTCCTCGCCGTTGTCCGCCCGCTCGATGCGCACGGCCCCGGCCTTGATGCGCGTGATGAGCGGCGTGTGCCGCGGCATGATGCCCAGCTCACCGTTCTCACCCGGCAACGCAACGAACTTGGCTTCGCCCGAGAAGATGCTCTCTTCGGCAGAAACAACGTCGACGTGGATGGTGGCCATGAGTTTTTGATCCCGTAGTCAAGGAAGTGGTGCAAGGAGCAAGCAGTTGGCTGCCAGGCCATGCGCGCCCCGGAGCCGTACACCCGTACGGCGAGGAGCGCAACGACGCATGGCGGCCAAATGCGCCGCTCATTGCGCCGCTTACTGAATCTTCTTGGCTTTCTCGAAGGCCTCGTCGATGGTCCCGACCATGTAGAACGCCTGCTCCGGCAGGTGGTCGCATTCGCCGGCCACGATCATCTTGAAGCCGCGGATGGTTTCCTTCAGCGGCACGTACTTGCCCGGCGAGCCGGTGAAGACCTCGGCCACGTGGAAAGGCTGCGACAGGAAGCGCTGGATCTTCCGGGCGCGGGCCACGGCGAGCTTGTCCTCGGGGCTCAATTCGTCCATGCCCAGGATGGCGATGATGTCGCGCAGCTCCTTGTAGCGCTGCAGCGTGGCCTGCACGGCGCGCGTGGTGGAGTAGTGCTCCTCGCCCACGACGTTGGGGTCCACCTGACGGCTGTTGGAGTCCAGCGGGTCCACGGCCGGGTAGATGCCCAGCGAGGCGATGTCACGCGACAGCACCACGGTGGCGTCCAGGTGGGCGAACGTGGTGGCAGGTGACGGGTCGGTCAGGTCGTCGGCCGGCACGTACACGGCCTGGATGGAGGTGATGGAGCCCACCTTGGTGGAGGTGATGCGCTCTTGCAGGCGGCCCATTTCCTCGGCCAGCGTCGGCTGGTAGCCCACGGCGGAAGGCATGCGGCCCAGCAGAGCGGACACTTCGGTACCGGCCAGGGTGTAGCGGTAGATGTTGTCCACGAAGAACAGCACGTCACGGCCTTCGTCGCGGAAGGACTCGGCGATGGTCAGGCCGGTCAGCGCCACGCGCAGGCGGTTGCCCGGGGGCTCGTTCATCTGGCCGTACACCATGGCCACCTTGGACTCGCCCAGGTTCTCCAGGTTCACCACGCCGGAATCGGCCATCTCGTGATAGAAGTCGTTGCCCTCGCGGGTGCGCTCACCCACCCCGGCGAACACCGACAGGCCCGAGTGCGCCTTGGCGATGTTGTTGATGAGCTCCATCATGTTCACGGTCTTGCCCACGCCGGCGCCGCCGAACAGGCCGACCTTGCCGCCCTTGGCGAACGGGCAGATCAGGTCGATCACCTTGATGCCGGTTTCCAGCAACTCTTGCGACGGGCTCAGCTCGTCATAGGCCGGGGCCTTGCGGTGGATGCTGGCCGTGAGCGCCTGGTCGACCGGGCCGCGCTCGTCGATGGGCGTGCCCAGCACGTCCATGATGCGGCCCAGCGTGGCCTTGCCCACGGGCACCTGGATGGAGTTGCCGGTGTTGGTGACCATCAAGCCGCGGCGCAGGCCGTCGGACGAGCCCAGCGCAATGGTGCGCACCACGCCGTCGCCGAGCTGCTGCTGCACCTCCAGCGTCAGCGCCGTGCCTTCGAGCTTGAGCGCGTCGTACACCCGCGGCATGTCGTTGCGCG
>JBMLPD010000053.1:0-3015 GCA_049242285.1 Rubrivivax sp.
GCCCGTGCGGCACCAGGAGTTCGCCGGGTCGCCGGTGTACTTGGCGCGCGTGGCCGCCCCGTTCTGCCAGTAGCCGAGGAAAAACACCGGGTCGGGCTGGCCGTGCACGTCCAGACGGTGCAGCGCCACATCACCCGGCGTGCCGCGTGGGCACTCGCGTCCCTCGTCATCGATCACGGCCACTCGGTGCCCCGGGTAGGGCCGGCCCATGCTGCCGGGCCTGGCAGGCCAGCCGGGCGCGGGGCGCCCCCGGGCGTCCAGCGTGCGCGTGCAGTTGCCGACGATGTAGTTGATCTCGGTCTGCCCGAACATCTCGTTGACCACCACGCCCAGGTGGTCGCGGCACCAGGCGAAGACGGTGTCGCCCACCGCCTCGCCCGCGCTCATGATGGCGCGCAGGTGCAGCCGGTAGCGCCCCGCCGGCTCAGGCACGGTCTTCATCATGGCCTTGAGCGCGGTGGGAAACAGGAAGCTGTGCGTGACGCGGTGGCGCTGCAACAGTTCAAAGGCCCGCTCAGGTGCAAAACGGCCCTGGTAGGCCACGATCTCCCGGCCGAAGTACAGCGTGGGCAGCAACGCGTCCATCAATCCGCCCGTCCAGGCCCAGTCGGCGGGCGACCAGAACACCGCGTCGTCCTGCGGGTACCAGTTCTGGCTGCACACGAAGCCGGTGAGGTTGCCGATCAAGGCCCGGTGCGGCACCAGTGCCCCCTTGGGCGGGCCGGTGGTGCCGCTGGTGTAGATCAACACCGCGGCCTCGTTGGCGTGGGTCTTGACGGCTGTGAAGCGGGCGTGTTCGGTGGCCAGGGCGGCTGTCCAGTCAAGATCGCCCCGCCCCTCGGCGCCGCCCACAGCCAGAACGGTGGACAGGCCGGGAACCGCGGCTCTGACCGCCAGGACATTGTCGATGGCACTCTCATCCACCAGGGCCACGCGCGCCTGGCTGTGGTTGAAGCGGTACTCCAGCGCCTCGGGACCGAACAGCATGGACAAGGGCATGGCCACCGCGCCGAGCTGGTAGAGGGCCACGTGCGCCACGGCCGTCTCGAAGCGCTGCGGCATGACGATGGCCACCCGGTCCCCGCGCTGCACCCCCATTCGGCGCAGCGCATTCGACAGCCGGTTCGCCTCACGCTGCAACTGCGCATAGGTGAAACAGGCCCGACGGCCGTCTTCATGCTCCCAACGGATGGCCACGGCCTGCGGCGTGTCGCGGGCCCAGCGGCTGCAGCACACCTGCGCGATGTTGAACCGCGTGGGGACCCGCCAGCGAAAGCCGGCATGGAGGTCGGCGTGGCGGTCGGCATGGAGGTCGGTGTGCGGGTCGGCGGGACGGGGGGGTCGCATGGCCTGGGGCTCCCGGAGTGCTCGCTCCATCATAGGGGTCGGCGTGAGGGCGGTGCCCTGCCCGCCCGAACGGAGCGCCGGTCAGAGTTCGTGAGGCCAGGGCGGCTGGCAACCCGCACGCTGCAGGTTCACCGCGGTGACCCGATTGCCGAAGGCCAGCGCGCCCGCCACCACGTCAGGTGCGGGCGCATCGCGCCTGTCCAGTGCGCCTTGGTCCAGCAGATGCGCAACAAAACCGGCATAGAAGCAGTCCCCGGCCCCGACGGTATCGACCACCGGCACCTGCGCGGCGGGCTGGAAATGCTCGCACTCACGCGTCAAGCCCCAGGCGCCCTGGGCACCCAGGGTCAGCACCACCCCTTGGGTCACCTCATTGAGCAGGCCGCGCGCCTGCGCCAGTGGGTCGCCTGGCAGGTCCAGGGCCCGCAGGTCCTCATCGCTCACCTTGATGATGCGCCCCTGCGCCAGGATGCGCCGGGACAGCGCGGCGTAGTCGGCCCGATGGGCGGCGTTGCGCGCGACCCGGGGCCGCATGTTGATGTCCACACTGGTGGACACGCCGCGTGCCACCAGCGCAGCCAGGGTACGCAGCCAGGCATGGCCGTCCGGTGGCATCACGGCCAGCGACCCCACATGAAAGAGCGCGGCCTCTGACGGCCAGTGCCCCAGCAGCGCCTCTGGTGCCAGGTCCCGGTCCGCCACCGCCTCGCGGTAGAAGACGTAGGCGGGCTGGCCCCGGGCATCGATCTTGACCACGGCCAGACTGGTCGGCAAGGCGCTGCGCCCGCCAACACACTGCACCTGGCTCTGGGCCAGCGCAGCCGCCAACTGGCTGCCGAATTCGTCGGTGGACAAGGGGTTCAGGTATCGAACCGGGCAGCCCAGTCGCCCCAGCGCGCGCGCCAGGTTCCAGGGCGATCCGCCCAGGTGCGGCAACAGGCGTCCATCAGCCTGCTCGATCAGATCGATCAGTGCTTCCCCAGCCACCACCACGCCGCGCCGGGGGCGATCCTGGGGCGGGGTCGACACAGGCGGCTCGTTCGCAGGCTTCACTGGAGAGTCCCGATCCCGCAGGGTTCAAGGCGCTGTCGGGCCCGACCGCCCGAAGTCGGCCAGCGCCTCACCCGTGACGCGGCAGATGCGCCAATCCGGCATCACGTCAGCACCCATCTTCTCGTAGAAGCGGATGGCGCTCTCGTTCCAGTCCAGCACGGTCCACTCGAAGCGGCCGCAACCGCGCTCCACCGCCAGGGCGCCCAGATGCTGCAGCAAGGCCTTGCCCAGCCCTCGGCCGCGGTGCCCGGGCTGCACGTACAGGTCTTCCAGATACAGCCCGGGCCGGCCGAGAAAGGTGGAGAAGTTGGTGAAGAACAGCGCGAAGGCGACAACCCGCCCCTGCACCTCGGCCACCACGGCTTCAGCCACAGGCCGGGGACCGAACAGATGCGGGTGCAGCGAGTCAGGCGTCACCACCACCAGATGCGCCAGATGTTCGAACTCGGCCAATTCACGGATCAGGCCGACCACGGCGGGGAGGTCCTGAGGCGTCGCGGCACGCAAGCGATGGGAAGGGCTCATGCCACGCATTGTCAGCGCGCTCGCCAGCGGCGCTGTCCGCAGGCCCTGAGGGGCGGGCCCAGGAGGGTCGGGGCCCTTGCCCGCTTGCCC
>JBMLPD010000054.1:0-31711 GCA_049242285.1 Rubrivivax sp.
CGCCTCCTTGCAGGCACGAGCCTGCCGCGTCGTCGCGCCTTGCCTGGCGCCCCAAGCGCAGCGCTGGCAAATACATCCAACTGCCGCTTTCAGGGTGACCGTCCCAGCCCCATGATCGCGCGCGGCGGTCGCGAAGAATTCGGCGTTCGCGGTGAACCCTCTCGGGTTGAGCCCTTCGACTTCGCTCGGCACCGGCTTGTCGAAGCCCTTGCGGGCACTTCGACAGGCTCAGTGCGAACGGGTCGGTGGGCCCTGCCCGCTACGCCATCTTGTGAGCAACACCATGCCCATGTCCATGTCTATGTCTATGTTCATGCCCATGTCCATGTCCATGTCCATGTCCATGCGCGCGGCCTGCGTTCGCGAAGCCACCGTTCGGGCTGAGCTCGTCGAAGCCCTCGCTTTCACTTCGGCGGGCCTGTTCTGAGCGAAGTCGAAGGGTTCAGTGCGAACGGCCGGGTCACGGAGGTGGCAGCTTTGACCGAGCGCCGGCTCGCGGGCCCTTCGACGCGCTCGGTGCGAACGCGGGTGTGAGCCAGGTGGGCCACGTTGCCGCACTCCGGTCTTGTGGGATCGGAGTTCTTGGGCCCTGCTAGGCGATGCCAGAGTTTGCATGACCGCGCGATGCCGGCCATGACCGTGACCGTGATCGCCTGCCGTTCAGTGGCGCCGTCACGTTGCAACTTGCGGTTCGGGATGCACCCGGACACTCAGCCGCGGGGTGACTCGCTGCCCAGAAGCCGCCAACGCCCGCCCGTTTCCTGCACCACTGCCGGCTCACCGACCAACCCCGTCCTGCCCACGCCCTGCAGCACCGCCCTGTCGGCCGATTCGCCCAGAAGGTGTGTGCCGGCCCCAGGCACGGGCCACTGGAGGGTGTCCCAGCGTCCGGCACTTCTGACATGAAGAAGTGCGTGGCGCCAGGGCGGGGTGTGGGGAGTGGCCTGCCAGGCCAGGCGCACGCCCTGGCCTGGCGAGGCCGCGGTGATTGTCACCTGAGGCCGCGCCGGAGGTGGCTCGGCCAGCCACGGTGTGGCGGGGGGCAGCGCGGGTTGGGCATAGGGCCCCTCGCGCAGCCGGTCGGCCACCCCTTCGCGGTTGGCCGCCAGCGCGGCCATGCTGAAGTGCAGGTGGCCTGCGGCCAGCGGGTTGGCGGTGCTGCGCTCCCGCAAGATGCCGATCTGCGCCAGCACCTCCTGTGGGGTGTAGGGGCGCTGGTGGTTGCCGATGCGGCTGGTGTACAGGCCGGCCCAGATGTGGCGGCCCCGGGGGTTGTCGCCCAGCCAGGCGTCCAGCAGCACCGGGAAGGCCTGCGCCGTTTGCGCGATGGGCCAGTACAGCTGGGGCGCCAGGTAGTCCAGCCAGCCTTCGCTGAGCCATCGCTCCACGTCGGCGTGGAGTTGGTCGTACTGGCTGAAGCCGGTGATGCCGGGCGGCCGCCGGTCGGGCCGGGGCAGGCCGAAGGGGCTGATGCCGAAGCGTACCCAGGGCTTGGCTTTGTGGATGGCTGCGTACAGGCGCTCGATCAGCCCGTCCACCTGGGCGCGGCGCCAGGCGGCGCGATCGGGGGGTGCCCCGGCACGCTGCCACGAGGGTTCGTCGGGAAAGGGGATGTCCTGGCCCTGGCCGTCCTTGACCGGATAGGGGTAGAAGTAGTCGTCGATGTGCACACCGTCGATGTCGTAGCGCTGCACCACGTCCAGCACCACATCCACCATGCGCCGCGCCGCGCCGGGCTCGGCCGGGTCCATCCACAGCAGGTCGCCATAGCGCTTGACGACGCCCGGGTCGGTCGTGGCGATGTGGTGGGCGGCCGGTGGCGTGGTGGCGGAGGCGTGCCGGGCCCGGTACGGGTTGAACCAGGCGTGCAACTCCAGGCCGCGGCGGTGGGCCTGGTCCACCCACTCGGCCAGCGGATCCCACGGCGTGTCAGGCGCGCGGCCGCTGGCGCCAGTCAGGTACTCCGACCAGGGTTCCAGGGCCGAGGGGTAGATCGCGTCGGCGGCAGGGCGTACCTGCAGGACGATGGCATTCAGGCCGATGCCGCGGGACTTGTCCAGCAGGTCCAGCATCTCGGCGCGTTGCTGGGCTGTGGTCAGGCCGCGGCGGCTGGGCCAGTCGATATGGGCGACGGTGGCCACCCAGGCGGCCCGGAATTCTCGGCCGATGGGGGGCGGGGCGTCGGCGCCTGAAGGTGCCGACGCGGTGTGTGGTGGCGGGGCCTCCTGCGCTGGCCCTGGCCGCGCGGCAGGGGGCGCTGGGGTGGAGGTGGGGATGGCAGCGGACGCTGCCGGTCCGGGGCCGGCGCAGCCTGCCAGCCAGGGGGCGGCCAGCCCCGCTGCGGCCAGGGCCATGGCGTGCCGCCGGGAAGGCCGCGCCTGCGCGGCCAGCGCCGCTTCCAGCGCGCTCAAGCCTTGATGAACCATCGCTTCCTCCACATCGCCCAGGCCACGACGAACATGCCTGCGTTGAACAACAAGGCCCACAGCAGCGAGGCCTGCACCGGCTCCAGCGGCAGCGACTTCAGCGGTGCGTAGAGCCAGGCCTTGAGCGACACGCTGGCCTGCGCAGCCTGCATGGTGGCCTCAGCGGGCTGGAGCAAGGCTGCCGGGATCTTGATGAACCCCATCATCTTCGCGATGAAGCCTGACAGGGCGAAGATGAACAGCGCATTCATGCCGTAGATCACCAGGGGCTGGAACAGGCGCGCGGCGGCGGCGCGCACACGCGCTTGCGGCGCGGCGTCCATCAGCCAGAAGAAGGCGCCGAACACCAGCAGGGCCCACCCGGCCATGAAGATGGCGTAGGAGGGGGTCCACAAGGCCTTGTTGATGGGCATCAGCACCACGTCCAGGATGGCGCCCAGCCACAGCAGCGCCAAGCCCGTCAGCAGCATCCACACCGTCTTGTGGGCTGCGTCCGCCTGCCAGGCCAGCACGCGCCCGGTGAGTACGCCGAACAGCAATGTGCCCACGGCGGGCAGGGTGCTCAGCAGACCTTCCGGGTCCCAGGTTCTGGACTGCGCCCACAGGTGGCCCGACAGCAGCGCGCGGTCCAGCCAGGCGCCAGTGTCGCGCCCGGGTTCCAGCAAGCCGGTGGCCACCACGCCGTCCGGCCCCGGCACGGGAATGGCCAGCATCGCCAGCGTGTAGCCCGCCAACAGCGCCAGCAAGGCGGTGACCTGTCCGCGCCAGCTGCACCAAAGCACCAGCGGCGCGGCCAGCAGCGTGCACAGCGCGATGCGCTGCAGCACCCCGGGGATGCGCACTGCTGCCCAGTTGAAATGCGGAATCAGGTTGAGCATGAAGCCCACCAGAAAGACCACCAGCGCCCGGCGCGCCAGGCTGCGCAGCAAGGTGCTGCGGTGGTCGCCGAGGGCCAGGCGGCGTCCGGTGGACAGCGTCATGGACACGCCCACGATGAACAGGAAGAAAGGAAAAATCCAGTCGGTGAAGGTCCAGCCATGCCAGCTGGCGTGGGCCAGCTGAGAGTACAGGTGCGACCAGTCACCGGGGTTGTTGACCAGCACCATCCCGGCGATGGCGAAGCCGCGGAAGGCGTCCAGCGAGGCCAGTCGTTCCTCGGTCGTGGGGGGCGCGGCGTGATCTTTCATGGCTTGCGAGGGGATGAGACGTCAGCAGGGGCGGCCGCAGCCGGTTGCGGGTTGGCGGCCTCGTGGTCGTCTGGTGGTGCCTGCCTGCGGCCGAATCCAGGCGGAATCCTGACCATGGCGGCCGCCACCACCGAAGGCAAGGTGGCCACGCAGACCCAGATGAAAAAGGCGGTGTAGCCCATCTGCTGCTGCAGCCAGCCACTGACCATGCCCGGCAGCATCATCCCCAGCGCCATGAAGCCGGTGCACAAGGCGTAGTGCGCCGTCTTGTGCGGGCCATCGGCCACATGGATCATGAACATCAGGTAGGCTGCAAAGCCGAAGCCGTAGCCCAGCTGCTCGACCGCGACGGCAGCCGTCACCAGGGCCAGACTCTCGGGCTGCCACAGGGCCAGGGCGACGTACAGCAGGTTCGGCGTGTGGATGGCGGCCACCATGGGCCACAGGCATTGCTTGAGGCCGAAGCGCGAAATGGTCAGCCCGCCCAGCAGCCCGCCCAGCGTGAGCGCGGCCACGCCGAAGGTGCCGTAGGCGATGCCCAACTGTGCCGTGGACAGCCCGATGCCTCCGTCCGCGCGCGAGTCAAGCAGAAAGGGCGCCAGGAGCTTGACCAGCTGCGCCTCGCCCAGACGGAACAGCATCAGGAAGGCCAGCACCCGCACGATATCGGGGCGGCGGAAGAAGGTGACGAAGGTCTCGACGAAGCCCCTCCAAAGCGCCTGTGCCGTCACGCTCTGCAGCCCGTCCTGCCCCGGACGATGCAAGCCTTCGCCCACAGTGCCGATGCCCAGTTGCGGCTGGTCTTCCGCCGGCCGGGGCAGCACGGTGCGGTGCCATGCAAAGAGCAGCAGAAAGGTCACTGCCAGCAGGCCCAGCACCACTTGCCAGGCCCACACCACCTGGCCGGTGGTCGCGGCCAGATGACCCGCCAGGTAGACCAGCCCGCCCTGCCCGGCGATCATCGAGGCGCGGTAGAACAGGCTGCGTATGCCCACGAAGGCAGCCTGCTGGTGCTGCGGCAGCGCCATCATGTAGAAGCCATCGGCGGCGATGTCGTGCGTGGCCGAGGCAAAGGCCATGAGCCAGAACACGGCCAGGCTCATCTGGAAGAAGCTGTCCATCGGCAGCGTGAGCGCCACGCCCGCCAGCGCGGCGCCCACCAGGAACTGCAAGCCCACCACCCAGCCGCGCCGCGTGCCCAGCAGGTCAACCAGGGGCGACCACAGGGGCTTGATCACCCAGGGCAGATACAGCCAACTGGTGTAGAGCGCGATGGCCGTGTTGTCCAGCCCCAGGTTCTTGTACATCACCACCGACAGCGTCATCACCACCACGTAGGGCAGCCCCTGGCCGAAGTACAGCGTGGGGATCCAGGACCAGGGGGACCGGGTGGGCGTCATGATTTCAGGTGGCGGTGCATGGGCGTTGCGGGGTTTCGCTTCGCGCCCCGCAGCGCCTGTGCAGGTTTCTCATCGGGTTCTCATGGGCGCGGTATCGCAGGGCGTGGCGTGGCGCGCCTGGGGCGGTACGGCCAGGGGTGATCACTTGTGCTCTGGCGTGGCCAGTGCGGCGCGCAAGCTGCCGCCGGCCGCGTCCAGGCGGGCCTGCGCGCTGGCCGGCTCCAGCCCGTGGCGCAAGGCCACGACCGCCGTCTTGACGCTCCAGCCGCAGGCTGCAAGCACCTGCTGCGCTGCGGCCTCATCGGTGCCCGAGACGGTGGCGGTCAGGCGCACGGCGCGCCGGCGCAGCTTGGCATTGGTGGCACGCAGGTCCACCATCAGGTTGCCATGCACCTTGTGCAGACGCACCATCAGCGCGGTCGAGAAGGCGTTGAGCGCCATCTTCTGCGCCGTGCCGGCCTTCAGCCGTGTGCTGCCAGACACCAGCTCCGTGCCGGTGTCCAGCGTGACGCCGATCTCGGCTTGCATGGCCAGGGGCGAGCCCGCGTTGTTGGCCAGGCCGATGGTCAAGGCGCCGGCCTGCCGCGCCGCGCGCAGCGCGCCCATCACCCAGGGCGTGGTGCCCGAGGCGGCCAGCAGCAGCACCACGTCCGTGGGGCCGGGCTGCAGCGTTGCCATGTCCGCTGCCCCCTGCAGCTCGTCGTCTTCGGCGCCTTCCACTGCTTGCAAAACGGCCCCGGGCCCGCCAGCGATCAAGGCCACCGCGCGCTCGCGGGGCCAGCTGAAGGTGGGGTTCAGCTCCACGCTGTCCAGCAAGCCGAGCCGGCCTGAGGTGCCGGCGCCGGCATACAGCAACCGCCCTCCCGCGCGGATACGGGGCAGCGCGGCTTCCACGGCCCGGACCAGCCCGGCGCTGGCGGCTTCCACCGCCTTCACGGCCTCATGTTGTGACGACACCAGGGCCTGCACCAGGGTGTCGGTGTCGTACAGGTCGAGGTCGGGATGCTGCGCGCTGGGCAGTTCGGTGCAGGGGGGGGTGAGAGCAGCGCTGGTCACGGCGGCGGATTCTAGGCGCACCCTCCGGCCCCGGCCCATGCGTGTTCAACCTCAACCCCGGGGCATCACTCCACGGAATGCCACCGCATGGCCGACGATGCCTCGAGGCCCGCCTCTGGCGGGGACGTGCCCGCCTTCTTGGCCTGCCCGCCAGGCCCAGCCTCCCAGGGTCTGGTCCATGCATGCCGCAAAGGTCTCCACCGAAGGTGCCTCGGTCTTGAAGGACACGGCTGGGGTCTCGACACAGCGACGGTGGATCTCCAGCAGACCGGTGGCGTCTGCAGGCGTGGCGGGTCGAATCACGACGCCGTGGCTCTCCACACTGCCGTCATCGCCTGCTCCTGGGCCCGCACCATCGAAGACCAGCGCCCTCTGGAGGCGTAAGGGTCCCGGCCCGGGCTGCCGATCACGGTGACCATGCCGTTGCGCCGTACCGGGTCCAGCACGAAGGCGCCCAGCAGCCCGTAGGCGTCACCCAGGTGGCCCCAGCCGGTGAGCCCGCCACCTTCGACCAGACGGTCGCCACGGCCCGGTCCGCTGGCGTCGGTGAAGCGCTGGGGCCCCAGGGCCCAGGACCGCATGCCGTCGTCCTGCGTGTCGCCGTTCGGGCGCTGGGGGTCCGAGCGCCATTGCTCCCGGGAGAGCTCGGCCAGGGCGTGGGCAGACAGCAGCGTCTGGCTCCGGTGTGTGCCGCCGTTCATCAGCATCTGCATCAGTGTGCCCAGGTCAGCCGTGCTGATGCGCAGCCCGCCCTGCGGGCTGAAGAGCGTGCCGTTGGTGCCGGGGACGTAGCCCTCCAGGCCGGTTGATCGTCCGGTTGGCCATGGCTGGCGTTCGTCCACCTGCGGCACCCAGGGCCCCTCGGGCTCCCAGATCTCCCGCTCGCCCTGGGTGCGTCGCTTGCGGTAGAGCGTGGCAATGTCGTCCGCCACCTCGGGGGGGAATTGGGCCGCCAGATCCGCCGTGGTGCCGGCCGGCTGAAACCCGCCCCGCAGGCCCAGGGGCTGCAGCAGCAGGCGGCGCATCAGGTGGTCGAAGCGCTCACCCGCGGCGCGCTCCATCACCGTGCCGATCACGCCCCAGTTCAGGTTGACGTAGCGGAACCAGGTGCCGGGTGCGCGGTCGCGCTGCCAGGCGGCGGCGTCTCTGAACAGACGGCCGCCGGGTGCCAGCACCTCGCGCAGCGCCGTGTCCGTGCCCCAGGCGTAGCCGGCGGCGTCGGTCAGGCCGGAGCGGTGCGTCATCAGCAGCCGCAGGCTGATGGGCGCGTGCGGGAACTGCGGGTGCCGAAGGGGCCAGCCCAGAACCTCGCTGACGTCGGCGTCCAGATCCAGACGGCCTTGGTCCACCAGCCGCATGACCGCCACCGATGCCACCAGCTTGGAGATCGAGGCCACACGGAACAAGGTGCGCTCGTTGACGGGCAGGTCTTGCGCGCGCTGCGTCGGGTGTATGTAGCGGCGCCCGAAGTGACCGCTGTAGACCACTTCGCCGTCGCGCAGCGCCACCGCGCTCACCTGCGCCCAGGGGGCGCTGCTGTCGCTGAGCAGCGCCGACAGTTCGCTGTCCACCCGGGACGGGTCGAAGCCCCGCGGGCGGTGCCGACCCGGGGCGTCAGGCGGTGTCTCGGTCATGCGTTCTCCGGATCCCGCGCCTGGGAAGGTCAACACGCCCGGCGTGCCGGCGCAGCCGCCCAGCACCGGCATGCCCGCCAGTGCGGCGCAGGCGCTCTTCAGCAAGGTTCGGCGGGTCATGTCCGCACCATACCGCAGGACCATAGCCCTTCGGCGGCCCGGAGCCGTGCCGCCGCTTGAAGGCCCCGGTCTCCATGCGGGGACGTGCGCTGCTTAAGATCTGCTGCTGTCTTCAGAAGGGAACCCACCGATGTGGCTGCTGATCCTCGAGGCCCTGGGCGCGTTGGCGCTGCTGGTCTTCCTTGTCTGGTGGACGATGTTCTCGGGCCGCAGGCGTGGCGAGCGGCAGGACGGAGGGCCGGATCCGCGCTGAACCCGAGCGGTGGCGCCTCTGCCACGGCCGCATGGGCGCTCGCGGCCCCGCGGTCCAGCAATCAATGCAGCGAGCCCGGCGACACCAGGTCGAAGGCAACCACCGGTGATTCGAAGGCTCGAGCGTCTTCCGTCATGCAAAAGAAGGTGCCTCGCATGCTGCCCTGCGGCGTGGGCAACTGCGTCCAGCTGCTGTATTCGAACACCTCGCCCGGCTGGAGCACCGGTTGCTGCCCCACCACCGCCAGGCCGCGCACCTCCTGGGTGTGGCCATGCGCATCGGTCACCAGCCATTGCCGTGCCACCAGTTGCGCCGTGCAATCGCCGGTGTTGCGGATGGTCACCGTGTAGGCGAAGGCAAAGGGCCCTTCAGGCGGCTGGGAGCGGTCGGGCAGGTACTGCACGCGCACGCTGGAACTGAACTCGGGTCGTGACATGGTCGGAGTTTAAGATCGACAGCATGAGCCCGTACCGCATTGCCCCGTCCATCCTGTCGGCTGACTTTGCCCGTCTGGGCGAAGAGGTCCGCAACGTGCTGGCAGCCGGTGCCGACTGGATCCACTTCGACGTGATGGACAACCATTACGTGCCCAATCTCACCTTCGGGCCCATGGTGTGCCAGGCCCTGCGGCCGCATGCGGTCAAGCCTGACGGCAGCCCCGCGCCCATCGACGTGCACCTGATGGTGCAGCCGGTGGATGCCCTGGCCCAGGCCTTTGCCAGATCGGGTGCGGATCTGGTGAGCTTTCATCCGGAAGCCAGTGCGCATGTGGACCGCACGCTGCAGCTCATCCGTGCCGAGGGCTGCAAGACCGGCCTGGTGTTCAACCCGGCGGCGTCGCTGGACGTGCTCGAGTGGACCATCGACCAGCTGGACCTGGTGCTCATCATGAGCGTGAACCCGGGTTTTGGCGGCCAGAGCTTCATCGACGGCGCGCTGCGCAAGATCGAGCGTGTGCGCAAGCTCATCGACACCACGGGGCGCGACATCCGCCTGGAGGTGGACGGCGGCATCAAGGTGGACAACATCCGCCGCGTGGCCGATGCGGGCGCCGACACTTTCGTGGCGGGCAGCGCCCTCTTCGGCAAGCCCGACTACCGGGCCGTCATCGATTCGATGCGACAGGAACTCGCGCGGGTCTCGGCCTGTTGAGCAGCGGGTTCAGCAGCGCGCACGCTGTCCAGCAGATCCAGGCCGACCACATCTTGTGGCTCGGGTAGTGCGCACCGCGCAGCAGTTGCGTCCAGCCGAACAGCACGCCAAAGACCATCACCCCCAGAAGCCAGGCCCGCGCGGCGCGCGGCGCGTGCGGGCGCAGCGCGAACCAGCCCGAGACGAAAGCGAAGGCCGCTACCGCGTGGCCCGACGGAAAGCAGTGGCCCGGCCCGCCGTCGGCCACCCCGAACCGCCAGTGCGACACATAACCCGCCACGCCGCCAAAGGCCTGCAGGTCCCAGGGGCAACTGGTGGCACTCATGCGCTTGAGGGCCGGCACCACCAGCAGGCATGCCAGGGTGATCAGCACCCAGCCCACGCGCTCGCCCCGGCTGGGTCCGCTCCACCAGTGCCGCCAGATGTTGACGACGAGGGCGGCCAGGACTGTCCAGCCCAGCAGCCGGCCGCCATCGTGCAGCAGGCGGCTGGTCCACCAGGCATCGCGCAACCCGAAGCCCCTGGCGCCCCCTGCAAGGTGGACGATGGCGAGGTCCAGGCCGCTCACATCCTAGGCCAGCAGCGCCAGGAGGCCGAGCGCCGTCACCAGGGCGTCGGTGCGCCCGTGCCGGATCGGCACATCGGGTGCGCTCATGCACTCTGGTGCCGCCACGGGCACCGCCAGGTGTGTGGGCGCTTCATGGTTTGCGGCACGCCGCGCTGAGGTCCCAGGCCGGCTCATGCAAGGCCGTGCGCACGTCCATCAATCCCAGCACGGTGTGGAACAGGTGGTCGTGCGTGGCGGGTTGGCTGGCGCGCCGGCTCAGGCAGGCGAGATCCAGTCCGCTGCCACGGGCGAAGCCGGGGCTGAACCACATGACCATGGGCACACGCTTTTGCACGTCCGGCGCGATGGCGTAGGGAATGCCGTGAAGATACAGGTTGTTCTCGCCCAGGGACTCACCGTGGTCGGAGACGTAGATCAGGGCCGTGTCCACGCCGCGCTCGGAGGCTGCCTTCAGGCGCTGGATCAGCGTGGCCAGCAGATGGTCGGTGTAGAGCAGGGCGTTGTCATAGGCGTTGACGATCTGCTCGCGCGAGCATTGCCGCAGGTCGTCTTGTTCACAGGCCGGCTGGAAGCGCGCAAACGCCGGCGGATGGCGGCGGAAGTACGACGGCCCGTGGTTGCCCAGCTGATGCAGGAACAGCACCTGCCCGCCCTGCGCCTGGGCGAGCATTTGGGGCAGGCCATGCAGCAGGCCTTCGTCCAGGCAGCGCCCGCCGGAGCACAGCCCGGGCAGGTTCCGGTCCTTCACGAATGCGGTGGGCAGTCCGTCGCACACGCCCTTGCAGCCGGACTGGTTGTCCACCCACTGCACGCCCAGACCGGCACGGGCCAGCACGTGCAGCAAAGACTCGCTGCCGCGGATGCGCTCTTCGTCGTAGGCGCGGCGCCCCACAGGGGCGAACATGCAGGGCAGCGACACCTCGGTGTTGGTGCCGCAGCTCGTCACCTGCGCGAAGTTGATGACGTCGGGGGTGGCGGCCAGCGCGGGAGTGGTCTGGCGGGCGTAACCCGACAGCCCCCAGTTGGCGGCTCGCGCGGTCTCGCCTACCACGAACACCAGCACGGTGGGCCGGGTGCGCTGCGCCCAGGCCGGGCCTTGGGTGGCGTCCAGACCGATCGCCTGCCTGGGTGCAGCCGCGCCCTTGGCGTCTGCCGCCAGCACGCTGCCCAGCGACCACAGGTAGTTGGCGGGCGTGATCAGGTAACGCAGCTCCTTCTGGTTGCGCATGAGGGAGGCAAGGGGCTGGAAGACGGCCAGGACCGTTCCCACGATCACCGCGGCGGCGGCCAGCAGGGCGCCGGCGTGCACCAATGCGGCGCGCCCCCACGAGCGCCGCACCAGCCGCAGCCGCCACAGCGCCAGCAGCGGCAGGCCTGCCTGCCACAGCAGGTGCGGCAACAGGGACCAGCTGAACAGTTCCGCTGCCTCCTTGGTGTCGGTGCGCAACACGTTGCGCAGCATCGACGGGTCCAGGTACACGCCGAAGCGGTCCATGAAGTGGCTGGCGAAGGCCGTGCCCACGATCAGCAGCGCGGCCAGCGGCTTGAAGGCGTGGCGCAGTCCCACGGCGGCCACCAGCAGGAAGTGCAGCGCCAGCACCATCAAGGCCAGCGCCGTCGCAAAGCCCCAGGCGCTGAGATCGCCCCACTCGCGGCCCTTGAGTGCGGCGCCCAGAAAGGGGCGGTTGGCTGACAGCAGCCAGAACAGGCTCAGCGCCAGGGCAGCGGTTGCGGTCGAGGCCGTCCAGGTCCAGCGGTGCGCCGCCTGCGGCGGTCGGGGCGCCCACGGGCTGACGGGGGCGCTTTTCCTGAAGGGCCTCATCTTGCGCATTGTGGCGCGGCCATCGTCCTGGAGCCGTCACCAAATGAATCCAGCGGGTCCGTCAAGGCGACGGGTCGTCTGGGCGGTCCATAATCCCGCGTTGTCATTTCGGAGACGTTTCTTGGACCAGCCTCACCCTCGGTGACCGTCCGCTTCGGCATCGCGGCGCTTCTGTCTTGAACAGAACAGGCCTGTCCGGGGCGAGGCGGTACCCACCTCCTGAACCCCTGGCCGCCGGCCCGTGAGCCGGCGTCGGAGAACGCGATGCTCAACGTCTTCACGCTGGCCCACGGCCGGCTCATCCAGCACGATATCGACACCCCCGAGGCCCTGGCGGGCCTGCAGCCGGTGTGGGTGGACCTGGAGTCCCCCGGCCGGGAGGAAAAGGCCTGGGTCAACCAGCGCTTCGGCCTGTCCATCCCCGATGACGCCGTGGACGATGACCTGGAGGAGTCGGCCCGCTTCTACGAAGAGGACAACGGCGAGTTGCACATCCGCTCGGACTTCCTCATCGACAGCGAGGACGGGCGCGACGGCAAGCCTTCGCGCAACGTGCGCGTGGCCTTCATCCTGCGCGAGGGTGTGCTGTTCTCGGTGCACGAGGAGGACCTGCCGGTGTTTCGCCTGCTGCGCCTGCGTGCCCGGCGCATCCCGGCCTTGATCGAGGACGCCAAGGACGTGCTGCTCAAGCTGTATGACGCGGACGCGGAGTACTCCGCCGACGCCCTGGAGAGCATCTACGACCATCTGGAGCGCGTGAGTGCCCGGGTGCTGAAGGAAGACGTCAACGACACCATTGCGGGCGAGGCCCTGGCCGCCATTGCCAGGGAAGAGGACCTGAACGGCCGCATCCGGCGCAACGTCATGGACACACGCCGGGCGCTGAGTTTCATGATGCGCAGCCGCATGCTCAATGCCGAGCAGTTCGAGCAGGCGCGGCAGATCCTGCGCGACATCGACTCGCTGGACTCGCACACCGCCTTCCTGTTCGACAAGATCAACTTCCTGATGGACGCCACGGTGGGCTTCATCAACATCAACCAGAACAAGATCATCAAGATCTTCTCGGTGGCCAGCGTGGCCCTGCTGCCGCCCACGCTGATTGCCAGCATCTACGGCATGAACTTCAAGTCCATGCCCGAACTGGACCTTGCCTGGGGCTATCCCCTGGCGCTGGCGTTGATGGCCGCCTCGGTGGTGGCGCCTTTTGTCTATTTCCGCCGCAAGGGCTGGCTGCGCTGAGGGCAACCCCGGTATGCCGGACGCTGTCGATCGATTACCCTCGACACTGATTTGAGCGGGTGGTGAGATCGATGAAGCAGATGGCGCTGGGCGGGTTGGGCAACTGGGCGGTTTGGGTTTCCTGCGGTCTGCTGCTGGGTGCGGCCTGCGGTGCACGCGCACAATTCGCGCAGGTGCCCTCGCCCATGCCGTCGGCGGCCCCTGCGGTCTCGGAAGCTGAAGACGCATCGGCTTACCGCATGGAGGCCGCCCGGCACGTTTACGCAGCCTTTCCCTCCCGCATCCACAAGGGGAAGATGCCGCCCATGATGTACGCGGTGATGATCACCGAGGCTGATGTGGATGCCTCCGGTCAGGTGGTCGATGTCAGGGTCATCCGGCCCCCTGCCGCAGCCAAGGAGGTCACGCCCTGGGTGCTGGCACTGATCCGCCGCGCGGCGCCTTTCCCGGCGCCGGTGCGCATGGCCGGCGGCAGTGCGGTGTGGCGCGAGATCTGGCTGGTGGACAAGACCGGCACCTTCCAGGTGGACGCGCTGACCGAGGGCCAACGCTGACGCGGTCGGGGCCCGGTCAGCGGCTGGCGCGGCGCTTGAGCCAGCGCATGAGGGCGCCGACGCCTGGCAGCTTCTCGTACAACTCCTCGGCCGCGTCCCAGTAGTCCCGATGCAGCGTGATGCGCCCGTCGGCACCGTACTGCAGGTGGGACCCGCCCCGCACGCACTGCAGTTCGCTTGAAAAGCGCTTGAAGCGGAACAGGAAGTCCCACACCAGGAAGCACTGCCCTCCTTGCACGATGGCCTCGCGCACCACGAACCGGGGTTCGTGCAGCGCCGAGTACATGTGCTCGAAGACGGCGCGGATGCCGGGCAGGCCCTGCACCTCGTTGAACGGGTCCTTGAAGCGGGCGTCGGGCGCGTAGAACTCGCCCAGCCGGGTCAGGTCGGCGGGTGTCAGGGCCTCGAAGAGCGCGATGACGCGCGCGGTGCGGGGGTCGTGGGTGGTGACCATGGCGTGAAGGATGTGAAGGCTTGGCAGGTTCACGGGCGGACGGGGCGGGCGCCCGTCACAGGCCCGTGGCCCGGCGCACGGCGGCGAAGTACGGGCCGTCCGGCAGCAGGCCCAGGGCCTTGAGCACCCGGGTGAAGCGCTTGGGGAAATGGATCTCGAACTCGCCGCGCCGCCAGCCGCGCAGCAGCTCCTCGGCTGCTTGTTCCGGGGTCAGCAGGGCGGGCATGTGGAACTCGTTGCGCGCGGTCAGTGGCGTGGCCACGAACCCCGGGTTCACCACCGAGACCCCCAGCCCCAGCGGGTGCAGGTCCAGGTACAGCGTCTGTGCCAGGTGGATCAGCGCGGCCTTGGTGGGGCCGTAGGCCAGGGACTTGGGCAGCCCCCGGTAACCCGCCACGCTGGACACCAGGCTCAGATGTCCCCCCCGCCCGCTGCCCGCCTGTGCCAGCAGATGCGGCAGCACGGCGTCCAGCAGGTACAGCGCGCCCACGTAGTTCACCTGCTGGTGCTGCAGCGCCACTTCGAGGTTGAACTCGGTGGCCCGCATCGGCGCGTAAGTGCCGGCGCAGTACACGACCAGATCGATGCGGTCGTGCTGCGCCACGATGCCGGCGGCAGCCGCGTGCAGCGCCTGGCGGTCGGTGGCGTCCAGGGCGATCGCCTGGCTGCCGGGATGTGCCTGGGTGAAGGCCTCCAGCGGTGCGGCGCTGCGCGCGCTGACGATCACCTGCGCGCCGAGCTGGTGCAGCCGGGCCGCCGTGGCGCGGCCGATGCCGGTGGAGGCGCCTACCAGCCAGGCGGTGCGCCCGGACCATTCGGTCATGGGGGGGTTCAGCGGCATGGGATTCCCGGTCTCGCAGGGCAGGTCATCGCTTGTAGAAGGACAAGGTCACCTCGCCCAGGCGGATGCCGAACTTGCTCATCACGGCCTTGTTGAGCATCACGCGCTCGTCCATCAGGTACATCCAGTCGTCGAACTGCACCTCGTAGACCTTGTCGTCCACGGGCAGGCGCAGGGTGTAGGTCCAGTTCAGGGCGTTGCCCGCCACCTGGCCTGCGGCCTCGCCCACCACGTCGTCGGCCCGGCCGGTCCAGCGCCCATTGCCGAGATCCGTCAGACGCCAGACGCGACGTTCGGTCTTGCCGTCGCTGTAGGTGAAGCGCTCGTCCAGGACCCCCTCGTTGCCCTGCCAGGTGCCGGTCATGGCCACGGTGAAGCGTCGCACCACCTTGCCTGAGCGGTCGGTGAACATGCCATGCGCCGTCAACTCCCCGTTGAAGTAGGTCTTCAGGTCCAGTACGGGCTTTTCGGCAGCGTAATCAGCGGGCACCGGGCTGCTGGCGCAGCCGGTCAGCGGGCCCAGGGCGGCCAGCGTCAGGGTGGTGGCCGCGGCGGCGGCCAGGAGTCGTCGTGTGTTCATTGGGGTTCTCCTCGGATCCAGAGCACATGCAGGAGGCCGGCGGCGGCCAGCTTGAGAATGCAGGGCAGCAGGCAGTAGGCGATGGTCAAGGCCTGCAGCGCCTGCGCGTCGCGTCCGCCCGGCTGGTAGCCAAAGGCGGCCAGCAGCGGCAGGGCGATGCCTGCGGCCAGCGCCAGGTTGAGCTTGGTGGCGAAGTTCCACCAGCCGAAGTAGCGACCCTCGAGCTGACCGGCGTGGCCGGCGCGCTGGATCACGCCTGCGAGCAGGGCGCCGGGCAACGCCAGGTCGGCGCCCAGAGCCACGCCGCTGGCGACGCACACGGCGGTGAAGGCGGCCACGTCGCCCGCTTCCAGCAGGGCGGCCCAGCCGAAGGCGGCCACGGCCAGCAGCATGCCGGCGCGCCAGGCCCGCGCCAACCCCAGGCGCTGAACCACGCGAACCCACAGGGGCATGGACAGCGCGCCGGCCGCGAAGTAGCTTGCCAGGAACAGCGGTTCGAACGCCGGGGACTGCAGGCGGTCACGGATGAAGAACAGCACCAGTGTGGCGGGCACCGCGCTGGCAATGCCGTTGAGCAGGAAGACGGCCAACAGGCGGCGAAAACCGGGGCTGTGCCAGGCAGACGCTGCCGGTTGTGGCGGCGCGGCCAGCGGTCGCTGCACCGTGGCCACGGGTCGCGGTGCCCACAGCGTGCCCGTCAGCGCCAGCGCCAGCAGCCCTGCGAAGACGACGGTGGAGACCTGCAGGCCCGCCACGGACGGCAGCACGCTGGCCACCAGCACCCCCACCAGGGCCAGCGCCTCACGCCAGCTCACGATGCGCGCGCGCTGTGCTTCGTCGCCCCCCAGGCGTGCTCCCCACGCCTGGTGGATCACCGACAGCACGCTGTAGGCCAGGTAGGTGACGGCCAGCACGCCGCCGCACCACCACAGCAGGGCCGCCGGCGCGGTCACGGCAGGAAAGAACAGGCCCCGAAAGCCCAGCGCCAGCACCACCGCTGCCAGCACCGCTGCCAGCGCCAGGCGGCGCATGCCGGTGCTGAACCACCGGTCCACCCAGTGGCCTATCCAAGGGTCGGCCACCGCGTCCAGCAATCGGGCGCCCAGCAGCAGCGTGCCCAGCGTGGCCAGCGGCACGCCGAAGGCGTCGGCGTAGTGGTTGGGCAACACCACGTACAGCGGCAGCGCCACGAAGGCCAGGGGCAGGCCCAGACCCCCATAGCCCAGACCCTGGCGCCACCCGCCCTGCCATGGGCCGGGCGTCTGCGGTGCAACGGCCGGCAGCGAAGTGCCTGCCGTTGCCGGGGCTGCAGCCGCTGGAAGATCGGGACCGCTCATCGTCGCCCCAGCAGGCTTTCTCGCAGGGAAGGCTCGGACGTGCTCTCTGCCAGCCAGATGCCGAAGAAGCGGCGCGTGAACTCGGCGTCGCGCACCTCGCCGCGCAAGGTGCCGTTATGGAAGAAGCGGCTCAGACCCTCGGGGCCGTGGACGCCGGTGATGCGGTCTCCGGGTTTCACGTCCGGAAACACCTGCGCCATCGTGCGCAGCCAGCGCTCGGCCACGTCTGCCGCCACCGGCCCGGCACGCCGCATCTCCTGCAGCGAGCGCTCGGCAATCATGCGGCCCCCGAAGTTGCGGGCGTACTCGATCTCCAGTGCCAGGGCCTTGCCAGGCCAGGCCTGCGCGGGCAACTGCGGCTCGGTGCTCCACAGGCGGATGTCGTAGACCTGAAGGCCGAGAAAACGCATCCGCCCCTGCCCCTGCAGGTGGGCCGCGGGCCACTCGCCCAGCAGTTCCCGGGGTGCGGGGCCCTGCGCGTGCAGCGTGGGCCCTGCCGCGATGAACAGCAGCGCGGTCAGCAGGCGTCGGCGTGTGGTGGCGTCTTGAGGCATGGGCATGGCTCGTTCAGGAAGTGGCAGCGGGCGTCGCGCGCAGAGCGCCGGGTCAGGGCCTGCGCAGCGTGAACTGGATCACGTCGGTGTTGCCGGTGTCGAAGGCGGCTTCGCAGTAGGCGAGGTAGAACTCCCAGATGCGCATGAAGCGCGTGTCGAAGCCGAGCCGGCGTACCTGGCTGTCGCGGTCCATGAAGTCGGCGCGCCAACGGCGCAGCGTTTCGGCGTAGTCCGGACCGAAAGCCAGTTCGTTGACCACCTCCAGACCCGCCCGCCGCGCCTCGGCCCGGAACGCCTGGGGGCTGGGCAGCAGCCCGCCGGGGAAGATGTACTGCTGGATGAAATCGGTGGACTTGACGTAGCGATCGAACAGGTCGTCGCGGATGGTGATGGTCTGGATGCAGGCCCGGCCGCCGGGCTTCAACTGGCGGTGCACGGTCTGGAAGTAGCTGGCCCAGTACGCGCGGCCCACGGCCTCGAACATTTCGATGGAGGCCACGGCGTCGTAGGGGCCGTCGCTGATGTCGCGGTAGTCCTGCAGCCGCAGGTCGGCGCACTCGGCCACGCCCAGACGCTGCAGTCGCTCGCGCGCGAAGCCCAGTTGTTCGGTCGACAGCGTCACCCCTGTGACGCGGGCGCCCAGGCTGGCGGCCGCCTCCTGCGCCAGTGCGCCCCAGCCGCAGCCGATCTCCAGCACCCGGTCGCCCGGGCGCACCCCGCACTCGGTCAGCGCCCGCCGCACCTTGGCGGTCTGCGCCTGGCTGCTGGGCCGGGAGAAGTCGCCCTCGAACAGCGCGCTGGAGTAGTTCATCGTCTCATCCAGCCACAGCTTGTAGAAGCTGTTGCCGATGTCGTAATGGGCGTGGATGTTCTTCTTGCTGCCGTTGCGCGAGTTGCGGTTCAGCAGGTGCTTGAGGCGGTAGGCCAACGAACCCCACCAGGTGCCGTAGATCACGGAGTCCATCGCATTGCGGTTGGCGATGAACAGGCGCAGCAGCGCCGCCAGGTCCGGCGTGGTCCAGTGGCCGTCGATGTAGGCCTCGGCGAACCCGATGTCGCCGCTTTTCAGCGCGGCCGAGCACACGCGCCAGTCCACCAGGCGCAGCGCGGCCTTGGGTTCGTGCTCCGCGCCGCTGCCAAAGCGGGCTTGCGCGCCGTCGGGCATCTGCACGTCCAGCGTGCCGTGCTGCAGCTTCTTCAGCAGCGCGAAAACCGTGCGCGCCGCAGCCGGCGCAGCGCTGGGCAGGGAGAAAGCCTGTGCAGTGGTGGTGTTCATGGCGCGCTTCCGCGGGTGACGAAGCTCTCGGGAGCCTCGGGCTTGGAGATGAAGGGCACGCGCTTGAGCCACAGCTTCAGCGCCTGCCAGTGGATCCGCACGATCACGCCCAGTGTCATCAGCGGCATGCGGATGCTGGCGCGGGCCACGGCGGCGGAGGTCAGCGGTTCCAGGCGCCCCGACATGCTGGTGAGGATCAAAGGGCCCACATCGTCGTCGTGCTCCACCCGTGCCACGATGCGCTCGGCCGTGCGCATGAAGCGGAAGCGGTAGCGACCCTCGGTGCGGCAGAACGGCGACACGTGAAACACCTTCCTGGCCTGCAGTTCCTGTCCGAAGTGCAGGGCGTCATCCGTCAGCAGGTAGCAGTGGCGCTCGCCGAAGGTGTTGTTCACTTCCACCAGGATGGCGCTCAGCGATCCGTCCCGACGGTGGCAGTACCAGAAACTCACGGGCTTGAAGGCGATGCCCAGCACCCGCGGGTAGGTCTGCAGCCAGATCTCGCCAAGGCCTTCACCGCGGGCGTCCTCCAGTCCCTCCTGCGCCAGCAGTCCTTCCACCCAGGCCAGGGCGTCCGGGCCGCCCACGCCATGGTCGGCATCATGGAAGGACAGCCAGCCGAAGCGGTTGCGCGCCATCACCGGATGGGCCTGGGCGCGCAGGGCACGCATGGGCAGCAGCACGAAGAAGGTGGGGTAGTCAAAGGCGTGGCGGGCCGGACGCAGCCGGGTGTGCCGCACCTCGCCCGTGGCCAGCAGCGGCTGGGCGGGGGTGTTCACGCCGCCCTCAGGCTGGAGCCCTGCGCCGCCATGCGCGCATGCAGCGCCTCGGCCACAGCCAGGCCCGACATGAGCCCGTCCTCGTGGAAGCCGTAGCGTGTCCAGGCACCGCAGAACCACACATGGGACTGGCCCTGGAACTCGTGCAGCCGGGCCTGGGCGTCGATGGCGGCCTGGTCGAACACGGGGTGGTGCACCTCGAAGGAGCGGATCACGGTGGACGGATCCGGCTGCCGCGACGGGTTGAGCGACACGATGACCGGCGTCTGCCAGGGCAAGGGCTGCAGGCGGTTGATCCAGTAGTGCAGGCACACGCTGGCCTGTTCGTGTTGCAGCTGCGCAGCGCGCTCATAGTTCCACGCGGCCCAGGCCAGACGGCGGCGCGGCATGAGCGAGGTGTCGGTGTGCAGCACCGTGCGGTTGGGGTGGTAGCGCAGCGCGCCCAGCCAGCGCCGCTCCTGTTCGCTGGCGTCGGCCAGCAGCGCGAGGGACTGATCGCTGTGGCAGGCCAGCACCACGTCATCGAAGCGTTCCTCGCCGGCGTCGGTGGCCACCCACACGCCGACGGCTCCGCTGCCCGCACCGGCGCCGGGGGGCGCCCGGCGCACCGAGCGCACGGGCGTGTTCAGGCGCGCGTCCGCCAGCCGCTGCAGCATCTTCTGCACATACTGGCGCGAACCGCCCTGCACCGTGTGCCACTGCGGACGGTCTGCCACCTGGATCAGGCCGTGGTTGTGGCAGAAGCGGATCATCGTGGCCACGGGAAAGCGCAGCATCTGCTGCGTCGGACACGACCAGATGCAGCCGATCATCGGCAGGAAGTACCACTCGCGGAACACCTGGCCAAAGCCGTGCCGGTCCAGGAATTCGCCGATGGGTTCGGTCAACTCCTGTTCCTGATGGCGCTCGGCCACGGTGCTGGTCAGGCGGTTGAAGCGCAGGATGTCGCGCAGCATCGCCAGGAATGCCGGGCGGACCAGGTTGCGCCGCTGCGCGAACACCGTGTTCAGGTTGCTGCCGCTCCACTCCAGGCCGTCGGCCTGGCTCTGCACCGAGAACGACATGTCCGAGGCGGCGGTGTCCACCCCCAACTCCGCAAACAGCCGGACAAGGTGGGGGTAGGTGCGGTGGTTGTAGACCAGAAAACCGGTGTCCACGCCATGGGTGACCCCCTCCAGCGTGACGTCCACCGTGTGCGCGTGGCCGCCGAAGTGGCTGCCGGCCTCGAACAGCGTGACCTGTGCGTCCGGCGCCAGCGACCATGCCGCCGACAGGCCGGCAATGCCGGAGCCCACCACCGCGATGCGCCGCGTCATCGTGCACGTCCTGCGGGTGGCGGGGCCAGGCTGACGGCGCAGCCTGCGCCGTCAGCGGGAAGAAAATCTGTCGTGCAGCGCCCCGGAGCCAACGAGGGAGGGAGGGAGGAGGAGGAGAAAGGCTCAGGGATTGCAGCCGGCGTGACCGGCCGACTGCACGACAGGAAAACGGTGGTGCGGCGTCTGACGCGCGGCGGCTTGGCAGACCAGGGCCAAGGCCCGCGCATGCGCGCAGGAAGCAAGGCAGGCGTGGCGAACGTGCTGCATGAAGGCATGAGTCAACTATAGCGTTCAAACATTGAACTTGCCAGTAATATTTTATTCTTTGTGGTCACGCTGGATGCCGTGTCAAGGGGTCGGAAGGTTTCCATCTGAACAGTGTCAATCCACATTGACACCCGATTGTGTACCTTTGAGAACTTTTTACAAGGGGTCTCGAATGGAGACCGCAGCAAAGGGCTGGCGCCCGATGGCCCGGGACAAAGGGCCTGAGCCTGAAAAACGGCAGTTGGATGCATGTGCCAGCGCTGCTGTTGGGGCGCCAGGCAAGGCGCGACGACGCGGCAGGCTCGTGCCTGCAAGGCGGCGCAGCACCGCATGGCGCATCAAAAGCGGTGCCGGCAAGTGCATGCATGGCGCTGTCACCCCAAAGGTGAGGCTGCGAAAACAACGCAAGGACCGAGTCCACGCGGTGTGCGCCAAGATGACAAGCGGTCAACTGCCGTTTTGAGGCTGAGTGAACTCGAGAGAGTTGACGCAGCCGCAGGCGTCGCACGCACAGCAGGGCGGCGCTGCGCCGACGCAGCGTCTGTTGCCCATCGCTGCGGTCGAGCGCGAGACGGGTTTGCCCGAGGACATCGTGCGGGCGTGCAGGTGGTCCAGCATCTGTACCGTATCGCGCCCGAGGTGTGCCGCTGGCGCGACGCCTGGGCGTCCGACCCCTTCGCCTGAGCCCTTGCACGCCGTACGGATTGCCCGAACCGGTCTCGTGCATCCCTAGAATGCAGCGCTGATGTCAACCTGACTTGACGGAGCTTTGCATGCTCTACCCTGAACTCTTCAAGCAACTCGAGGCCGTCCGCTGGAACATGGACACCGACATTCCCTGGGGCCGGTTCGATGCCTCCAGGCTGTCGGACGAGCAGGCCCTCACGGTCAAGATGAATGCCATCACCGAGTGGGCGGCGCTGCCGGCCACCGAGATGTTTCTGCGCGACAACCGAGATGACAGCGACTTCTCCGCTTTCATGAGCGTGTGGTTCTTCGAGGAGCAGAAGCATTCCCTGGTGCTGATGGAGTACCTGCGGCGCTTCCGTCCTGATCTGGTGCCCACCGAGGCCGAACTGCACGAGATCCGCTTCGAGTTCGACCCCGCGCCGGCGCTGGAAACCCTGATGTTGCACTTCTGCGGCGAGATCCGCCTGAACCATTGGTATCGGCGCGCTGCCGAGTGGCATACCGAGCCGGTCATCCAGGCCATCTACGAGACCCTGGCGCGGGACGAGGCGCGCCACGGCGGGGCCTACCTGCGCTACATGAAGCGCGCCCTGACGCGCTGCGGTGACGAGGCGCGCGCCGCGTTCGCCAAGGTGGGCGTGCTCATGGCCAGCGCACGGCGCACCGCGCAGGCCCTGCACCCCACCAACCTGCACGTCAACGAGCGCCTGTTCCCGCGCGACACCGTGCAAAGCCGCCTGCCCGATCCCGCCTGGCTGGAGCGCTGGCTGGACAAGCAGATCCAGTTCGACAGCGCCTGGGAGAGCAAGGTGGTGGAGCGCATCCTGCACAACCTGGGCCTGCTGATGGAGCGCAGCTTCGCCAGCGTGCAGGAACTCAACCGCTACCGCAAGGACATCACGCAGGCCTTGCTGGCTCAGCAGGCGGCTACCGCGGCCTGAGCGCGGCCGCCTGCTGCGTCAGGGCCGGGGCGGGGTGTCCGCCTTGCGGTCGGCCGCCACGCGCTGGGCGCTGGGACGCTCCCCCACGAGTTTGACGTAGGCCTTCCAGTCCACGCCCTGGGCGGCCAGCAGGTCTTCACCGTACACCGAACGGGTGGCCATGGCCACGAGGGGCAGGCTCACCCAGGCGCTGCAGTCGGCCAGGGTGAACGTGTCGCCCGCCACGTAGGGCGAGAACGCGGCCAGGCGCTTGAACGCCGGAATGTGGCGCTCCAACTGCTTGCGAACCCGCGCCTGGCTGCTCTCGCTGACCGTGCCACCGAAGAACGCCTGCGCATAAAGCTCACGCGCCACCAGTTCGAGGTGGAGATCGATGAAGGTCGCGAGTTCGCGCACCTTGGCAGCGGCAAACGGATCGGCCGGCACCAGGGGCGGGTTCGGGTAGGTGGCTTCGATCCAGTCCACGATGACCTGGCTTTCGCTGAGCGCGCCCTGCGGGGTGCGGATGAAGGGGATCTTGCCCAGCGGAGACGCCGCCAGCACGGCCTCGTCCTTCGACCCGGTCATGACACGCTCTTCCACAAACGGGATGCCCTTTTCCAGCAGAGCCAGCTTGACCTTGTTGTAGTAGTTCGACAGCGCAAACCCGCAAAGCGTGATCATGGCGGAGGCTCCTGTGTGAGGGGTGGGCGGGGGCGTTGAGCCGCGCCATTGTCGCTTCGATGCCGGGCCGCGTCGCGTGTCGAGCCGGTGGCTCGCGTGGCGATGAGGGCCGCCATGAGGAGGCCGACCAGGGTGCCGCTGACCAGGCCGGCGGCGTGGGCCGCCACGGCGATGGGGATGTCCCAGCCGGGCACGGTCTGCACGGCGCCGGCCCAGGGCTCTTCCAGCAGCACCTTGAGCAGCAGGCCGGCCCAGACCGCTGCGCCCACCGCGCGCTGGCGGCGTCCGCCTTGCGGCAGCATCAGCGCCACGGCGGCCACGGCCACCATGGCGTGCAGCAGGCCGGAGAGCCCGCCGTAACGGGCCAGACCTGGCGCGCCCAGCAGCAGTGCATGCGTCAGGGGCCACGCCAGGGCCGCTGCCAGGGTGAACCGCCCCGGCAGCCGGCCGGCCCAGCCGAACAGGGCCACCACGGCACAGCCCGCCAGGTTGGCCGCCAGGTGCTGAAAGCCGTGGTGCACGAACGCGGCCGTCAGCAGGCGCCAGGGCTCGCTCCAGACCCGCTCGGCCCGCCACTCCAGCAGGGGCGCCCAGGCCTGGGCGGGGGGGCGCACGGCGTCGTGCAGGAACACCAGCAGCGTCAGCAGGCCCAGGCCGGCGCACCCCGCGAGCCAGGGCGGTATCAGCCGAAGACGTGATGCCACAGCGCCAGCACGGCGTCGCGGTGCGGGGCGAAGGCGTCCGTGTCGAAGTGCGTGGGCTGCTCGTCCAACCGGGCCCGGTGCTGGGCGCGCCGCAGCTCGCGGTAGGCGTCGGCGGCGGCCTGCCCCATGCCCGGGGGCAGCAGGCCGGCCTCCTGCGCCCGCAGCAGCAGCGCGATGTTGCCCACGTTGCCCAGCAAGGCCGGGTGGCGGCCGCCCTGGGCCAGCACCAGTTGCTGCACGGCGAACTCGGCGTCCATCATGCCGCCGGGGCTGTGCTTGACGTCGAAGCGGCCGGCCTTGACGGCGTGGGCACTGCGCACGCGTTCGCGCATGGTCTGGATCTCCGCGCGCAGCGCGGATTCGTCGCGCGCGGCCGTCAGCACCCCGGTGCGTGCGGCCTCGAACCGTGCCTCGATGCTGCGCGCGCCGGCGCAGAAGCGCGCCCGCGTGAGCGCCTGGTGTTCCCAGGTCCAGGCCGTGTTGCTGCCGCGGCCGACCTGGTAGCGCTCGAAGGCGGAGATGGAGGTCACCAGCAGGCCCGAGCTGCCGTTGGGCCGCAGGGCCGTGTCGATGTCGTACAGCTCACCAGCCGCCGTGCGCAGCGTCAGCCAGGTGATGATCTTGCGCACGAAGCCGGCGTAGACCTCCTGCGCCCGGTCCGGGTCGGGCTCGTTGCTGTCGTCGTAGAGGAAGACCACGTCCAGGTCGCTGCCGTAGCCCAGCTCCTTGCCGCCCAGCTTGCCGTAGGCGATGACGGCCAGCGAAGGCTGGCTCCGGTGCCGTTGCCGGTAGGTCGCCCAGGCCCAGCGGATGACGGTGTCGAGCAAGGCGTCGGCCAGACCCGAGAGGTCGTCGGCCACTTCCTCCACGCTCAATCGGTGCTCCACGTCGCGCACCAGGGTGCGGAAGACCTCGGCATGGTGGGCACGGCGCAGGGTGTCCAGCAGCGATTCCTCATCGGCCTGGCCGGAGCGTTCCCAGGCGGCGTGGCGCTGCTCCAGGTCGTGCGTGAATTCGGCACGGTCAAAGCGCTCGTGCAGCAGGCGCTCGTCGGCCAGCTCGTCGATCACGCCCGGATGGCGCATCAGGTATTGCATGGGCCAGCGTGCCAGGCCCAGCAGGCGCAGCAGCCGGCTCAGCACTTCCGGGCGCTCCACCAGCAGCGCCAGATAGCTCTCGCGCCGCAGCAGCGGCTCCATCCAGTCGACGAAGCGCAGCGCAGCGTCTACCGTGGCCGTGCCATCGGCGATGCAGGCCTCGGCCCGCTGCACCAGGCGGCCCAGGCGCATCTTGCTCTCGTCGCGCAGACCCGACACGCGGGGCTGGCGGCTCCAGTGGCGCACGCGGTTGGCCAGCTCGTCAGGCAGATGTTCGATCAGGGTCTCGCTGTCCACGGGCAGCGGGCCCTGCCCGCAGGTGCGGCACAGCCCGGGCGTGGGCGTGCGCCCGTCGTGCAGCAGGGCGTCGAACTCGGTGGCCACGAACTCGCGCACCTCGCCCAGGCGCGCCAGCAGCGAAGCCCCATCCCCCTGCGGCAGCCCGAGCGAGCGCGCAATCCAGGCCAGGTCCGCATCGGTGGTGGGCAGCTGGTGCGTCTGCTGGTCGTCCAGGTACTGGATGCGGTGCTCCACCTGACGCAGCAGCACGTAGCCTTCGGCCAGGCGGTCGGCCGTGGTCGGCTTCATCAGGCCGCGCACCACCAGGCGCTGCAGCCCGCGCAGGGTGGAGCGTGTGCGGATCTCGGGGAAGTGCCCGCCGCGCGCCACCAGCATGAGCTGGACGATGAACTCGATCTCGCGGATGCCCCCGCGCGAGAGCTTGACATCGTTGGCCCGCTCGGGCCGGCCGGCGGCGCGGCGTTGCGCTTCTGAACGGATCTTGTGGTGCAACTGGCGAAGCCCCTCGAACACGCCGTAGTCCAGGTACTTTCGGTAGACGAAGGGCGTGACCAGCGAGCGCAGGGCCTTGGCCCGTCCGCTGTCCACGGCCGCCTGCGGTGCGACGACGCGGCTCTTGAGCCAGGCGAAGCGCTCCCATTCGCGGCCCTGGACCTGGAAATACTCCTCCAGCATGGCCAGGCTCACCACGGGAGGGCCGGAGTTGCCGTTGGGCCGCAGGGCCAGGTCCATGCGGAAGACGAAGCCATCGTCCGTGGTGTCGCCGATCAGCGTGTACAGGCGCCGGGCCACCTGGGAGAAGTACTCGTGCGCCGAGACCACGCCCGAACGCGGACCGCTGTCGGCTTGCGCGGACGGGGCCATGCCTGTGGTCTGGCCGTCGTCCTCGTACACGTAGATGAGGTCGATGTCGGAGGACACGTTGAGCTCGCGCGCGCCCAGCTTGCCCATGCCGACGATCCAGAAGTCGATCTCCTGGCCGGTGGCATCCCTGGGGGGGCCATGGCGGGCGTCACAGTCGCTGCGGGCCTGTGCGAGGGCGGCCTCCAGCGTCACCTCGGCCAGCGTGGTCATGGTGTGCGTCACGTCCTCCAGGCAGGCGGCCCGTTCGATGTCCAGCACCGCCAGGCGTTCCAGCACCAGTTGCCGTGTCACGCGCAGCGCGCTGCCCAGGTCCCGCCCGCCCGCCTGCAGGCCTGCGAGGGTCTGGCGCATTGCGCTGGCGTCGGGCAGGCCGGGCGCCAGATGGGCCAGCAGGTCGCCGTAGCGGCGGCGGATGCGCTGGACAAACCGGCTGTGCGCGGCCTGTGCCGGCGGCGCCGTCATGGCGTTGCGCCCGTCCATGCCGCTGCTTTCCGCCATCTGCTCCGTGGCCAGACAGGCGGCCCTCATCGGCGCTGCCTGCGTGGACGGCGCGTTGGAATGATGTTCATGCGTTCCCTCTGCCAGCAAGGCGTGCCGCGGACCCGTTGTTCCGGTGGGGGCCGCCGGCCGTCTTCTCGACAGACCGGCGCCTGCTCAGGGTGCCGCCGCTGGCGGTGGCTGCCCCGGCTTCGTACGCGTTCAAGCCTTCGCTGCTGATCTATTGCTCCGGGAGGAGCGTAGCGCCTTCAGGTGGTTGAGCAGGTCAAGGGGCCTTTGGGCTGCGGGCTGCGGATTGCGGAGTGCGGATTGCGGGCTGCGGGCTGCGGGCTGCGGGCTGCGGGCTGCGGGCTGCGGGCTGCGGGTTGCGGGTTGCCGGCTACCGGCCTCACGGCGCCGTTCACACTCGCAAGAAGACGCTGCTGCCCGACCCCCATAGCCGTTCGCACTGAGCCTGTCGAAGTGCTCGCCAGGCCCTCGACAAGCCTGTCCTGAGCGAAGTCGAAAGGCTCGGCCCGAACGGTTTGCCTGCGAACGACAGCCTCCTCGCGGGCAACAGCATCTTCGCGACCGCCGGGCGCGGACACGGGACTGGCAGGCACACAATCCCCGGGTTCCATTTCCTTGAGCCCCGACATGAAGATCGCCGCGCTGCAGATGGTGTCCACGCCCGACCTCGACCGCAATCTGGAGGCTGCGGCGCGTCTGGTGGCGCGGGCTGCCGCTGACGGCGCCACGCTCGTGGCGCTGCCCGAGTACTTCTGCCTGCTGGGCCGGCATGACACCGACAAGCTGGCCCTGGCCGAGACACCGGGCCTGGGGCCGATCCAGCGTTTCCTGTCCGACGCCGCGCTGCGGCACGGCGTCTGGGTCGTGGGCGGCACGCTGCCCATGGCAGTGCCGGGGCGCAGCGACCAGGTGCGCAACACCTGTCTCGTGTTCGGGCCCGATGGCGCCGTGCAGGCGCGTTACGACAAGATCCACCTCTTCGCCTTCGACAACGGCCGCGAGCGCTACGACGAGGCCCGGGTGCTGGAGCGCGGCGACGAGCCCGTGGCCTTCACCGCCGCAGGCCACCGGGTGGGCTTGAGCGTGTGTTACGACCTGCGCTTTCCCGAGTTGTACCGGGCCCTGACCTTCGCGCCGGGGCGGCCGCCTTGTGACCTGATCTGCGTGCCCGCGGCCTTCACCCACACCACGGGGCAGGCCCACTGGGAACTGCTGCTGCGCGCCCGTGCCGTGGAGAACCAGTGCTACGTGCTGGCACCCGCCCAGGGCGGTGCGCACGAGAACGGTCGCAGGACCTGGGGCCACAGCATGGTCGTGGACCCCTGGGGCGATGTGCTGGCGTGCCAGCCCGAGGGTGAGGCGGTGGTGATGGCGGAGATGCACAACGCCCGGCTGACGCAGGTGCGGCAGCAATTGCCCGCGCTGCGGCACCGGCGCCTGTGACCCGGTGACCAACCCCCCGGGTGCGACGACGCCGCGCCTTAGGGGCGTGCCGGGACCCTTCCGGCTTCTCGCAGATGGCGGTACACCGTCGTGCGCGAGATGCCCAGGCTGCGCGAGGTGCGGCTGACGCTGCGCCCGCAGCGGTCGAAAGCCTGCACGACGGTTTGCGTGGCCGCACGCTGCAGCCCGGAAGCGGGCAGCGCTTCGGGCGCGCGCAGCGCTTCCATCCGCCCGGGCAAGGCTGCCGCGATGTCCTGCTCCTCCAGCCGAATGCCGTCGCAGGCTGGATGGGCCTGGATCAAGGCGCGCGTGATGACACTGCGGAGTTCACGGAAGTTGCCCGGCCAGTCATGGCTGCACAGCCGCTGCATCGCACCCGGGCTGAGGCGCGCCGTCGGGTCCAGTTCGGCCAGCACGAATTGCACCGCAGCCTGCAGGTCCGTGCGCTGGCGCAATGCAGGCAGCTTCACCTCCACGACGTTCAATCGGTACAGGAGGTCCTGGCGGAAGCGTCCTGCACTCACGGCCTGCGCCAGGTCGGTGTGGGTGGCGGCCAGCAACTGCACGTCCACCACCCGGGAGTGGGTGCCCCCGACGGGCCTGACGCAGCGGTCGTCCAGGAACCGCAGGAGTGCGGACTGCAGGCTCAGTGGCAGCTCGGCGATCTCGTCCAGCAAGAAGGTGCCGCCATCGGCTGAGGCGATCAGGCCCGGACTGCCGTCCCGCCGAGCACCTGTGAAGGCGCCGGCCACGTAGCCGAAGAGCTCGGCCTCCACCAGTTCGGCCGGCAAGGCGCCACAGTTCACGCCCACGAACAGGCCCTTGCGCCCGCTGAACTCATGGGCGTGTCGCGCCACCATTTCCTTGCCCGTGCCCGTCTCGCCCTGGATCAGCACCGGCACGCCCACGCGCACGGCCCGGCGCACGGTGCTGCAGGCCTTCTCCACCGCGGGGTCGTCGGCCAGGAATGCGGGGCGATGCCGGTGGGATGCGGCCCCGGGCGCGGGTCCGGGTCCGGTTGGCGGGGCGTCTGCCCCGACGCTCGGCCCGGCGCTGCGCCGCGCCCGCATGGCAGGCGCTGAATCGTGCTGCGCTGGCCCGACCATCCAGCGCTTCGACGCATGGGGTCGCTGCACCGGCCGCGCCACCAGGGTGCTGCCCATGGCGTCGCGCAGCTGCGCCTGACCGGTCTGGCCCAGCCGGGCCAGGACCTGCTCGAAAGGTTCCTCGAAGAGTTGCTCAAAGGCGGCACCCGGCCCCAACGCCAGGCCCGACAGCAGGTGGCGGGCCCGGGCGTTGAGTGCACGCAGCCGACCGTCGTCGTCCAGGGCCAGAAGGCCGGCCGACAAGGTGCCGAGAAACTCCGCGCGCGGGTGGATGGCCAGCACCGTCTGGTCCGCCATCTGGTGCAGCATCAGCCCGTTCTCGATGTGGGTGACGGCCATCTGCACCAGGGCAGAGGTGTGACGCTGGCGCGACTCGAAGTAGGACGAGGCATCCAGGACGCCCACGACTTCGCCCCGCGCGTCACGCACCGGGGCGGCGGTGCAGGAGATTCCGCCCAGAGAGTGGAAGTAATGCTCGGTGCCCATCACCGCCACCGCCTGTCCAAGGGCAAGGGCCGTGCCCAGGCCGTTGGTGCCGGCCCTGCGTTCGTCCCACAGGCTGCCCGCCACGATGCCGGCGCCCGAGCCGCTCATGGAAAACCGGTTGTCGGCGTACAAGTCCAGGATCATGCCCTCGTGATCGGCGAAGGCCAGAAGGAAGTTGGAGCCTGCAATCTGCTGCGACAGGGTTTCCAGCTCGGCCCGGGCCAGACGGCGCACGACCTCGGCCCGCTCCCGGCGCAGCGTCAGCTCAGAGCCGCTGATCACCTCGATCTGCGGCGTCTTCCAGGGGTCCAGCCCGGCGTCCAGGCAGCGCGCCCAGCTGTCCAGGATGACGCCAGACGGCAGGCTTTCGGCCGTGTTCCCGCCGGCACGGGCGGCCAGGGCCTTGGCGTGTTCGGGCCGCAGGGCTGGGTTGCGCTCCACGCTTTTCTCCTGTTCGTCGGGCGCTGAAGACCCGATCTTTTGTACCGAGGTTCCCGTTTCACGGGCCCTGAAGATTACGCAGTTCCCCAAGACCCTGATGCCCACTGTGCCCGATTTCCGCCCGGAAGTGACCCATTTCTGGACAGTGTTCGAGGGTCAAATGTACAGAAGTCATGCAGGCATCGGCCCCGGTGTTCACCCTGCCGCGCAGGAACGGCCAGTCCACGCGCCCAGGTTTTCCCGAATTGGCACGTGCCTTGCGCCAACCGGTGCCACAGGCCGTGGCTGCAGGGTATCTTGTGGCCGCCTGTCAACTCACAATTCCCTTGACCCTGAGGAGATCAACGATGTCCCTGAACCTTCGTCCCCTTCGGCTGGCCGTGGCCGCTGCGCTGGCCTGCGGGTTGGCGCTGCCGGCCCTGGCCCAGCAGAACCTCGAGAAGCTCAAGCAGTTCAAGGTTGCGACCACAGATCTGAACATCCCGACGGTGGCCCAGACCGGCCCCAAGGCCAATGCAATCCGTGCCAACCTGAAGAACATCAAGATGCCGCCGGGCTTCAAGATTGATCTCTACGCTGTGGTGCCCGACGCCCGCCACATGGCCGTGGCTCCCAGCACCAACATGCTGTTCGTCAGCACCCGCAAGACCACCGTGTGGGCCGTGACCGACCGCGACAGCGACGGTGCAGCCGATGAGGTCAAGAGCTTTGCGCCTTCGCTGAAGTTCACCAACCCCAACGGCGTGTGCTGGACCAAGGATGGCTTCCTGATCGTGGTCGAGCACAACCGGGTGCTGAATTTCCCTGCTGCCGAGTTCTTCTATGAAGGCCCGGACGTGGCCGTGATCGAGGTGGTGCCCCAGGGCAAGCTGATCCCCGAGGAGGAGGAGAGCTTCAACCACGGCGCCCGTGTCTGCGACGTGGGTCCGGATGGCAAGCTCTACATCTCGCTGGGCCAGCCCTTCAACGTGCAGCCGCGCGAGAAGGTCGCCTCCTACGACCGCCTGGGCATTGGCGGCATCATCCGCATGAACGCGTTTGATGGCAGCGGCCGCGAGGTCTTCGCACGCGGCATCCGCAACTCGGTGGGCCAGGACTTCAATCCGAAGGACGGCACCCTGTGGTGGACCGACAACCAGGTCGACGGCATGGGTGACGACATCCCCCCGGGTGAACTGAACCGCTCCACCAAGGCGGGCGAGCATTTCGGCTTCCCCTGGACCAACGGTGGTGTGCAGATTGCCGGCAGCAGCGCTGCGCCCGACCTGAAGGACCTGCCCGCCCCGGCCGGCATGATCGCGCCCCAGGTGAACTTCCCGGCGCACCAGGCGCAACTGGGCATGACCTTCGCCAGCGGCTCCATGTTCCCGCAGAAGTACCGCAACGGCATGTTCGTGGCCTCGCACGGGTCCTGGAACCGCACCAAGGCCAGCGGTGCGTTGATCAACTTCGTTTCGCTGAAGGCTGACGGCACCGCCGACAAGACCGAGGTCTTTGCCGAAGGCTGGCTGGACGCCAATGGCGTCTATCGCGGCCGTCCGGTGGACGTGGCGATGATGAAGGATGGCTCGATGCTGATCAGCGATGACTTCGCCGGCGCCATCTACCGCGTGACCTACAGCGCACCCTGAGCGCTGTTCGAGACCGGCGC